>NZ_JAFCWX010000001.1:0-372699 GCF_049897805.1 Massilia sp. TWP1-3-3
AGTCAGTCCCAGACCTGACCGAATCGATTGGACAGTTCATTGCAAAACATAATATGGCACCGAAACCGTATATATGGACCGCGAAAGCGACCGACATTCTTGCCAAAGTCACGCGCGCTCGTGCCAAACTTAATAAGCTTCAATCTGTTTGACGCACTACACTAGATGCCGGCGCCAAAAGTGAACAGGATCAGGCAGCAGCGTACGCGGAGCTTGCCGGAAATGCTGCACGATTTGCCCAGCGTTTGCGACTGCGGCGCGAAGTGCAACGCGCAAGGCTACAAAAATAGCTGGAACGGCTATTAGCTACACATCGACACAGCCGATTGCGGCGTGCCGGTCAGTGCCGTTCTCACCCGCGCTTGAGTGCACGACAGCCCGGCGGCGGAGCCGCTGGCGACGATGACGGCGGCGCGCGTGACAAACCTGTATGGGTGTTCGACGCGGCGTACTGCAGCAAGTAATTGCACGAGCATAGCCGAAGTCTGAGCCACGTTGCGCCGATCGACTACAACGCGCGCGGCGGACTGAAGGAAAAGTTTGAACCTGCCGACGCCGTGCGCTACAAGGAGCGCACCGTGGCCGAGCGCAGCAACGCAAGGCTCAAGGATGAATTTTGTGGGCGCAACATCTGAGTGCGCGGTCCGGACAAGGTGATGTCGCATTTGATGTTCGGCTTGGTGGTATTGACGAAAAATCAGTTGATGCGATTGTTTAAATAGCAGCGCAGGCCGGAGATCGGGAATTGCACCGATTGCGCGCGGAGGCGTTGCAGTCACCGGCGCCATCGGCGGCTATAGTGGACCCACGATTTGAGACAGCGGTTTAAGCTATGGTCCTTACTGGAGGATTGTGGCAAAGCTTAGCCGGGTGCGCTGCTGAAGGATTAAAAAGCGTTGGCAAAGGTGCTGACCTACTAAGTCGTCTCGGGCAAGGTCAAGACAGCTGACGTCGCGCCCGGGATGGTCAAGACAATGGAAGGCGGTCCGGTGATCGTCAAGTTCAACGTAGGTAAAATAACAATCGACAAGGCGCGCGTTGCCAAAACCGGCATTGTGGCCGACAACAGCGTGATCCATGTCATCAACACGTTAGCGATGTCAAATATGCAATTCAAGCAGCGCCAGCATCCGTGCTGTTGCTATGTTTAATCAACCATGGAACCGCACCCAATGATGAATAGCTTACCTGACCAGTTTCACGCGTTGATAATCGGTGCATCCGGCACGATCGGCGCCGCGTTTATTGATCTGCTCCGGGAATGCCCGCGTTGCGCCTCGGTGCAGGCGCTCCACCGGCAGACCAAGCCCCACCTCGATTTCAATGACGAAGACAGTATTGCCGAAGCCGCACGCGCACTGGCTGCTGGCCCGCAATACCATCTCATTATCAATGCTGCCGGCGTCCTGCATGCTGAATCGTTCATGCCTGAAAAGCGCTTGGCAGATATGAATTACGCGCAGATGCAGGCCACGTTCCAAGCCAATGCCTTCGGTCCTGCGCTGGTAATGCGCCACTTTGCGCCGCTCTTGCACAGCGAACGGGCGATCATGGCCATGCTGTCGGCGAAGGTGGGCAGCATTGGCGACAACCGGCTGGGTGGCTGGTACAGCTACCGAGCGTCAAAGGCTGCGCTAAACATGCTGATCAAGACTGCTGCGATCGAGCTGGCGCGCACGCAGGCTAACAGCGTGCTGGTCGCGCTGCATCCGGGCACAGTGAACTCGCGCCTGTCGCGCCCGTTTCGTGGCGAATCCATCGGCCGTGCCGCGCGAGATGCTGCGGCCGACATGCTAAACGTGCTTGACGAGCTTACGCCCGCCGAAAGCGGTTCATTCAGATCGTATGACGGAGCGGAACTGCCCTGGTAGCAAAACCTTGGGCCAGGCAATAGACATGCACTGTGCCAGCGCGCGCCCGCTCAACCAGGCCGCTTCGACGGTGCAGTCGTTCAGCTAGTGTCCCGAGTTTGAAGTTCGCAGTATAAATATCCCGAGAATCCCCGCGATACTGCGTCAAAAATGCTCGCAAGGCCTCGGCCTTGCTCCGCTTTTGTTCCTTGTCTCTCGGCGATTTCGGAACATTTATAAGCAACGAACTTCCAACTCAGGACACTAGTCGCCACACGACCCAACCGCAGCGCATCCCAGTGGCTGACCTCATCCGGCGCATGCGCCGTGCTGCTGCAGCGCCAGCGGTGGATGCGCGAGCCTTCCGGCGCGAACGCTCCCGATTCGGCAAAGGCGGAATACATGACTTTGCGCCGACTGCCTGAAGGATCGGAACCGTCCGGTACGCTTCGGCCGCGAATGAATTGTCAGCCGGCATATATGTATCCGAAACAATAACATATATAAATATTATCCAGCTATGATGAGTTTTGATCAACTTATCAAGGCTGCCATGAAGTACTCCTTCGCCGTTTTCGCCACCGTCCTGCTCGCCAGTCCTGCGTTCGCCGCCGACACCGACATCGATGCCTTGTTCTCGGCGTGGAGCAAGCCCGATTCCCCCGGCGCGGTGCTGGCGGTAATCAAGGACGGCAAGGTAGTGCGGCGCGGCGCCTACGGCATGGCCGACATCGAACGCGAGGCCCCCAACAAGGCCTCCACTCCCTTCCATGTCGCTTCGGTGTCGAAACAGTTCACCGCCTTTGCTATTTACCTGCTGGCCCAAGATGGCAAGCTCGGCCTGGACGACGACATCCGCAAGTACCTTCCCGAGCTGCACGACTTCGGCCGCACGATTACCATTCGCCAGCTCATTTCCCATACCAGCGGCTTGCGCGACCAGTGGAACCTGCTGGCCTTGGCCGGCTGGCGCCTGGAGGACGTGATCACCGAAAACGACGTGCTGCGCGTGGTCAGCGCCCAGAAGACGCTCAATTTCACGCCCGGCCGGGAGCACCTGTACTGCAACACCGGCTATACGCTGCTGGGGATTATCGTCAAGCGGGTCGCAGGCACATCGCTGGCGGCGTTCACCAAGGAGCGCATGTTCGATCCGCTCGGGATGACGCACACCCATTTCCATGACGACTACCAAACGCTGGTCAACGGGCGCGCATCGTCGTATGCCAGAGGCCGGGACGGCAAGTGGCAATACGTCGCGCTGTCGTATTCGAACGTGGGCGCAACCAGCCTGTTTACCACGGTCGACGACCTGGCCCTGTGGGACCAGAATTTCTACGACGGCAAAGTCGGCGGCAAGGCGCTGCTGGCGCAGCTGCAGACCAAGGGCAAGCTGGCCGGCGGGCGCGAGATTGACTACGCGGGCGGCCTGGCGATCGGCCAGTACCGCGGCCTTGACATTGTCGAGCACAGCGGCGGCGACGCCGGCTACCGTTCAAATATCGTGCGTTTCCCCAAGGAGCACCTGTCGGTGGTGATCCTGTCCAATGCCGGTGACCTGAACGCGCCGGGTCTGTCGCGCCAGGTGGCCGATGCCTACCTCGGCACCAATGCCGAGCCGTTGCCGGTGGCAAGCGCCAAGATCGAACAGAAGGAGATCAAGCTCGATCCACAGCGCCTCGATGCCTTGGTCGGCGACTTTGCCCTCACCCCGTCGTTCGTGATCAGCTTCACCAAGGAAAACGAGCGGCTGATGACCCAGGCCACCGGCCAGCCCAAGTTTCCGCTATTCCCGTCGAGCGAGCGCACCTTCTTCCTGAAGGTCGTCGAGGCACAGTTCACCTTCGACGCGCCGGGCCCGGACGGCATTGTCAACGGCGGCACGCTGCACCAGAACGGCCAGGATCACCCCGCCAGACGGGTGAAGGCCACTGTACTAAGCGACGAGGAACTGCGTGCACGCAGCGGTACCTTCTACAGCGCGGAACTGAACGTCATCTACCAAATCAGCCAGAAGGATGGCACCTTGGTGCTGCACCACCCGCGCGACGACATGGCGCTGAGCGCGATTTCCGCCACCACGTTCAACGCACCATTCCCGATCGGGAAAGTGGAATACCGCTGCGACGCCAAGCGCGCCTGCAACAGCTTTAGCATCAATAACGGGCGCGTGCGCAATCTGGTGTTCAGCAAAGTGGCGATCACACCGCTGGCGCCCCCTGCCCCGCAGGTATCGGCCTTCGCCGCCACCCCGGTCTACCTGCGCGGCAGCATGAACCAGTGGGGCGTGGGAACGCCCTTGCGGGCGAAGGGCAAACAGTTCACGGCCACGGTCACGCTGGAGCGCGGCTCGCACGAATTCAAGATCGGCTCGGACGACTTTGCCGCCATCGACTTTGGCGCCGTGAACGGCAGTGCCGCCATGGCGCCGGGCGAAACGCGCAAGCTGGAAGCAGTCGGCGCCAACATCAAACTGAACGTGCCGGCCACGGCGGCTTATACCTTCATGGTGGACGTGTCCGACCCGGAAACGCCGTCGCTGACGGTACGCCAGTAAGGTTTGCTGCAACGAGCCGTCAGGCGCTATTGCCCGCCAGGCCCGCTGTCACCTGGCTCGGGCAGCATTGAACCGGTCGCTGCGTAGCGCACATGCCACGACAAGGCCTGTTCCAGCACGTGCGGGGTGTGGCCGCCGCGCAGCTTCGCCGCCGCCACATAGTCGCGCAGCATCTGGCGGTACGGGTCGGCCACGCAGTTTTCGATAATGACCTCGGCGCGCTCGCGCGGCGCCAGGCCGCGCAAGTCCGCCAGGCCGATCTCGGTGACGATGATGTCGACGTCGTGCTCGTTGTGGTCCACGTGCGACACCATCGGCACGATGCTCGACACGCGGCCGCCCTTGGCCAGCGACTTGGTGGCAAACACGGCCAGGTAGGCATTGCGCGCAAAGTCGCCCGAGCCGCCGATGCCGTTCATCATGTGCGTTCCGCCCACGTGGGTTGAATTGACGTTGCCGTAGATGTCCGCTTCGAGCGCGGTATTGATCGCAATGATGCCGAGCCGGCGCACCACCTCCGGGTGGTTGCTCACTTCTTGCGGGCGCAGCACCAGGCGCTCCTTGTAGCGGCCGATGTCGCCGAACACCTGCGCCGCCTTGGGCGCCGACAGCGTGATCGACGAGGCGGACGCGAAATCGAGCTTGCCGGCGTCGAACAGGTCGAAGGTCGAATCCTGCAGCACTTCCGAATACATGGTCAGGTGCTGGAACGGGCTGTCGATGAACCCGGCCATTACGGCATTGGCGATGGTGCCGATCCCGGCCTGGATCGGCAGCAGGCGCTCGGTCAGCCGTCCGAGCGCGACCTCGCGTTCGAAAAAGGCGACCAGGTGGGCGGCGATCGCCGCCGTGTCCTCATCGGCCGCCAGGATGGTCGAGCAGCTGTCGCTTTTTTCGGTGATGACGATGGCGGCGATTTTTTCGGGGGCGATCATGATGGCGGTGGTGCCAATCCGGTCGTTCGGCGTCATCAAGGGAATCGGTTCGCGTTGCGGTCGGTGTTTCGGAATAAAGATGTCGTGCAGGCCTTCCAGCGCCAGCGACTGGGCCAGGTTGATCTCGACGATTACCTTGTCGGCCAGGATGGCAAAGCTGGCGCTGTTGCCGACTGAAGTCGTGGGAATGATGGCGCCGGTTTCGGTGATGGCAATCGCCTCGATCACGGCGATATTGATTGGCGCGATCTGGCCGGTGCGCAGCAGCTCCACCGTTTCGGACAGGTGCTGGTCGATGAACATGACTTCACCGCGGTTGATCGCCGCGCGCAGGGTCGGATCGGACTGGAACGGCATGCGGCGCGCCAGCACGCCGGCCTCTGTCAGGATCTTGTCGACATCGCTGCCCAGCGAGGCGCCGGTCATCAGGGTGATCTGCAGCGGATCATGGCGCGCCCGTTCGGCCAGCGCCAGCGGCACTGCCTTGGCGTCGCCGGCCCGCGTGAACCCGCTCATGCCGACCGTCATGCCGTCTTCGATCAGCGCGGCGGCAGCGGCGGCGCTGGTGATGCGATCCCACAAGAGGGGGTTGCGGATGCGATCCTGATACTCGTCATGCATGGTAAGTCCTTTTTTACGGCAGAAATGGGGCAATCAGGTCAGGCAATCATTGACGGGCGCCAGCGGCGCCGGCACATTCACGTCGCACAGCGCCGAGCGCAGGTCGATTTCGATGGCGCGGCAGATAGCGTCGAGCGGCAGGTCGTTCGGTTCCAGGCCGAACGGTTCCTCGATCTCGTCGCCCAGGGCGTCGAGGCCGAAAAACGTGTAGGCGACAATGGCCACCACGAACGGCGTCATGAAACCGATCGAATCGACCAGCCCGAACGGCAGCAGAAAACAATACAGATACGCGGTGCGGTGCAACAGCAGCGTGTACGAAAACGGCACCGGCGTGTTCTTGATCCGCTCGCACGAGGCGCCGGCGCCGGTCAGGGCCGACAGCGTGGCGTCGATGGCAGCGGCCAGGCACGGGTCGATCCGCCCTTCTTTCAGGCACCGGCGCAGGTCCATTCCCATCTGCAGCATCAGGAAGTCGGGCTTGTTGCGGGCGCGCTCCATCTGCTCCCATTCGGCCGGCAGCAACAACGCTGTCAAGCCCGCGTCCGATGGCTGGTCGCGCAGCAGGTCGCGCACGGCATGCGTGAACGCGATGGCCCGGTACACCATGCGCACTCGGGCGTCGGCCAGCCCGTCTGCAAAGTTTGCCGGCGCGGGATAGTCGATCAGGCTGAGGCACTGGCGCGCAAAATTGCGGCTGCGCAGCACCAGTTCGCCCCACAACTTGCGCCCTTCCCAGAAGCGGTCGTAGGCGGCGTTGTTGCGAAAGCCGAGAAAGATCGACAGCGGCAAGCCGATCAGCGTGAATGGAATCGTCGTCAGCGTGATTTTTAACTGGAACACGTCGCCATGCGACCAGGTTACCAAGGTGGCAATGGCAATGTTGACGACCAGTGCCGGCAAGATGCGCGGCAATACGGAACCGCGCAAAGCGAGGAATAGCCTGAGCCCGGACGGCCGGTCGCGCACGATCATGGCCGGTCTTTTCTGTCAAAAGGGAAGGAAGTACGGGTATAATTCACTAGCATATGAGTGATTTAATCACTCATATGCTAGCAAGTCAAGTCATGCGTGCATGCTTGCCGACAATTTTGCCCATTTCACCGCGACCGACATCAGGAGTTAACGTGGCTCACCGCTTCACCCACCGCAACTTGCCGCAGCAGTTGCTCAAGGCGCGCGACGCGCTGATGACGCATTTTCGCCCCGTCCTCAATCACTACGGCTTGACCGAACAGCAGTGGCGGATCCTGCGCGCGCTCGATGAACACGCGCAACTCGAACCGCGTGAAATTTGCGCGCTGTGCCAAATTCTCAGCAGCAGCATGGCGGGCATCCTGGCGCGCATGGAAGAAACCGGACTCGTGCAGCGCAGCCGGATCGAAGCGGACCAGCGGCGCTTGCTGATCAGCCTGGCGCCAAAAGGGGATGCACTGATCGATCATATGGCGCCGCTGATCGAATTGCAGTACCAATACCTTGAGCAAGCGTTCGGCAAGCATGCACTCGAGGCGTTGTCGAGCGCGCTTGAAGGTTTCATCGACGCGCAAGCCAAGCCCGTGGCGCGGGTGGCGTTGCCACCAATAACAAGTTTGTGAACCCGTGGCCGGCAGCGTACGCACTGGCTGGAACGGACTCCCAATAAAGATGCATATAGTATATTGCTTTAAGCGAGGCATTACCCTAGACTGGTCTCCAGTGGACAGGGCCTGGCATGCACGGCGCCACCTGAGGTTCTGCGCCGAGCATGGCGAAGGCTACGATGCGCGCGATTGCGGCAAAACACGCATGCGCTTATAGGGGGCAAGATGACAAGCGAACCAAAAAACGATTGGGATCCAAGGGGTGAAGCGGCGCTTGGCGATCAGATTGCCGTGTACGATGACATGCGCCAACGTTGCCCGGTGGCGCACAGCGACTATCTGCACTGGTCGCTGTTCCGGCATGAAGATGTGGCGCGCGTGCTGGACGACCACGACAGCTTCAGCAATCACGTTTCCAGGCACCTTTCCGTGCCAAATGGCATGGATCCCCCGGAACACACTGCGTACCGACGCATTCTTGATCCTTATTTCAGCGCGCAGCGCATGGACGCTTTCGAGCCTGCGTGCCGCGGCATCGCCGCCAAGCTGGTGAGCCAGATGGCGGCGCGCGAGGAAACGGATCTGATGGCGCAGTTCGCGCAAGACTTTGCGCTGCAGGTCCAGTCCGACTTTCTGGGCTGGCCGGCCGCTTTGCACGAACCGCTGCGCCACTGGATCGGCAAGAATCACGCGGCCACCCTGGCGGGCGACACCGGCGCCATGAACGCTCTGGCGTTCGAATTCGACAGCTATATTCAAGCCTTGCTCACCGCGCGCCGCGACGCCGGCGCCGACGCCCCCGACGATATCACCACCAGCCTGCTGCGCGACAGGATAGGCAAGAGCCTGCTGGGCGATCGGGACATTATCAGTATCTTGCGCAATTGGACGGTAGGGGAACTGAGCACGATTGCCAGCTGCGTGGGCATTCTGGTCCATTACCTGGCCGAGCGACCGTCGCTGCAGCAACAACTGCGGGAGGAACCGGCATTATTGCCCGCCGCAATCGATGAAATACTACGGATTCATGCCCCGCTGATTGCCAGCCGCCGGATTACCACCAGGCAGGTCAAGATCGGCGAGCGCACGCTCGCGGCAGGAGAACGCATCAGCCTTATCTGGGCCTCCGCCAACCGCAGCGAAACCGTCTTTGGCAATCCCGATGAATTCCGGCTGGACCGTGACCCAGCGCTAAACCTGCTGTACGGTGCAGGCATCCATGTTTGCCCGGGCGCGCCGCTGGCACGGATGTCGCTGCGCATTTGCATGGAGCAATTGCTGGCACGCACCGTCCACATCGCCCTGATGCCGGGAATGGAAGCCTTGAAGGCGGTGTATCCAGCCTCCGGGTTTTCTGTACTGCCACTGTCAATTCGGTACGCACCCTAGCGTTGTTCGCTGCAAGCCAGGTGGCTTGGTGGTACGCGGCAAACTTTGACAAGCACCGGAGGCGCCGCCATACTTCCAGAGTCTCGCACAAGGCAAGCCTGCCGCGCGGCGATGCCGCGCCAGTTGCCAGCGCCACCCCACATGATCGCCATGCCCATCCAGGAACATCAAATGAAGAAAATCGTCGTCAAATTCGGGGGTTCCAACCTGCGCCGCCCCGAAGACATCGATCGCGTGGTCAATGTCGTGCAAACCTACCAGCGCCCGCTGGTGCTGGTGGTGTCGGCCTTTTTCGGCATCACCAACGCGCTCGTTGCCTGCGTCCAGGCGGCCAAGGAGGGGGCCGGCAAGCTCTCCGCGCTGGCCGAGAGCCGCGACTACACGCTCACCTTGCGCACGCTAAAGAAGGACATCCTGGACGCCAACATCGCCGACCTGGAGCAGCGCAGCCGCACCGAAGCGGCCCTGAACGCGCGCCTCGACCAGCTGGAGCGCTTCCTGACCGGCATCCACTATATTGGCGACGTTCCCGACTTCGTCAATGATGTCATCTTGAGCTATGGCGAACGCCTGTCCAGCCTGCTGGTGACGGCGGTGCTGCAAAGCCGCGGCATCGCCGCCCGCGAAGCCCTGCCGGAGGATATTGGTCTGTTTACCGACGGCGTGTTCGGCAACGCCGCCTGCGATTTTGACGCCAGTACCGGCCCGGTGTCAGCGGCCCTGGCCGGCGACGGCATCGTTGTCGTGCCGGGCTTTTACGGCGTCAGCCGCGACGGCAAGACCACCCTGTTCGGGCGCGGCGGCTCCGACTATTCGGCCGCGTCGATCGCGCGCTGCATCGGCGCCGAATCGCTCGACGTCTGGAAAGACGTGGACGGCTTCCTGAGCGCCGATCCGGGCGCGGTCGAATCGCCCCATCCGATCGCGCGCCTGCACTACCTGGAAGCTGCCGAGCTGTCCTACTTTGGCGCCAAGATCCTCCATCCGCGCACCGTGGAACCGCTGTTCGACCAGGCGATCCCGATCCGCATCCTGAACATCACCCGTCCTGACCTGGGCCTGCACGCATTTACCGTCATCGACGGCGAACGCACCGTCACCCATGATGTGGTGAAAAGCGTCTCGTCCAGCGACGACGTCGCCATTCTCAAGTTGCACGGCCCGGGCGTGGGCTTCAAGCCCGGCATCCTGGCCGAGGTCACCTCCACGCTCGACCGCCAGGGCATCAACATCAAGAGCGTATTGACGGCCCAAACGGCGATCAATATCTTGCTCGCGCGCGAGCACCTTGAAGCAGCGTACGATGCGCTGGCAACCCATCACATGGCGGGGGTCGTCGAAGTGAGCCGCAATGATGCGGTTGCCATCGTGGCGGTGGTCGGCGACGGCGTGCTCGACGCGTCCAACGTGGGCAGCGCGATCGCCAGCCGGGCCTTGTCGGCGGCGCTCGCCGGCGGCGTACGCGTGACGCTCAGCGCTGCCGGCGCCAGCGAAGTGGCCGCCTATATGCTGGTCGATCGCGAAGACCGGCGCCTGGCCTTGCGCCTGATCCACGCCGAATTTTTCAGCGCGAGGTAAATCGCAAAAAACGCGCCGGCGCCAGGGCGCTACTGCCCGAGCGCCTGCAGCGCCTGCGCCGCCATGCTGCGTATGCCTTCATACGACTTGGCCGACGCGATGAAGCGGCCATTATGGCAAAAACCGGCATCGGCCACGCCGGTGACGGCAGCGAGTTGCGCGTCGCGCAAGCCGGCCCATGCGTCGGGCAGATCGGCGCGCGCCTTAAAACTGTCAGGGCTGACCGGGATCGTGTGAATCATGTAGCGCTGCTCGGCGATATTGTGGCTGATGACAAACATCACCTTGGGCATTTCCTTGCGCACCACCTGGGTCCAGGGCAGCGCGCCGTTTTCCAGGAACAGCACCCTGCCATCGTCAAGCACTGTTGCCTGCCTCACCTGCTCCACCGACAGCAGCGCGCCAACGCGGTATTTGACGGCGTTGATCATGATGTCGGTGAGTAGTTCCATGGCGCGCGTAAATTGGCTCAGCCGGTAGGCAGCGTCGGCGTCGCCGTAACCCACCCTTTGCTCGTCGAGCCAGTTGGGGTTGAAGCCGGACACCACGGCCGAGAGGCCATAGCCGCCCGGCGCATTCTTGGCCGCGCCCACATCCGACAAGTCCAGATACTGCACGACATCGGCGTCGATGGCATGGGCCATCTCGACCGCCCTGTCGTCGGCCAGGGTGGTGCCCGTATGCGCCGCCGCCAGGGCGCTGACGCAGCGCGCGCCGTATTCCTTCCATACCAGCCCCGCGCTGGCATACGGCACGCCGGTCGCGCGCGCGCCGCAAAAACCTTTCTGGTGATGGTCGAAGCGCCCCGTCGCCGGGTCCCAGATACCGCCGACGTCGACGGCAAAGTCAGCCGCCTCAACTATTGCGGCATCGCGCGTGCGCACCACTTGCGCCTGCGGGAACAGTATCTTCAGCGCCGCGACGGCCCACGCGTCGTCGGCGTGAAACTTGCCGCTGTGAGTCACAATTACCATACAAAAATCCAGTCTCGTTCATGTGCGGCGCCTGGAAAATGCCCATCCTGCATAGGCGCCCTCGCGCAATGATACCGGGTTTGGCGCACGGTAACCGTGCATCTGCGCCGCATTGCCGGCGGGCGCGCGCTGCAGGCCGTGGTCCGGTTCCGGTCCGGCGAGGTACGGCTGTAGAATGGCCGGCATGAAGATGCGAAAAAAATCCGAGCTGCCCTCCAAGCTATGCGCCCACTGCGCGCTTCCTTTTACCTGGCGCAAGAAGTGGGAACGCGACTGGGAACAGGTCAAATATTGCTCAGAACGGTGCCGCCGCGCGACCGCCCCGAGCCCAACTGAGGGTGGCGAACGGCGCTGACGCCGTTTGCCTTAGGCTTTTTTCAGTGCCGAAGCCTTGTGCGCGGCCTGCGCGCCCGTCTTGTCGCTGACCACCAGGTATTCAGGGTTATCAGGGGACGCCGCCACATGGTGGCCGTGGATTTCCATTGGCTCGGTGAGCTTTTTCTGGATCGTGCCATGCACCGTGCCCTGCGCTGACTGCCATTGCACCTTGTCGCCCACCTTGAATGCCTCTGCCATGGTGATTCCCCTTTCCCGTCAATCGTGGTCTATCAGTCCATTTGACCATAGCGACAAGACGCGTGGCGCACTGTGTACTGAGATTGTCAATTTTGATCTGGATCAACGAATTGTTTGACATCGATCATTACACTGAGCTAAAACCACATCATTACATTCCCGATCAAGTACGGGCCCGGGTACGCCGCGTGCCTGCAACGTCAAACAAAGGCAGCGATGCTCCCAGCCTCAACGATGCTCCCAGCTTATATCTCCCACCCCGACTGCCTGAAGCACACGATGGGAGAGCAGCACCCCGAGTGTCCGGAACGCCTAGGCGCCATCCGGGATATGCTGCTGATCAAGGGTTTGCTCGACTTCATGCAGCCGTGCGAGGCACCGCTGGCGACCGAAAAGCAACTGGCGCAAGCCCACTCCAGCCTGTATATCCACACCCTTGCCGCGCTCGCGCCCGAGGAAGGATCGGTGCAGGTCGATCCTGACACCAGCATGAACCCCTTCAGCTACCAGGCTGCGCTGCGTTCGGCAGGCGCCGCCGTGCTGGCCACCGATATGGTCTTGACCGGCGCCTGCGCCACCGCCTTTTGCAATGTGCGCCCGCCCGGCCACCATGCCGAATATGCCGCGGCCGGCGGCTTTTGCTTTTTCAACAATGCCGCCGTCGGCATCCGCCACGCCCTCAACGTGCATGGCTTACAGCGGGTCGCCTTGATCGACTTCGACGTCCATCATGGCAATGGCAGCGAAGACATTTTGCATGATGACGAACGGGTGCTGATGTGCTCCATTTTCGAAGACAAGCTGTATCCGTTTTGCGGCAACATCGCGCGCGGGACAAACATGATCAACGTCGCCCTGCCGGCCCGTTCCGGCGGCGAGCTGCTGCGCCAGGCTGTGACGGACCAGTGGCTGCCCGCGCTGGAGCGCTTTCGCCCGCAACTGATTTTTATGTCGGCCGGCTTTGACGGCCACCGCGACGACGACATGGGCAACCTGGCCCTGGTCGAAGCCGACTATGCCTGGGTCACCAGGCAAATCCTGGACGTGGCCCGGCGCCATTGCCAGGGCCGGATCGTCTCCTGCCTGGAAGGCGGCTACGAGCTGTCGTCGCTGGCGCGCAGCGCCGCCGCCCATGTCAAGGCACTGCTGGGGCTTGACGACCAGTCCGACCTGTAACGCCCCCCTTCACTTGCCAGGCACGCTCATGGAAAATCACTACCTCACGCCGCTGTTTTCACCCCGCTCGATTGTCGTCTTCGCGGGCAAGGCCGACCAGCCAGAGCTCCCGCCGTCCCAGACCAGCTACGGGCGCGACATCGGCGCGCAACTGGAGCAAGGCGGCTTTACCGGCCCGATCACCTTCCTTGACGTCGGCATGAGCGGCACCCTGACCGACCTGGCCCAGTCGCGCGCCGACCTGGCCGTGATCGCGCTTCCCAACGACGAGCTGGCGTTCGCGCTGGAAGTGGCCGGGCGCATCCAGTGCCGCGCCGCGCTGATCCTGTCGAGCGGCGTGCAAAGCCCGCTGGCCAGGGAACTGCACGCCATCGCCCGCAAGTTCGGCATCCATTTGCTCGGCCCTAACTGCCTGGGCTACCAGCGCCCGCGCCTGCATATCAACGCCAGCGTCGCCGGCGCCATGGCCCAACCGGGCAGCCTGGCGCTCATTTCGCAATCGGGCGCGCTCACCTCGGCCATCCTCGACTGGGGCAGCCAGAATGCGGTCGGCTTTTCCACCGTGGTCTCGCTGGGCCCGAACACCGCCGTCGACCTGGCCCAGACGCTGGACTTTCTGGCCACCGACCCGGCCACCCAGAGCATCGTCATCTACATGGAAGGCTTGACCGACGCGCGCCGCTTCCTGTCGGCCCTGCGCGGGGCCGCCAATACCAAGCCGGTGGTGGTGCTCAAGGCCGGCAACGCGGCCGCCGCGTCGCAGGCGGCGCTGACCCACTCCGGCGCCTTTGTCGCCAGCGACGACGTGTTCGACGCCGCGCTGCGCCGCACCGGCGCGGTACGGGTCAAGTCGTTCGTGCAGCTGTTTTCGGCGGCCAAATGCCTGGCCTCGCGCTACCGCCCGGTCGGTCCGCGCCTGGCCATCATCACCAACGGCGGCGGGCCCGGCGTACTGGCGGCCGACTGGATTGGAGAGCTCGGCCTGCAGCTCGCGCGCCTGTCCGAGCCCAGCGTGCAGGCGCTGGCCCCGCTGCTCTCGCCCCTGGCCACCCTCTCCAATTTGATCGACCTGTCCGAGGAGGCCGACGCCGACGCCTTCTGCGCCGCGGTGCAGGCCTGCGCGCGCGACGCGCTGGTCGACGGTATTCTGGTGATCTATTCGCCCAAGCTCGGGGGCGACCCGGCGGCCGTGGCGCGCGCCGTGAGCACGCTGAACGCCAGCCTGGGCAAGCCGCTCCTGACTTGCTGGATGGGCGACCGGCAAGTGACGGCAGCGCGCCAGATCATCAACGCGGCTGGCGTAGCCACCTTCCGCACGCCGGAAGCGGCGGTCGACGGCTTTAGCAATATCGCCGCGTTTTACCAGAACCAGCAGTTGCTGCGCCAGACCCCGCCGCCGCTGTCGCAACTGACCAAGCCCGATCTGGACGGCGCGCGCCTGCTGATCGAAGGCGTGCTGGCCGAGCGCCGCAAGGTGCTCACCGAGATGGAATCGAAGGCGCTGCTGGCAGCGTTCCACATTCCGATCACGCACACCATCCTGGCGCGCAGCAGCAACGAAGCCATGCTCATCGCCAGCCAGCTAGGCTACCCGGTGGCGCTGAAAATCGACTCGCCCGATATCGCCCACAAGTCCGACGTGCAAGGCGTGGTGCTCAACCTCACCAATGCGGCCGCCGTGCGCGACGGCTACTGCGACATGATGGCCACCGTGCGCCGGCTGGCGCCCGAGGCGCGCATCAATGGCGTGACGATCCAGAAAATGGCCGGCAAGCGCCATGGCCGCGAGCTCTATATCGGCGTCGTCACCGATCACCTGTTCGGCCCTGCCATCAGCTTTGGCGCGGGCGGCACCATGATCGAATTGATCAACGACCGCGCCGTCGAATTGCCGCCGCTGAACCAGTTCCTGGCGCAGCGCCTGATCGGCAGGGTACGTGCGTCAAGCATGCTCGACGAATGGCGCGGCGCGCCGCCGGCGTGCCGCGAAGCGGTCGAGAACATGCTGCTGCGCGTTTCTGAAATGGTGTGCGCGCTGCCGCAGCTGCGCGAAATGGACATCAACCCGCTCATCGTCGACGAGCACGGGGCGCTGGCGGTCGACGCCCGCATCGTCGTCGACGCCGCGCCGCAAGCGTCGCACAGCTATGCTCACCTGGCCATTTTGCCTTACCCGTCGAACTACACGCAGGAGTGGCCGATGCGCGGCGGCGGCCAGTACCTGCTGCGGCCGGTGCAGCCGGACGACGCCTGCATGCTGCAAGACCTGGTGCGCGGCCTGTCGGAAAAATCGCGCTACTACCGCTTTGCCTCCTCGCTGCGCGAGCTGTCGGTGCCGATGCTGGCGCGCTATACGCTGATCGACTACGACCGCGAAATGGCGCTGGTGGCGGTGCAGACGCAGCGCGCGCCAGGGCCGGACGGCGACTTTGTCGAAACGACCAGCATCATCGGCGTGTCGCGCTATATCGCCAACCCGGACCGCAGCAGCTGCGAGTTTTCGCTGCTGGTCGACGACCGCTTCAGCGGCCAGGGCTTGGGCACGCGCCTGATGCTGGGGATCATGGAGGTGGCGCGCGACAAGGGCCTGACCGAGATCGACGGCCTGGTACTGTGCAAAAACAGCGGCATGCTCAAGCTGATGGGGAGCCTGGGTTTTCAGATTCGTCCGTACACCGAGGACCCGGACTTTCGCCTGTGTAGCAAGGCACTGTAGAGGCGCGCTTGGCGGCACCGCCGGCGGCAGGCGCGTGGCAGCCGCCGGGCAGTGGGTGTCTGTCTGCAAAGAAAATGCCTTTAGGCTAAACTGCGTCGCGTTCAAGCGAGCGCGCCACGCTCTTTCCCCTTCCTATAGAAATTATTTGTATGCACCTTGCCGTACCCCGAATCGTCGTCGCCACCCTCCTCCTGTCCACCGCCGCCGCGCAGGCTGGCGAACTGGAGCAACAATTGCTGCGCTGCTCGGCGCTGGGCGACGCCAGCGCCCGCCTTGGCTGTTTCGATGAGCTGACCCGCGCGGCCACCGCCGCCACCGTGGCGGGCAACCCCACGGTGGACCGCACCGTCGCCCCCGCCAACCCGGCCGCCGCAGCCACAGCCGCCGCCGAACCCAAGGTGATCGCGCCGGTGGCGTCGGCCACTGCCGCCCCGCCCGAAACGCCCATTTCGCGCACCGAGCAATCATGGGAACTGGTGCCGTCGGCCCGGCGCGGCGTGTTCTCGTTCCGTCCGCACCACGAAAACTACCTGCTGCTGGCAAACTACAGCGCGCAGTCAAACACCGAGCCCTACCGCGCGCTGACGCCGGCCGGGCTGCCGCCCAAGCGGGTGGAAATCAGCTATCAGCTCAGTTTCAAGGTCAAGGCGGCCGAGCAGGTCGCCGGCTCGCCGATCGATATCTGGCTCGGCTACACGCAGCAAAGTTTCTGGCAAGCGTATAACCGCGCCGCTTCCAGCCCGTTCAGGGAAACCAACTATCAGCCAGAAGTCATGGCGGTGGTGCCCATCAAGAAGGAATTTGCGGGGCTTCACTTCCAGTATTTTAACGTCGGCATCGTGCACCAATCGAACGGCCAGACCAGGACGCTGTCGCGCAGCTGGAACCGGATGTATGCCGAACTGGGCGTGGACCGCGGCAACTTTTCAGTGGCGGGACGGCTCTGGCGGCGCCTGGACAATGCCAAATCGAACAACGACAACCCGGACATCACGGACTTCCTGGGCCACGGCGACATCCACGCCGTGTACCGCGACAACGGCTATGAATATTCGGTCACGGCGCGGCGCAACTGGCGCACCAGGCACGGCGCGCTGCAGGCGGCCTGGGCTTATCCGATCACGACCAATCTGAAGGGCTACCTGCAAGTGTTCTCCGGCTACGGACAAAGCCTGATCGACTACAACTATTCGCAAAAATCCATTGGCGCCGGTTTCAACGCCGACTTTTAAAAAAAGTGCCGGCCCCTGCCAGCCCCATTAAAAAAGCCGCCCTCAGGTGGCTTTTTTTGCTACGCGGAAACGGCCGCGAGCTGATCAGTTCGCGATCAGGTAGATGACGACCAGCACGACCGCCGGAATACCCAAAATCCATCCCAATACATATTTGCCCATGCTTGCTCTCCTGTGATTGTCACTGCTGGAGAACAGCATGGCAGGGTCCATGCACATGCTCTGTACGGTGCTGCACGGAAATCGGCATCTTGCCTCACTGGTTGACACTGAGGCTGTAAGCGCCGCCGGCGTTGCTGTAATAGCTGGACACTTCAATCGTGTACACGCCGCCGCTGCCGGCAGGCAAGGTAAAACTGTCGCTGCCGTACGGGATGCGAGTTGGTGCCGCCACCGCCGTCGTCATCGGACTTGATCACCACGCCGGAGGGGTCGCGCAGAAAGAGGTAGGTGTCGAAGGCGGACGAAGTCAGCAGGATCGTCACCTGCCGCCCCGGCATGCTGGAAAACGTATAGCGGTCGGTGTACAAATTGGCGCCGCGCGCGCAGGCGCTGCAGGCCGACGCCTGCAAAGTGCCGCTCGACGGTAAAGCGCTGCCAAGCGCATTCGTGCAGGCACCCGGCGCACCCGCCGACGCTTGGCTCAGGCCAAAAGTGGAGGACACGCCGGGACCGGTCACCGCGCCGTTGGCGCTGCGCGCCGCGCCATTGTTGGCGCCCACGGAGAACGAAAAACTGCCGTCGCCGGTACCGTCCGCACCCACGGTGAGCGTGACCCAGCTTGGCAGCGCGCCCACATGCCACGGGCAACTGGCAGCTGCGCTGACGCTGACGGCGCCGCTGCCCCCACCTGCCGTCAGCGCCGCGCTGGTCAAGCTCAAGGCGGGTGCGCTCGGGCACAACGGGGCCGCTTCCTGGTTCATGGTAAACGCGCCGCTCATGTCCAGCGCATCGATCCGGCCCTGGCCGCTGCGCGCGGCGCCCCCGTTGGCCGCAACCGCATAGCTGACGCTGCCGTTGCCCTTGCCGCCCAGGCTTGAGGTGGCCGTCACAAAGCCGGGCAGCGCGCTGATGCGCCACGGGCAGCTCGGTGCGGCGCTCACGTTAATGGCGCCGGTGGCGGCGCAAGACTTGAGCGCATAGGTGGGCGAAAAGGTCGGCATCGACGGGCACGCCGGCACGGATGGCTGGGTCAGCGTGGCCGTCTCGTTGCCCAGCATGAAGCTGGCCGTGCGCGGCGAGCCGGTGGTGTTGGGCGCGGCCATGAAACCCATTGCCAGGCTGCCTTCGGCCGCCATTTCCAGCGCTTCGCCAGTGACGCGCGTGAGCCAGGCGGGCAAGTCGGCCGCGTCAAAGTGGCAACCCGGCGCGCCCGTCACGGTCCAGCTGAGCGCGCCGCCGTCGCCGTCCACGCCTTGCGCGGGCAGCGGCAGCGCCAGCTTTTGCGGGGCGCACGCCGGGTCCCATAATGCGGCACTTGCGGTGGCGTCGTTAAGGGCGGCGCCGCCGGCCAGCAGCAGCTTGCCGTTCGACAGCCGCGTCACGCTGGTGTCGCGCGTGGCTGCGCGCTTCGGCCCCGTGACATTCCACGCGCCCGTGGCGCTCTGGTAATGCATCAGATTCCTGGACGTGGGGCTGGTCAGGATGACGTTGCCGTTCTCGAGCAGCGTGGCCGTATCGATCTTGAGCGGCTCGGGCATGGCCGTGGCCTGGTGATACGTGCGCGCAGCGCCCAGGCTGCCGGTGGTGGTGGCGCCGGTGCTGGCGCAGTAGAGCGCCAGCACCGGCAACAAGGCACAGGCCAGGACGCTCATGGCGGAGAAACGGGTAGGTGGCACGCGCGAAAGTGGCAAGGTTTTCTCCTGGACGGTGGACGGCGCAGGTGGACGGAATAAGTGGACAAGATCAGGTCGATCCAGGATGTGTCGAGCCTCAAGCTGCTATGCGCATTTACAATATTGCTGTAGCGCATTTTTTTCTACGATCAACTTTGGCGCAAGGTTTGCACAAATCCCACACTGCGATGTGCCCGCCACTTGCGCCGCACCAGTTAGCCTGCCCCGCTGGCGTGCAGGTTGACACCGTCTTTACAGCATGCCATCCTAAAACGTCGCCTTCGCGGGACCAGACGCGGCTTCCAGGCGGCGGCGCTGTGTTTTCGCATGCCTGGATTGCTTGAGCTGAAAAACCATTTCACAATGTGAGAGGCAGCCCGCCTGCAAACCCCGCCGACCATCCCATTTTTTGAAAATTCATTCCACATACCGAAATGCAAGTACCAAGTGCTTGAAAACGCACGAAAAAAATAGAGTTATATGTCTTATATAAGACTCGATCGTTTTCGAAAAGTCGTCTATCATTCTTGTGTGCAGTTTTGCTTTCGATTTCCGCCCCCGGGCAGTGCGAGCGTGAACAGAAGGTGCGTTTCGAATCCGATTTTTCTCATTTTTGCTTCATCATCTAGGAGATTCACATGTCCCAGTATCAAGACGACATTCAAGCCATCGCCAGCCTGAAAGACAAAGAAGGTAGTGCCTGGAACGCGATCAATCCTGAGTCCGCCGCACGCATGCGCGCCCAGAACCGCTTCAAGACCGGCCTTGACATTGCCAAGTACACCGCAAAAATCATGCGCGACGACATGGCGAACTACGACGCCGACTCGTCCAAGTACACCCAGTCGCTGGGTTGCTGGCATGGTTTCATCGGCCAGCAAAAGATGATTTCGATCAAAAAGCACTTCAACAACACCGACCGCCGCTACCTGTACCTGTCGGGCTGGATGATTGCCGCGCTGCGCTCCGAGTTCGGCCCGCTGCCGGACCAGTCGATGCATGAAAAAACCGCCGTCGCCGACCTGATCCGCGAGCTGTACACCTTCCTGCGCCAGGCCGATGCGCGCGAACTGGGCGGCCTGTTCCGCCAGCTCGACGCTGCCGAAGGCGCCGCCAAGGCTGCCATCCAGGACCAGATCGACAAGCACATTACCCACGTGGTGCCGATCATCGCCGACATCGACGCCGGTTTCGGCAATGCCGAAGCGACCTACCTGATGGCCAAGCAGATGATTGAAGCCGGTGCCTGCTGCATCCAGATTGAAAACCAGGTATCGGACGAAAAGCAGTGCGGCCACCAGGACGGCAAAGTCACGGTCCCGCATGAAGACTTCCTGGCCAAGATCCGCGCCGTGCGCTACGCCTTCCTGGAACTGGGCGTGGACGACGGCCTGATCGTCGCCCGTACCGACTCGCTCGGCGCCGGCCTGACCAAGCAGATCGCCGTCACCCGCGAGCCGGGCGACCTGGGCGACAAGTACAACTCGTTCCTGGACGTGGAAGAAGTGTCGACCGAATCGATGAGCAATGGCGACGTCGTCATCAAGCGCGACGGCAAGCTGCTGCGCCCGAAACGCCTGCCGAGCAACCTGTTCCAGTTCCGCGCCGGCACCGGCGAAGAGCGCTGCGTACTTGACTGCATCACGTCGCTGCAAAACGGCGCCGACCTGCTGTGGATCGAAACCGAAAAACCGCATATCGCCCAGATCGGCGGCATGGTCAGCGCGATTCGCAAGGTGATCCCGAACGCCAAGCTGGTCTACAACAACAGCCCATCGTTCAACTGGACGCTGAACTTCCGCCAGCAAATGTTTGACAGCATGAAGGCCGAAGGCAAGGATGTTTCATCCTACGACCGCGCCAAGCTGATGAGCGTTGAGTACGATGCGACCGAACTGGCGCTGGCCGCCGATGAAAAGATCCGCACCTTCCAGGCAGATTCTGCCCGCGAAGCCGGCATCTTCCATCACCTGATCACGCTGCCGACCTACCACACGGCCGCCCTGTCGACCGACAACCTGGCCAAGGATTACTTCGGCGACCAAGGCATGCTCGGTTACGTGGCCGGCGTGCAGCGCAAGGAAATCCGCCAAGGTATCGCCTGCGTCAAGCACCAGAACATGTCCGGTTCGGACATCGGCGACGACCACAAGGAATACTTCAGCGGTGAAGCAGCCCTGAAAGCGTCGGGCAAAGACAACACCATGAACCAGTTCTAAACACTGCAGACAGTGACAAGAAAGCCCGCTCAAGCGGGCTTTTTTTCGTCCGTAGACCCACTTCACTTCACCAAAAAATCACCCGCTGCTCCGGCGGCAAATACATTTTGTCGCCCGGTTTGACGTCGAAGGCCTGGTAAAACCCCGGGTGATTGCGCATGCTTCCGTTGACGCGGAACTCGGCCGGCGAATGGGGATCGGACTTGACCTGCGCGATCAGGCTCGGCTCGCGCGCCTTGCCGCGCCGCGCCTGCGCCAGGCCCATGAACAGGCGCTGCTCGGCGCTAAAACCATCAATCACCGGCCCCTCCTTGCCGCCTTGCGAGATGCGGTACGCGCGGCTGGCCATGACCGCGCCCGCGTTGTCGGCAATATTTTCGCCCAGCGTCAATTCACCATTGATGAAGTATCCCGGCAGCGGACTGTAGGCGCCGTATTGCGCCACCAGCACCTTGCCGCGCGCGGCGAACTTGGCGCTGTCTTCCTTGGTCCACCAGTTGCGCAGGTTGCCGTCGCCGTCGTACTGCGCGCCCTGGTCGTCAAAGGCGTGGCTGATCTCGTGCCCGATCGAAATGCCGACCGCGCCATAATTGATCGCCGGCTCGGCGTTCGGATCGTACAAGGGGTACTGCAGGCGCGCAGCCGGAAACACGATCTCGTTCATCTCCGGGCTGTAATACGCGTTCACGGTTTGCGGCGTCATTTCCCACGCCAGCCGGTCAACCGGCTTGCCCAGCTTGGCGATATCGTGTTCATGCGCAAAGGCGCGCGCGCGCATCACGTTGCCCAGCAGGTCCGCGCGCGCCACCTTCAGGGCGCTGTAGTCGCGCCATTTGTCGGGGTAGCCCACCTTCACGCCAATTTTCGACAGTTTGACCTGCGCCTGTTGCTTTGTCTCGGGCGACATCCAGTCCAGCGTGGCGATGCCATCCTTGAACGCGGCCAGGAAGTTTTTCACCATCGCTTCCACCTGCCGCTTGCGCTCGGCCGGGAAATGCGCCTTCACGTAGGCCGCGCCCACCGCTTCGCCCATCGCGCGGTTCACTTCACCAATGGCGCGCTGCTGCAACGGCCGGTTCACTTTCGCGCCCGACAGCACCACGCCGCGAAAGCCAAAGCTCTCGTCGGCGAACGGCTGCGACAGGAAAGGCGCCGTTGAACTGAGCAGGCGGAAGGTGAAATACGATTGCCAGGTTGCCAGCGGCGTCTCGTGCATGATGGCATCCAGCGCGCCCAGGTAGCTCGGCTGGCTGACGATCAGTGACGTCACCTTGCCTTGCACACCAGTTCCCTTCAGGTAGGCCGGCCAGTCAAAGCCGGGCATCAGCTTGTTCAGCGCGGCCAGGTCGAGCTTGTTGTAAGCCTTTACCGGGTCGCGGTTGTCGACTGCGCTCCACTGAGCGCGCGCGATCTCGGTCTCGAGCGCGACGATGTTCGCCGCTTCGGTCGCCCCCTGCTCGTGGCCGGCCAGCGCCAGCATGCTTTGCACGTGCGCCTGGTACTTGGCGCGGGTGGCCGCCAGCTTGGCGTCATCGAGCGCAAGGTAATAGTCGCGGTTGGGCATACCAAGACCGGACTGCGAAATATTGACGATGGTGCGTGTGGCGTTGCGGTTGTCCTGGCCCACCGACAGGTTGAGCGGCGTGCCCACGCCTATGCGCGTAAAGTGGGCGATCAGCGCTGCCAGCTGGCGCGTGTCGCGCAGCGCGGCAATGCCGGCCAGCTCGGCCTTGAGCGGCGCGAGACCGAGCGCGTTGCGGCGCTTTTCATCGATGAAGCTGGCGTAGTAGTCGCCGATCTTGCGCCCGTCCGCGCCGGCCTGCGGGTCTTGGTCTGCCTTTTCAACCAGCGCCAGGATTTGCTTCTCCACATTATCCTGGGCGATGTTGAAAGCGCCCCAGCTGGCACGGTCCGCCGGAATCTCGACGTCATTGAGCCACTTGCCCAGCGAATAGCGAAAGAAGTCATCCTGGGCGCGCACCGCGCTGTCGTGCGAGCCGACGTCAACGCCGGAGCGCGCGGCCTCCACGATTGGCGCCGCCGTGGCCAGACCCGCCGAGGCCACGCACGACATGCCGGCCAGCAGCCCCACGATGACGGTATTGCACAAGGTTCGTTGCATGTTTCGCTCCTGACGAGGTTTGTTGTCCGTCAGATGCTAAAGCAGACGGTGGTCACTGAACAGGCCACGCGCGATAAATCGGATATGCATGTGTGGCGCCGCCGCGTACGTACGCAGCGCGCGCCCCGCGGCTACCACATCAGGTCGTCGGGAATCTGGAACGCCGCGTACGGATCGTCGGCATCGACCTCGGTGCTGGCTTTTTTGTTCACACGGACTACCATCGAGGCGTCGCGTTCGGCGATCTTGTCGGCAATCACGCGCGGCACCAAGTCGGTGGCCGTACCCTGACGCACGATCACCAGGCGCCCCGCCATCAGGTGCGCCTGCACCGCGGCCGATACATAGATCCGGTCGATCTTGTTGTTGTGCGTGAAGTTGTAAGCGATGTCGCCATTGCCCTTGTTCTGGCGGTTCTTTTGTACCATTTGCGCAATCTGCGCCAGGATCGCCTTCTGGGTGGCGGCTGCATCGCGCTGGGCGTTCGCTTCGCGCGCCTGTTCGGCTTTCTTGCGCTGCGTTTCCAGCGCGGCCAGGCGCACTTCATCGACCGTCTGCGTGCCGCTGCGGCGCTCGTCCTTTTTTTGCTTGGTCTTTTCCTGGTTGGCCTGCTTGGCCTTGTTCTTGTCGACCAGGCCGGATTTCAAAAACTGCTCTTGTAACGAGGCCATACTTGCCACTTTCGTAAAATAAAGGCACCTGCGCGCGCCGGTGCAAAGGCGCTAGCATAGCAAACCTGGCGGCCCGGCAGATTGGGGATTGCCGCCGATTTTGCTTGCAATAGTTCGATGGTTAGCTAATAATCGATCACATGAGCACAATCTTCAAAGCCTTGTCCGACCCCACCCGCCGCCAGGTCCTGCAGCATTTGCAGCAAGGACCGCTGGGCGCGGGCGAACTGGCCGACCTGTTCGACGTTTCCAAGCCAACCATGTCGGCCCACTTTGCCGTGCTCGTTGCGGCCGGTCTCATCGCGCCGGAAAAGCAGGGGCGCACGATCACTTACCGCCTCAAGCTGTCGGTGCTCGAAGATGCACTGCTCATGTTTGCGCAAACGTTCGGCCTGCAGGTAAGCCGCCCGGAAACGGGCACGACCAACTCGTCATCGAAGGAGAAACCATGAGTGCCGCCAATACCGCTTCCCCGCTGGGCCGCTCCCTGCTTGCCGCGGCCATCATCATTGCCGTCTCGGCCGCACTGGCATGGCTGGCGCCGGTGTATATCAGCACCGAGCTGTCGCACCGGCTGCTTGGCGCCATGCTGGGCGCGGTGGTGGTGGTGTATGCCGACGCTATTCCCAAGGCGCTGGTGGCACGCGCGCGGCGACGCTGCACGGCCGCGCAAGACCAGGCTGCGCGCCGCTTTGCCGGCTGGGCACTGGTGCTCGGCGGCCTTGGCTACAGTACGGCCTGGCTGTTGGCCCCGTTCGCCATGGCTGGCCTGATCGGTGGCGCCGTGCTCGCTTTTGCGCTGATTCTTGCCGTGCTGCGCTGCGTGCGCACCGGCGCCGGCAACGCACCAAGCTGAAGGAGGATGCCATGTTCGCCATGCTGATGGGACTGAAGTCCATCTCACCACAAGACTTGCACGTGCGCATGCAGGGTGGTGCGCTGACCATTATCGACGTCAACTCCCGGCAATCGTGGCAGAAGGCGCGGGTGCCGGGGGCGATCAATCTGGGCGTCGACTTCGATGCGGGCGCGCTGCCGGCTGACAAAAGCGCGGGCTTGGTGTTTTATTGCTCGAATCCACTGTGCAGGAAGGCGCCGGGCGCTGCCAGGCGCGCAAAGCAGCTGGGGTACACGGACGTACGGGTGATGTCGGCCGGTATCACGGGCTGGACCGCGGCCCGGCTGCCGGTCGAGAGCGCCGGCTGACCATTTTCCCGCGCCTTCGGGCGCGCTTCTCGCTCCTGAATGTCAAATATGGAGCCCAGTCAAATGTAACTTGTGTAACTAAGCGCGCTACCGCACACAATAATGTAAAGCAACAACTGTATAACGTAGGCACTGCAACGGCCCCCGTGCCGGCCCATTCATCACCCGAAAAACCCGGTGGTGGATGCGCAAAAAATAGAGAGAAACCCATGACCCGTTTTGACACCCAGCCACGCGCCTTATTCCTTGCCACGCTGTTGAGCGCACTGCTCGCAGTGCCCGCCATTGCCGGCGCAGCAAGTTCACAGGCTCCGGTCAAGCTCGGTTCAGCGGGCACCTTTGCCCTGCTGAGCAAGACCGGCATCACAGATGTATACGCTTCGGTCATCAACGGCGACGTGGGCGCCAGCCCGATTACCGGCGCGGCCATTGGTCTTACCTGCGGTGAACTCGCCACCGGCATCCTCTACACCGTCGATGCCGCCGGCCCGTTGCCTTGCAGCGTAACCGCGGCCACCCTGCTCACGTCAGCCGTGAGCGACATGCAAACTGCCTACCTCGATGCAGCCGGCCGTGTGCGCCCGGATTTCACTGAACTCGGTACCGGCGAAATCGGCGGCTTGACGCTCAAGCCAGGTCTGTACAAATGGGGCACCGACGTCAAGATCTCGACCGACGTCACGCTGACCGGCAGCTCGACCGATGTGTTCATCTTCCAGATCGCCGGTGGCATCAAACAGGCCAGCGCCACGCGCGTGAACCTGACCGGCGGCGTGCTGGCCAAGAACGTGTTCTGGCAGGCAGCCGACGTGGTCACGATCGGCACCACGGCCCACTTTGAAGGCGTCGTGCTGGCCAAGACCTTGGTCGCCGTGAAGACCGGCGCAACGATCAACGGCCGCCTGCTGGCCCAGACCGAAGTGACCCTGCAAAAAAATACCGTGACCCAGCCCGCGCCTTAATTGCGCACGCTGGCCGCGATGAGCGGCAAGATAAACGCACCAAGAAAAACGCCAACCCTGGGGTTGGCGTTTTTTTCGTCCGGCCACATGCGCTGGCAGTCATGGCGTATCCTCCTGGAACCGACATTGCCCGTAACGTCAGGACGACATTTTCTCTTCATGGAAACGAAAAGCACGCTGTACTTACAATTGCACCATGCCGCGCGCCCGTACGGAGCGCCAGGCCTGGCCCTGGCAGTGGCGCTGCTCGCCGCCAGCCCCGTGCTGGCCGGGCAGCGCGACCCGTTGATCGACGCCGTCAATGCCTACCGCGCCGCGCCCGGCCGCTGCGGCGAGCGCGTACCGGCTCCGGTGGCGCCCCTTGCCGCGCATCCGGCCCTGGCCGATCTGAACATCGGCGCCGGCGTCTTCCTCGACCAGGTGCTGGAACGGGCCGGCTATCCGGTGGCGCAGGCCGACGCCATTTCGGTCAGCGGCGCGGGCGAAGCCCGGTCAGTGCTGGCCGCCATGCTCGTCACGCACTGCGCCGCACTGCTGAACCCGCAATTTACCGCTGCCGGCGTTACGCGCACGGGCGACACCTGGATGCTGGTGCTGGCCCAGAGCGCCCCGCCGGCGCCGGTGCGCATGCTGCCGGACGCGCACAGTGCCGGCCCGGCAATCCTGGCGGCCGTCAACGCGGCGCGCGCCGCGCCGCGCACCTGCGGCAAGCAACAGTTCGACGCTGCCGCGCCGCTGGCCTGGAATAACGCGCTGGCCCAGGCGGCGTTCAGTCACAGCAGCGACATGGCCGAGCAGCGCTATTTCAGCCACCAAGGCAAGGACGGGCGCCAGGTGGCGCAGCGCGCAACACAAGCGGGCTATGGCTGGCGCCTGATCGGCGAAAACATCGCCGCCGGGCAAGATAGCGCGGCCGATGCCGTCGCCGGCTGGCTCGACAGCCCGGGCCACTGCGTCAATATCATGAACCCCGGCTTTACCGAGATGGGCGCGGCCTTTGCCATCAGCGGCGGCGAGCGCGCCGGCCGGGTGTACTGGACCCAGGCACTGGGCGCGCCACGCTGAACGGCGCGTCACGCAGGTTTGTGTTAGCGTTCAAGAACTTACTTCTGAAATTGAACAGTTATCCCGCAAAGGTTCCCCGCATGAGTGTCCGCAAGCTGCTGTTCGCCTTTTTCGCCACCATGCTCACGCTGCTGGCCATCGACGCCCTCTGGCTTACCGTGCTGATGGGCGCTACCTACCAAGCGTATATCGGCGCGCTGATGCTGGCCGAACCGAAGCTGGCGCCGGCAGCGCTGTTTTACGTGTTGTACCCGATGGGACTGGTCGTGTTTGCCGTCGCGCCCGCCGTGCGCAAGCGCGACTGGCGCGCCGCGGCCGGGCTGGGCGGCCTGCTTGGCCTGGTGGCATATGGCACCTATGACTTGAGCAACCTAGCCACCTTGCGCGGTTGGCCGTGGCAGCTGACCATCATCGACATGGCCTGGGGCACGTTGCTGTCGGGCGTGGCGGCTGGCGCGGGCTATGCCGCGGCCACGCATGCTCCCGCCAGCGCCGCTACATCTGCTTGAACAAGCCCTGGTACGCCACCGACACCCTGATCCGCTCCGGCCGCTCCTTCAGGATCACTTCCATGTTCTCATCGACCCGGTACACGCTGGCCACGTGCCGCACGTTGACCACCGCGCTGCGGTGCACCTGCCAGAACCACTGCGCATCGAGCTGCTCGATCAACTCGCGCAGCGGCATGCGGATCAAGGCTTCGCTGTCGGCCGTCACCACGCGCGTGTACTTCGCGTCCGACTCGAAATAGTGGACGTCGTCCACGTGGATCAGCCGCACTTGCGCGCCGACTGACGCCTTGATCCATTGCAGCGCCTGCGACGGCGCCGCATGCGCGCTCGGCACTGGCGCTGGCGCCCGGCTGGCCACGCCCTGCACGATGCGCTCCTTCAGGCGCAGCACGACCTTTGCCAGGCGCGCCAATTCGACCGGCTTGAGCACATAGTCGGCCACGCCTTTTTCAAATGCGCTCAAGGCGTAGTTGTCGTACGCCGTCACCAGCACCACGATGGTTTGCCCGCCCAGCGCCTCGGCCACTTGCAGGCCGGTCATGCCGGGCATGCGGATGTCCAGGAACGCCAGCGTGGGCCGGTGCGCCTGGATCGCCTGGAAAGCGTCAAGGCCGTCGCGGACCGTGGCCAGCACGGTCAGTTCCGGCCACACCTGCGCCAGCGCGTCGACCAGGCCGGCCAGCGCGAACGGCTCGTCGTCGGCAATGATGGCGGTCACGGTCATGCGGGGTTCCCCGCAATGGTGACGGTGGCGCACACGCCGCCGCCATGCGCGGCGCTGATGTCGAGCCGGGCGCGGCCCTCATAAGCTGCGGCCAGGCGGTCGCGGATGTTGCGCAATCCCACGCCGCCGCTGACCGTCTCGGCCGCACCAAACCCAACCCCGTTATCCTCGACGCTGATGACAATCTCCCGCTGCGCGCCAAGCGCGACGCTGCGCGCCAGCACGGCAATGCGCACGGCGCCGGTTTTCATTTCAATGCCGTGCTTGATGGCGTTTTCCACCAGCGTGTGGATGATCAGCGCGGGAAAGGCCACTTGCGCCAGCGCCAGATCGCAGTGCACGTTCACCTCGAGGCGAGCGCCCATGCGCACGCGCACAATGTCCAGATAGGTCTGGACCGACGCAAATTCGCGCTCCAGCGTCGACGCCGCGCCGCGCACTTCCGGAATCGCTTGCCGCAGGTAGCTGATCAGCTTGGTCAGCAAAAAATCGGCCTGGGCCGGATCGTTGCGCACCAGGTGCTGCACGCTGGCCAGGGTATTGAACAAAAAATGCGGCTCGATCTGCGCCTTGAGCATCTGCAGCCGGGCTTCTGCCAGCGCCTGGCCTTGCTCGGCGGTGTGCCGCTTGAGCGCTTCATTGGCAACGCGTTCGTGCCACAGGCGGATGATCACCAGCCGCCAGTAGCTGGTGGCAATCAGGAAGCCGACGCCAATTTCCGGAAAAAAGCGCATGAAGCGCGACACATTGGCAATCGGCTGGACTTGCTGCAGCAAAAAAAATGCCAGGTGGCCCAAAGGCAAGCCGAGCACCGCCGTGAGTGCAGCCCAGGCGGCAAATATCCGGTTGGACGGCGGCCGGTCCGGATGCTTGTCGAGCGTGTGCGCCAGCCAGGTGCTCACCGCAACGGGCGGCAAGACGCACAACATCATGGCAATGCCCGTCCAGCGCCTGGGGGAACGGTTTGAACTCCACCACATCAGCAGCTCAAAGGCGACAATGGCCGCCATGAGCAGGAACTGCACCAGCACGGCCTCGCGCGAAATGCGCGTAACCCACACGCCGCTGTGCACCGACAAATCGTTACCTTGATATACCAGACTGCCCGCGCGGCGCAGCCCCTTCCAGAGCGTGTTGAAAAGTTTCATTGTGTTTCAAGTGTAATGGTTGCGTTGCAGATCGACAATCGATCCCTAGAGCACGGCCAGCGCCAGCACCAGGAACAGCCCCATCAAAACTTGCGCCATAACGGCCGCAAGCGGCACACGGCTCACTATCAGATTCATGGAAAAGTCCTCGCAGCGTTGTTGTGGTGCGACGAGGATAAGCGCGCCACCGCCCCCCGGGGAAACGCGTGCGACGAACACCGGAATCGAAGGGACCAGTGCGGGGCGCGGCGGACGAACGCGCGGCGGGAACTCGCCGCCCCGCCCCGCATCTAAGCTACTCCGACGTCGCATTCGGCCCCATACGCACAGGCCGAAGGGGGAATTATGAAACTGAAACAGACGATCATTGCCGCATCGCTCACTGGTGGTGCGCTATTTGCCGTAACCTTCGTCAGGCCGTCGCTGGCCGCGTTCGATCCCATCGCGTTCGATCCGGTCGCGTTCGATGCCATCGCGTTTGATCCCGTCGCGTTCGATCCTTTGTTTTCCTCTGGCGCTGCGTGCATGCCAGCACAAGGCGGCCCGCCGCTGCTCTTGGCGCGGCTGATCCAGGCCCAGGGCGAAACGGCGCCCTTCCGCTCTGCGCAGCAAGGTCCCATTCAGATCAACGCAGCCCTGCCGCCACTGTTTGCCGACCTGGGAAAACTGCATGTTCCCGTCAGTACGGCCAACCCCAGGGCCCAGGCATATTTTGACCAGGGCATGCGCCTGACGTTTGCCTTCAACCACGCCGAAGCGGCCCAGGCCTTCCGCGCCGCCCAGCGCTTCGACCCCGGCTGCGCCATGTGTTTCTGGGGCGAGGCACTGGTGCTCGGTCCCAACATCAACGCGCCCATGTTTCCCGCCGCCGCAGCGCCTGCCGCAGCGGCAGCCGCGCAAGCGCTGCGCCTGGCCGGTAGTGCGCGCCCGGCCGAACAGGCCTTGATCCGCGCCGTCGCCCGCCGCTACACCCACGAGACGGCGGCCGACCGGGCCCCGCTCGACCGCGCCTACGCCGACGCCATGACCGAGGCCGCGCACGCCTTTCCCAACGACGACACGATCCAGGTCTTGTTCGCCGAAGCGCTGATGGACCTGTCGCCCTGGGATTACTGGGAAGCGGCCGGCAGCAAGCCCAAGAACCGCACCGCCGAGATGGTCGACGCGCTCGAACGGGTACTCGAGCGCAACCCCACCCATCCCGGCGCGGCCCACTACCATATCCACGCGATGGAAGCGTCGACCCACCCCGACAAGGCCTTGCCGGTGGCGCGCGTGCTGGCCCGGCAAATACCGGGCGCCGGCCACATTGTGCACATGCCGTCCCACATCTACTACCGGGTCGGCATGTACAAGGAAGCGCTGCAGGCCAACCTGGACGCGATTGCCGCCGACGAACGGTACTTCCGCCGCTCCGGCAGCGATCCGGTCTACAAGGGCGCCTACTACCCGCACAACATCCACTTCGTGATGGTGTCGGCACTGATGGGCGGCGACGGCAAGACGGCGCTCGCCGCTGCCGCCAAGCTGGACCGGGCGCTGCCGGCGGCGCTGCTCAAGGACTTTGCCAACTTGCAGCCAGTCAAGGCCGCGCCCTATTTTTCGCACGTGCAGTTCAGCCGTCCGGAAGTGCTGCTCGCGCTGCCCGATCCCGGCCCCGACCTGGTGCTGGTCCGGGCCATGTGGCATTACGCGCGCGCCACCGGCTACGCCCGTACCGGCGCGCTCAGCGAGAGCCAGAAGGAAATCGACGCCATCGCGCAGATCGAGCGCACGGCCGACTTTACCCCGATTGCCAAGTGGGGCATCCCGGCGCAGGACATGGTGCATACGGCGCGCGCAGTAGCGGCCGGGCGCCTGGCTGACGCTGCGGGCGACTTGCCGCGGGCGATCCGGGCTTACCAGGAGGCGGTCGCGGTGCAAGATGCCCGGCCCTACACCGAGCCGCCGTACTGGTACTACCCGGTGCGCCAGTCGCTGGGCGCCGTGCTGCTGCGCGCGGGCCGGTTAGACGACGCCGAACAGGCCTTTCGCGCCTCGCTGGCGCGCACGCCGTCGAACGGCTGGGCGCTGCGCGGGCTGGTCGAGGTGTATCGCCAGCGCGGTGACGCGGCCGCACTGGCAGCGGCGCAAAAACGCTTTGCGACCACGTGGCTGGGGAAGCCCGGCGGGCCGGCGCTGGCCGTGCTGTAGCGTTTTTAACAGTTTCCTCAATCGACAACGCCAACCCACAGCTTGGCGTTGTGATTGACGGCTAAGCGCACGCGGGCCGGAGCGAACGCCGACCTTGCGTGCGCGCCAGTATTCGTCAGCGGCGTGCTACCCCGCCGTGATGCCGGCATTGGCGCACCACGCGCCGCGAGCCGTCGCGGCAGCGCACCAGCTTTTGCGCCCTCACGCGCGGCGCCATGCGCTGCTGTTGCTCGATCTGGACCGTCGCCGCGCCGGGGTTGATGGGACGGGTGCTGCCCGATTCGAAGTGGACCTGGGCTTGCGCGCTTCCGGCAAGCACCATGGCCAGCATGCAAAGTAGTTTTTTCATCGTATTCCCAAGTCAATGTGTTGGAAAACGATTGTCGCACGTTAGCACCGCAGGGCGCCGTCCAGGACGGCACCCTGCCTTTGCCGTGGCTGCAGCGCGCTACTTCTGTTCGTGCAGCGGCGCCAGGATGGCTTGCAAGTCGTCCTGGGTCAGCGCCAGGTTTTGCGAGGCGCCGCCGTCGAGCACGGCATCGGCCAGGTCGGCTTTCTTGCGTTGCAATTCCTGGATTTTCTGTTCCAGCGTGCCGCGCGCAATCAGCTTGTAGACAAACACCGGCTTGTCCTGGCCGATGCGCCAGGCGCGGTCGGTGGCCTGGTTTTCGGCCGCCGGATTCCACCACGGATCGTAGTGGATCACGGTGTCGGCCGCCGTCAAGTTCAAGCCCACGCCGCCCGCCTTCAGGCTGATCAAAAATAGCGGTACATCGCCGCGCTGAAAAGCGGCCACTTGACCGGTGCGGTCGCGCGTTTCGCCCGTCAGCAGCGCGTACGCTATGGCGCGCGCGCGCAGCTCGTCCTCGATCAATGCCAGCATGCTGGTAAATTGCGAGAACACGAGGATCTTGCGCCCTTCGTCGAGCAGCTCGACGATCATGTCCATCAGCTCGACCAGCTTGGCCGACGGCGCCGGGGCACCCTTTTTGCCGGCGATCTTGACCAGGCGCGGGTCGCAGCAAACCTGGCGCAGCTTAAGCAGCGCGTCGAGGATCACGATCTGGCTGCGCGCCACGCCCTTGCTGGCAATCGCGTCGCGCACTTTTTTATCCATCGCCAGGCGCACCGTTTCGTACAGGTCGCGCTGCAGCCCGGTCAGTTCGACTTCGCGCACCATCTCGGTCTTGGCCGGCAATTCCTTGGCCACCGCGTCTTTGGTGCGGCGCAGCAAAAATGGCTTGATGCGGCGCACCAGAAAATCCTTCCGGCTGGCGTCGCCCAGCTTTTCGATCGGTTTGCGGTAATTCGCATTGAACGCTTTTTCCTCGCCCAGCAGGCCGGGCATCAGAAAATGAAACTGCGACCACAATTCGCCCAGGTGGTTTTGCAGCGGCGTGCCGGTCAGGCACAGGCGATGCGTGGCCACCAGCAATGCTGCCGTCTGCGCCGCCTTGGCGCGGCTGTTCTTGATGTATTGCGACTCGTCCAGGATCAAGAGGTGGAAGCGCTGCGCGCGCAGCTGCGTTTCGTCGCGCGCCAGCAAGGCGTAGGTGGTCAGCACCAGGTCGTACTGGCCGATATGGGCAAAATGCTGCTGGCGCTCGGCGCCGTGCAGCAGCAGCACGCGCAGGCCGGGCGCAAAACGCGCCGCCTCGGCCTGCCAGTTGCCCATCAGGCTGGTGGGCGCCACCACCAGTGCCGGCGAAGTCAAACGGCCGGCTTCTTTTTCCACCAGAATGTGGGCTAGCGTTTGCACCGTCTTGCCCAAGCCCATGTCGTCGGCCAGGATGCCCGCCATGCCAAACTCGCGCAGGAACTGCATCCACGCCAGGCCGTCGAACTGGTAGGCGCGCAAGCTGGCCTGCAAGCCCGCCGGCGCGGCGACCGCCTGCACGCCCTTGAAGTCGCGCAGCTTGTGGCCGAGCGCGCGCAGTTGGGCGCCGCCCGCCCAGCGCAGGCGCGCGCTCGCCTCCAGTTCGGCCAGGCGCGCCGCGTCCAGCGCCGACAGGCGCAGCGTGCTGCCTACGTGGTCGGTGAAATACAGTTCGCCCAGGGTGCGCAAGATGGGCTTGATGCGGCCCCAAGGCAGCGCCACGCGCACGCCGTCGGGCAGTTGCGCGAGCAATTGTTCATGGTCCGGATGGGCTTCGAGCGCAGCCGGATTGAATTCGTGCGGCGCGCTGCCGATCAGCTGCAGCAGCAGCGGCATGAGCGCCACGCGGCTGCCATTGACGACAATGCCAAGTTCCAGGTCGAACCAGGCGCTGCCCCCTTCGTCGCCCTGCTCGACGTCGGCATACCAGTCGTCGACCTCGGTCAGGTCGAACCGGAACGACGGGTCTTGCTCGATCTCCCAGCCAGCCTCGCGCAGCAGCGGCAATTGCTCGCGCGCGAAGCGCATCCAGGCGTCGAGGTGCGCCAGGCGCCGCATGCCCTTGAGCGCGGCCGGCACCGAAAAGCCGAAGTCGGCCAGCATGGCTGCCGCTGCTGCTTCGCGCGCCATGTCGCGCACGATGGTTTCAAAACCGGCCGCTGTATGCCGGTGGATGTCGCCGGCGGGGCCGGCGCGCTCGCCGTCGTAGTCGAAGCCGAGCACCGCGTAGTCATCCCAGCCGGTCTGGCCGGTATGCGGGTCGCGCTTGGCAATGCTGCCCAGCCACAGCACGGGTAGCGGCGCGATATCGCTGCGCACCGAGTTCTGCAAGTTGGGGGGCGCGGGCAGCAGCAAACCGAGGCCCTGCTCGACGATGCGGCGCGCGACGGCGTCGCGGTCGCGCGGGCTGACCGGCGGCGCGTGCAGCAGCAGCGCCTGCAGTTCGGCGATCGGCACCGTCCGGGCCGAATCGGGCAGGATGAATTCGCCCACCCGCCCGCCATGCACATACATGGGCGGCACGGTTGGCAAGACGCAGGCCACCGCTTCGGCGCCCGTGAACTGCCAGTCCAGGCGCAGACTGTCGCTGTGCTCGCCCTCGGAAATCCAGGCGATCTGGCCGGCGCGCGCCGGCCCCTGTTCCAGCAACTGAAGGTTGCCGGTCTTGAGGTCGCTATGCTCATCGGCCCAGGCCAGCGCGCCACCGTCGAGCGCCTGGCGCAGGAAGCGGGCGCCGTCTTCGCCGTGCACCTCGGCGGTCGGAGAAGCGTACAGGCCGCCGTTGGCCATGCCGACCAGCAGCGCCACGGCGGCCCGGTCGGCAGCCCGGACAAACGGCTGCGTGTTGCGCAGCAGGCTGTAGGAGTCGCCGAACAGGGTGGCGGAAACGACCTTGCCGTCGTCCATTTTTGCCTTGGCCACGCGCACATCGATGCGGTGGAAGATGTGATCGGGCTGCAGCACGAACAGCAGGCGCAGCGACGCGGTCCGCACTTTTTTTGGCTTGGCGGCGCTCTTGTCGGCGATCTTTTGCATCTGCTCGACCTGCTGCAGCCAGGCCGACATGGCTTGCGGGACGACCGGGCCGGCATCGGGCTCGTTTGCCATGAACGGTTCCCGGTCCAGATACGCGAGCAGGGCCGCCACCACGTGCTTGCAATTCGATTGCATGGGACAAGAGCAGTCGCCGTCAATGACGACGCCCGACTTGGAGGCGCCGAATGAAATGGACTGGCGGTACAGATGGCCGCCGCTACCGCTCACTTCGCTCTGGATCACGCCGCGCACCATCGCCAGCGCGCGCACCTTGCCGCGCTGCGCATAGTCGTGGCCCCGGGAATAGGTGCCGCGATCGTAGTGTCGAAGGATATCGTTCAGGGAGAATTGCATGGAGGGACGGCCGGGACATGGAGCAAGGCAGTCATTATCGCAGAACGGCGCCCATCGCCGGGTCGCTGATGCCGTCGCTCCCGGTTTCGATGCGCCAGGCCAGACGCCGCAGGTAGCCGGGCCACGCGTGCACCTGCACGCTCAGGTCGTACCAGTTGCCGCTGGCGGCAAGCGGCCAGAGGCGCACCGCGCTCGCGCCTGGCGCGACGGTGACAATCCAGGCCGGCGCGCCATAGACGTTGTCGCTGACCGTGCAGGCGAGCGCGCCAGGTTCGGGATTGGCCAGCGCGATGGCAATGCCGTCAACGCCATCAGCGCAGCGCACTGCCAGGCCTTGCGATCCGTGGCCGCAAAAATGGCGATGAAAGCCGTTCGGGCCCAGCACCCACAAGTCGTAGCCGCCGTCGGCGTCGGGCAGCCAATCGGCCCGCAGCTCCTTGCCCGCTTCAACCGTGTAGCGGCGCGGTCCAAGCTGCAGGCGGCGCTCGTCATAGACATGGAACACGGCGCCGGCCTGCCCGCTGTTGACGAAGGCAAGCGCGATGCGGTCATTGTCGATCAGGTCATGGACGTGCAGCACGTAGGGCAGCGCGCGCGATGGTTTGGTGCCGCCCTGCTGCACAGGCAGGGAGGCAAGCGGCGGCGGCGCCGGCAACACGGTGCCGGCCAGTTCGCGCGCGCGCGGCCAGCTCGCCGGTGGCGGGCAGCGCGGCGAAAAACGCGCGATCATCCGGACGGGTGAAGTCAAAAGCGCTCGTCAGGTCGCCGCACACGGCGCGCCGCCATGGCGAAATATTCGGCTCCGGCACGCCGAAACGCCGCTCCATGAACCGGATCACGGAGCTGTGATCGACCACCTGCGAATTGACCCAACCGCCCGTGCTCCACGGCGAAATCACATACATCGGCACGCGCGGGCCCAGGCCATAGGGGCGGTGCATCAGCTCCGGCGTTTCGCTCGCCTCGGTGCTGGCAAATTCGTGGTATTCGCCGGCCGTGGTGACCGTCGAGGCGCCCGCCAGCACGGCCTGGTCCGGATCGGCGTCCCAGCGCTGGTACGAGGGCGCGGCCGGGGGCGGCATGTGATCAAAAAAGCCGTCGTTTTCATCGAACATCAGCAGCAGCACGGTCTTGCTCCACACCTGGGTGCATGCGCTGAGCGCCCCGATGACGCCCGCCGTGTAATTGGCGCCCTGCGCCGGGCTGGAAGGGACGGGATGCTCGGATCCGTCGGCGGTGGCGACGATGAACGACACCTGCGCCAGGGTGCCAGCGGCAACGTCGGCGCGCAGCTGGTCCAGCGTGCGGGTGCTCATGCCGCGTTCGCGTAGCGCAGGATCCGATCCGCTCACGCCGGCTAGGGCGTCGCGAAATGCCTTGAAACCGGCCAGCGGATTGTCGGTGTCGTTGTCGGCCGTGTCTTGGTACACCTGCCAGCTCACGCCCGCCGCCTGCAGGCGCTCACCATAGGTGCTCCAGGTGTAACCGCCGTCCGGGTCGAAAAGCACGTTGTCGTAGCTGTTGCCGATGACCGGACTATGGCCCTGCCGCAGCGGATCGATGCTGCCGGTCCAGGCGTACACGCGGTTCGGATTGGTGCCCGCCTGGACCGCGCAATGGTAGGCGTCGCATACCGTAAAGGCGTTGGCCAGCGCGAACTGGAAGGGGATGTCCGCTTGCGTGAAGTAGCCCATCGCGTGCTTGTGCTTGTGCGTGGGCCAGGCATCGAGAATGCCGTTGTTCCAGGCGCGCTGCGCGTCCGGCCAGGTGTGGGGCGTTCCCGCTGCGCGCATGTGCGCGAAGGATTGTCCGGTATCGAGATGGAATGGCGAGATCAGTGTGCCATCGGCGGCGCGCTGGGTCCAGACGTCGCGCTCCTGCCCGCTTGGGGCGAGAGCTGAAACGGGAACCGGGATCGGGAAGCGGTCGCCAAAGCCGCGCACGCCGGGCATGGTGCCGAAGTAATGGTCGAAGGAACGGTTTTCCTGCATCAGGATGACGATGTGCGCCACGTCCATGATGGTGCCGCTGCGGCAATTGTCTGGAACTGCGCTACCGGCCGGCTTTTTATTCGACGCCATAACTTGCTTCCATTAACTCGCTAGCAACCATTCTATTACAGCAATACTACCAGCGCGCTGAAAAGAACTAGCTAGGTGAATTATTGTAGTGATACACTGATTCACATGGACTTTGACATCTTTCCGAACGCCCCAACCCCGATCTACCGCCAAATTGTTGAGCAGATACGGCGCCGGGTCGCCAGCGGCCAGCTCAAGCCTGGCGATGCGCTGCCTTCCGTGCGCGCCGTGGCGCAGCACTATGCGATCAACCCGATGACCGTCAGCAAGGCCTACAGTTTGCTGGAAGGCGAGCAACTACTGGTGCGGCTGCGCGGGGTGGGCATGGCCATCGCCGCGGTCACAGGCGTCACGCCGCACCAGGAAAAGCTGGCAATGCTGCAACCGGCGCTCGACGCCGCCGCACGCACGGTCCGCCAGCTTGGCCTGAGCAACGCCGACGCAATGTCCCTGTTTGAACTGAGCCTGCAACAATTTACCCAGAAAGAAGATAATGAATAAGCCGGCCATCAGCGCCCAGCGCCTAACCGTCCGCCACGCCGACGCCACCATTCTCGACCGCATCACCTTCGACATCCCGTCCGGCGCGGTAGTCGGTCTGGTGGGGCGCAACGGTGCGGGCAAGTCGACCTTGCTGCGCTGCCTCGCCGGGCTGCAGGAGCCCGACAGCGGCGCCAGCCAACTGCTGGGGCGAGCCTCGCTTGACCTGGACGACGCCACCCGCGCGCGCCTCGGCTACGTCGGCCAGACGCCTGACCTGCTTGAATGGATGGTGGTGTCGGACCACCTGCGCCTGGTCGGCGAAGCGTATCCCGGCTGGAGCCTGGAGCGCTGCGACGTGCTCGCGGCGCGTTTCCAGTTGCCGCTGGCGGGCAAGGTGGGCGAACTGTCCGGCGGCGACCAGCAAAAAATGGCCCTCGTGATGGCCCTTTCGCACGACCCGGACTTGCTGCTGCTCGACGAACCGGTCGCCAGCCTCGACCCCCTCACGCGCCAGGAATTCATGCGCGCCATGTTCGCCCGCGGCGACGCGTGCGAACGCACGGTCATGATCTCCAGCCATGTCCTGACCGACCTTGAACGGGTGGTCTCGCACGTCGCTTTCATGCGCGGCGGCGTTTTGCAACTGCTCGACACCTGGGATGCCATGCTCGACTACCTGCGGCTGGTGCCGGCCGCCAGCGCCGTGGACCCGGCCGCCATCGTCAGTGCGCCGCCGCGCCACGCGAGCATGATCATCGACACTCGCCACGCGCCCTCACTGGCCGCTGCCGGCAAGGCCATGACACTGCCCGAACTATTCGCGGAACTGAATCAATGAGCACCGCCATCCTCAAACCGATGCGCCATGCACAAGCCTACCTGCTCGTGATGGCGATTTTCCTGGTGTACTGGATCTGCATGCTCGTCTTCGATGCGGCTCCCGGGCGGCCGCTAGCAGCGGCGAGCACCGTGCTGATGTTGCCCGTGATGGGTACCATGTTTTGGGTGGCCCGCTTTCAAAGTGCACAGCTGGTCCGCGCGCTCGTCATGCTCGGCGAACGCCAGTCGCCGCGCCGCCTGCGCCAGAGCCTGATCCGCGGCACCAGCATGCGCCTGGCCCTGACCTGGGCTTTCCTGTCCGCGGGCATCGGTTTGCAATTCCAGCTTCCGCACTCCCCGTACACCCCGCTGAGCGGCGCCGCCCTCGTCTCGCTCACGGCCTGTCTCGGCCTGTTAAGAAGAGCGCCGGGCACTGGCCGGGGGAGCATGGCGCTGGCCTGGCTGCTGGAAGCGGCGCCTTGGCTGGCGGGCGTCGCAGTGCTGATCGGCGGTGTGGACAAGGTGCTCGCCGGGCTTGACGGCTTGCCGCCGCTGCTGCTGGCCGGATGCGTACTGCTGTTCCCTGCCCTGCTATTGGGCACACAGTTGCAACGCGAACGTGGCTTGCAATCGTACCGCTCGCAGCCGAAGCGCACGGGTGGCTTGCACCTCTGGTTCGGTGCGCAACTGCGGCGCTGGACGATCCTCGGCTGGGACCAAAACGGCATCCCGGGCCCCGCTTCCACGGCAGCACTCCTGACACAGCGGGTACTCCAAATCGGCATGCCGCTGGCGCTGCTGACGACCCGGCCGGTGGCCCATGACGGCGTGCTCGACCTGGCGCGCTTGGGCGGCCTGGCGATGGGCGCTGCCTTCATCAGCTGTTCATTGCTGATGCGCGACCTGCACCTGCGCGAACTGCTGGTGCCCGGCGGTCTGCGGCGCGGCCGCATCGCAACGCGCATTTTCGGCTTCACGTTCGCGGCGCAATTGCTGCTCATGCTGGCCGCGTATGCACTGCTTGGCGCCTGGTTGCTTGGCCGCGGCGTCAGTAGTTCACTGTTGCTCGCCAATCTGCTGGGCTATTGGCCAAGGCTGCTGGAATTGGCTCTGATGACCAGTGGCGCGCTGGTACTGGCGGGCCGTTACGGTCCGGCGCGGATCAAGCTGGTTGGGGGTATTTACTGCGTGAGCCTGCTGTTTTCTCCGTCGCTTGACGCTTCGATGCATGTGCGGGTGGCGCCACTCACGTATGCGATCTGCACGCTGGCCGCGTCGGCTTTGCTGCTGTGGTTTGCCAACCGCACCTGGACGACGGGAAAATTGTTCGGCCGGTACGGTCAGCGCCCAGGGTTCCCATCGGCCAGTTAACTGCCGCTATAGAGCTTTTCCGTTGCCTTTTTAAGTTCGGCAAGCGGCAAGAATGGATCCGAAATGGTGAGAATGGCGTGCAAATTGTTCCTCAATTTATCGCGCTCGATGGGTCCTGGCGCAATTGCTGTTTGCAATAAATGAATCGCCATGTCAGCCAACAGTAAACGCTGCTTCTCGCGCCAAGCGTCCGCGGCGTTCTGATCTTGCCTGGTGGCGGGATGGCGAAGGTAGGCTTCTTCCACCGCACTGTGCATTTCCCAACCCGTTTGTATAAGTTCGTGTCGCTTTTTTTCATCCATCCGTCATTCTCGCACAGGCTCGCTACTCCCCTCGGTCTGCGTCTGCAGGTTGAGCGCGTACGTCAGCCAACGCCGCGAGCAGCGTGTCGAGCAACTCAATCAGTTCGGGCGCGAGCGCGGCCGCCTGTTCGGATCGCCCGGCGCGCAGCGCCTGTTCGACCGTGTTCGACATGGCCGACAGCGCGCTCGCGCCCACGTACACGGCGCTTGACTTGAGGTTGTGCGCCAGGCGCTCGAGCGCATCGTAGCGACCGCTCGCGACGGCGTCGCGCACCACTTGCGGCGCGCGCGCGTACTCGCGCAGAAAGCTGCGCAGGCGCTTGTGCAGGCGCGGCAGGCTGCCGTCCACGTCGGCCAGCGCTTTATCCCACTCAATGCCGGGCACCGGCGCCGGCATGCCGTCCGCGCCCGCGACCGCCGCTCTTGCGTTCTCCACGGCGCGGCGCCCGGCCAGGCGCGCCGGGTCAATCCACTTGAGCAGCGTGCGAAACAGGTGTTCCGGGTCGATCGGCTTGGTCACATGATCGTTCATGCCGGCCGCCAGACTTTGCTCGCGGTCGCCCGCCATCGCGTGCGCCGTCATGGCGACAATCGGCACCTCGTTGCGGTGCCCCAGCGCGCGGATCTTGCGGGTGGCGGCCAAGCCGTCGATGTCGGGCATGGCGATGTCCATCAGGACCAGGTCGTAGTCGTGCTCGCGCACCATGCGCACCGCGTCGGCGCCATGCATGGCAACGTCCACCTGCATGGCGGCGGCAGCCAGAAAGTCGAGCGCTACTTCGCGGTTATTGGCGTTGTCTTCCACCAGCAAAATGCGCGCACCGTTCAAGCCCGACAAATCGGGCACGCGCGGCCCCACGCGTCCCGGCTCGCCCTGCGCCTCGCCCAGCTCGGGGCGCAGCACCTGCAGCAGGCTGTGATACAAGAGCGACGGCCCCACCGGCTTGGACAAAAAACCGTCCGGCTGCAGCTGGGCGTGGGCGTTGGCGTTGGCGTTGGCGTTGGCGTCGGCGTCGGCGTCGGCGCGGACCATGTCTTCGCGCGTAAGGGCGCTCACCATCAGGATCGACGGCGGCGCCGCAAAGCGCGCATCGCCGCGAATCCGGCGGATCGTTTCGATCCCATCCCAGCCCGGCATCATGAAGTCCATCAGCACCGCGTGGTACGGCGTGCCCGCCTCCACCGCAGCGGCCAGCATCTCGAGCGCGCGCTCGCCTGAATGGGCCGACTGCGCATTGATGCCGAACGAGCCGAGCATCTCGACCAGCGCATCGGCGGCCGTCACGCTGTCGTCGACCACCAACACGCGCACCTGGTGCAGCAGCGCCACGGGAGTGGCCAGCGGCACCACGGCGTCGCTGCCGATTCCCAGCTGCACGGTAAAGCTGAAGCGGCTACCCACGCCCGGCGTGCTGCTGACCGCAATCGTCCCTTTCATCAGTTCCACCAGTTGCCTGGAGATCGACAGGCCAAGCCCGGTGCCCCCGTAGCGGCGCGTGATCGAGCCGTCGCCCTGGCTGAACGACTGGAACAACCGGGCCTGCTGCTCGTGGTCCATGCCAATGCCGGTATCGGTCACGCTAAAGCGCAGCACCAAGGCATCGTCCAAGCGCTCGGCGACGTCAACGGCGACGACGATGTCGCCTTTTTCAGTGAACTTGACGGCGTTGTTGGTCAGGTTGATCAGCACCTGGCCCAGGCGCAGCGGGTCGCCCACCAGCGTGGAAGGCACGTCGCGCCCCACCCGAAACACCAGCTCCACGCGCGACGCATCGGTCTTGATGACCGTCATGCTCGACAAGTGCTCGAAAATGTCGGCGAGCTTGAAGGCCACCGATTCGACACTGAGCTTGCCCGCTTCGATCTTGGAAAAATCGAGAATGTCATTGATGATGCCCAGCAGGTGCTCGCCGGCGCCGTGGATCTTGGCCAGGTAGTTGCGCTGCGTGGCGTTCGGGCTGGTCATCAGGGCCAGCCGGCTCATGCCGATAATCGCGTTCATCGGCGTGCGGATTTCATGGCTCATATTGGCCAAGAAATCCGACTTGAGGCGGCTTGCCGCTTCGGCGCGCAACATCGCCTCTTGCGCGGCTTTGCTGCGCATACCCAGGATGCGCATGAAGATCAGCATGTCGAGCGTATTGCCGAACTGGCCCACATGCATGGTCCAGAAGGTCGCCCCCACCCTGCCCGAGATGACCTGCGCCACTGTCAGCGAAGCGACAAAGCTGATCGCCCAACCGACTAAAAAATATGTGCCGACCGTGTCGCCGCGGCGCGCGCGCAGAAAGGCGCCCGGAAGCCCGAGCAGCATCGGCATCAAGCCCAGCGTGCTGACGATCAGCACCAGTTGAGCCACGCTGACCAGGTCCAGGCCATAGGCGAGCGCGGCGAGCACCGTCAGGACCGCGCCGGTTTTCATGAGGCAGCTGAACACGTGGTCCTTGCCGGGGCGCGCCAAGGCCTGCTCGACAAACAGGTAAGCGCCGCATGACGCCATCAGCGCGAAAATGCCGCCGCAATGCACGGTCATCCACAGATTGTTCTTCCACAGGTACTGGGTGCCGATGCCGAAAAACTCGATCGTGAACAGATTCAGCCCCGCCACCATCAGCGCATATTTGGCAAACAGCGGCGAGCGCAGGTTGACCCACTGCGCCAGGCTGTACAACAGCAGGCAAACGCTCAAGCCGATCAGCAGCCCCTGCAGCATTTGCTCGTTCATGGCCGTGGCATGAAAGGCGTAGGGCTTAGACAGGCGGATCGGCAAGATCTTGGCGCCCGAGTTTTCGACCCGCAGCAGCAGAACGTAACTGGTGCCGGGCGTTAGTTCAAGCATGCTGGCCGGCGTGCGCCCGGCCAGCGACGCTGCCGAATTGTCGCGCAGGCTGCCCAGCGCGGTATGGCGCGTGAGCTTGCCGCCATCGATGACATACAAGTCCACGCGATTGAGCAGCGCGTAATCGATGTTCATGATCCAGCGGCCATCGCCGGCGGGCGCCACCACCACGGGAATGCGCAGCCACACCACTTCCTCGCGCACACCCAGCGTGGCGTAGGCCGAGGTGGGCGCGGCGAAAGCGCCGGCCTTGGCCAGCGCGGCGGCCGGCGTGAGCTGCCCGCCGGCGTCGTACAGCACCCGCACGGCGGGCCAGGCGTCAATCTGGGCGTCCTGGTCCTGCAGCAGCAGCGGGGCCGCGGCCGGCGAGGCAGCGGCCGGCGGCACGGCCAGCCATATCAGGCAGGCCAGCGCCAGGGCCAACAGCCGCGTCAAGCCGGCGTCCTGTCGACGGTTGAAGATCGGCGTTGCCATGTCGCCCCTAAAAGCGGTAGTCCAGGCGCACCCCGCAGGTGCGCGGATCGCTTGGCTGGACCATGCCAAAGCTGTCGATGGCGATCGGCGCGACCTTGTTCTGGAGGTTTTTCACGTGCGCATGCAGGCTCCATGCGCCCTGCTGCGGCCGGTACCCAACGCTGATGTCGCTTTGCGTGCGGCGTGGCACGCGGTACTGCAGCAACTGGCTCGGCACGCTGATGAAGTAAGCGGCGCTGGTGCGCGAAAACATCCCCGCAGTGAGCTGCGCCGCCTGCAGGCCAAAGGTATGCTCGTAGCCGAATGTGACGCTCGCGCGCGGCGCGCGGTCGAGCTTTTTGCCGGCCCACGACGTGACGCCGTCCGGCAGGTAGGCGTCGTAGTGGGCGTCGAGCAGCGCCAGCGCATAGCTGATGCTGTCGGCCGCGCTTGGCCGCAGCTGGCCTTCAAGTTCGAACCCCGTGACCTTTGCCTGGCCGGCATTGGTGGTCGTAAAGCGCGGCGCGCCGGAGATCACCACCACGCCCGACAGCTGCAAATTGGCGTAGTCATAATGGAAGGCGCTCGCTTGCAGACTTGCCTTGTTGCCCCAAAAGCTGGTCTTGACGCCGGCTTCCCAGGATGTCAGCGTTTCTGGCTGGTACAGCAGCGCCGCTTCGGGCACCGCCAGCACGGCCGGGCAGGCGATGCCGTCGGCGCTGGAACCGGCGCGGCAGCCGTCATTGAAGCCGCCGGCCTTGTAACCGGTGGAAACGCTTGCGTACAACAAGGTGCGCGCGCCCAGGTCCCATTCTCCCCCCAGGCGCCAGGTCGTCTTGTGCGTGTCCAGCGATGCTGCATTCGGCAGGCTGAAGTCGGTTGCCGCGTTAAATGCGGGGCCTTGCTGGAAACTGGTGCTGCCCAGGCGCGACTTGCCGTCGTCCGAATAGCGCGCGCCGAAGGTCAGGCGCGCGCGTTCGGTGAACGCCCACGTTGCCTGCCCGAACAGCGCCTTGCCGACGGCCACGGTCGGGCCCTGGTGGAACAGGTAGTAAGGCGGCAGACCGAGCAGTTCCAGGTCGCGGAAATCGGCGCGCAGGTCCGATTTTTCGCGGAAGTAGTAAATACCGGCCTGCGCGGTGAGCGGTCCCTTGGCCGCGGTAGCAACGCGCAACTCGTGCGAGTCCTGCCGGTACTGGCCGCTGTAGCCCGCGCGCACGCCGATCGCGAACGCGGGGGCGATGCGGTAATAGTAGTTGACGCGGTAGTCGTGCGCAAAATGACGGTGCGAACCGAGGTAGTGCACGCTGTACGGCCCCAGGTTCCAGTCGAGCTGTGCGCCCAGGCCGGACGTCTTGCCGCGGCTTGCGCCCTGCTGCAGTGGCGCGTTGGGCGGCGCAAAAGCATTGGTCAGACGGGCGTTTGCGTTGCCGCCAACCCAGACCGGATGGCCGGCGGCGTCGCGCGCATAAAAATTCGATTCGGGGACGATGCTGTCCTTGTTCTGGTCCTGGGTGGCGCTGTCGTAGCGCAGCACCAGCGCCGCCGCCGGGCCGAGCGCGAGCCTGGCCGACAGGCGCGCGGCGCGCTCGTCGCGGTCCAGTCCCAGACCAAAGCCGGTGCCTTGGCCGTTGATCAGGTAGCTGCCATGCTTGTTGTAGGCAAGCGCGGCGCGCAAGGCCAGTGTTGCCGACACCGGCACATTGAGCATGGCGCTGGCATCGCGGCTGGCATAGTTGCCAAGGGCGATGCTGGCCGCGCCTTCCAGCTGACCGGCGGGCGTGTTCGAGACCACGTTGACGACGCCGGCCGTTGCATTGCGTCCGTACAGCGTGCCTTGCGGGCCGCGCAGCACCTCGACGCGCGCCAGGTCGAACATGCTGACGTTCATGCTTTGCGGGCGCGCTATATATATACCGTCAAGCATGAAGGCGGCCGACGGGTCGCCCTTTTCGCTGGTGTCGTTGTTCGACACACCGCGCATGGTAATGCGCAAGCCGTCGGCGGCGCCATCGATATGCACGTTGGGAAGGCGCGCACCGATCGCGGCGGGGTTGTCGATTGCGGCCCGCGCCAGGGTGGCCTCGCCCAGCACCGACATCGAGACCGGCGTTTTGGAGGCGGGCGCCGCGCTGCGCTGCGCCGTGACGATCACTTCGACCCCGTCGAGCACGTCGAGCACTTTGGCCAGCGCCGGCGCGTTGACCGCTGCGGACGGCTGCTGCGCCGCAGCGCCCGAAAACACGCACATCAAAGCAGCTGGCAACGCCCGCATACATCGCCCAGACTGTCTTGTCATCGGGTGCGTCCCCTGTCGTTGTGTAAGAGTGATTAGGCGTGCCGCAGCCGGCCCGGATAGCCTGGTCTTCGCGAGACCAAGCTTGCTAAAAAATTCATACAAGCAGGAGAAGTTTCATCTGGACATCTATTTTCAAAATTTTAACAGGTAGGCAGGACATTGCCAACCGTCGCAGGGCGCGAGTGCAAAAAAACCGGAGCAGAGTGCACAGCGCCGTGAAATTTGCAGGCTTCAAGCACATTACTGTAGCGCATTGATTGTCACTTCTGGCTTACACTGGCACACGCGGGACATCAATTTTCAAGGACAGCAAATGGCGCGGGACGATGGCGAATACGGCAAGCAACGCCTCGAGCTGGTGATGGAAGCTGCGGGCATGGACCTGTGGGAGAACGATCTCGTCACGGGCGCCGTGACGCGCAAGGCAGCCAAGATTTTTGCCGAGCTCGGCTACACCGACGGGGAAGCGGCTGCCTGCATCGACGACCTGTTCCTGCTGGTCCATCCCGACGACGTGGCCGGCGTCAAGAGCGCGCTGGCCGAGCACCTGGCCGGCGTTACGTCAACTTACCGCTGCCAGTTTCGCCTGCGCTCCAGCGCCGGGCAATGGGTGTGGTACGCCAACCACGGCAAGATCATGGGGGACGACACGGGTGTGCGCGGACACAGGCTGATCGGCGTCACCTTCAATATCGACGAGCGGCGCCGCCACGAAGAGCAGATCGCCGAGCAGCAGCGCCAGCTCGTCGAAAGCGAACGCGAGCACCGCGAACTGCTGCGCAACCTGCACACCGCCATCGTGGTGCACGCCCCCGACACCAGCGTCATCTACTGCAACCCGCACGCCTCGGCGCTGCTTGGCCTGTCGCCGGAGCAAATGCGCGGCAAGGTTGCGCTCGATGTCGCCTGGTGCTTTGTCGACGAGCAAGGCGCGCCGATTGCGCCGCAAGATTACCCCGTCAGTCGCGTCATCCGCAGCAGCGAGCCGCTCGAAGCGCTGGTGGTGGGCGTGCGGCGCGACCAGACGCTGCGGGTGGTCTGGCTGCTGGTGCACGCATTTCCCGAATTCGACGGCCAGGGCGTGCTGCGCCAGGTGGTCGTCAATTTCGACGATATTTCGCCGCGCAGGCAGGCCGAGGAAAAAATCCATCATCTGGCGTTTTTCGATTCGCTCACCGGCCTGGCGAACCGGCACCTGTTGATGAACCGGCTGCAGGTAGCGACGGCCACCTCGGCCCGCAGCCTGCATTACGGTGCGGTGATGTTCATCGATCTGGACAAATTCAAGGCCATCAACGACGTGCTCGGGCACGCCGTGGGCGACCAGATGCTGATGCAGGTGGCGCAGCGCATCCTCGGCTGCGTGCGTGAAACCGACACTGTCGCGCGCATCGGGGGCGACGAATTCGCCGTATTGCTGGGGGAACTGGACCCTGGCGTGGAAGCCGCTTCGCAGTCGAGCGCCCTGGTGGCCGAGAAAATCCGGCGCGCGCTCACCACCCCGTTTTACCTCAAGGGCAGCGCGCACCACAGTTCGCCCAGCATCGGCGTAAGCCTGTTCGTGGGCAATGGCGAGAGTGCCGACGTGCTGCTGCGCCAGGCCGACATGGCCATGTACAAGGCCAAGGATGCCGGGCGCAACACCATGCGCTTTTTCAGCGCCGCCATGCAGCTGGCGGTTGAAACCCACGCCGCGCTGGAGGCCGACCTGCGCCACGCGGTCGGGCGCGGCGAACTGAGCCTGCATTACCAAGTGCAGATCGACGCCGACGCCCGCGCGCTGGGGGCCGAAGCGCTGGCGCGCTGGACCCATCCGACCCGCGGCGCCGTCTCGCCGCTGCAATTCATCCCGATCGCCGAAGAAAGCTCGCTCATTCTCGACATTGGCGACTGGGTGCTGGCCACCGCCTGCGCCCAGCTGGCGCGCTGGCACCGCGACGCGCGCCTGCAGCACCTGACGCTGGCCGTCAACGTCAGTGCGCGCCAGTTCCACCAGAGCGATTTTGTCCCGGCGCTGGCCGCGCTGCTGGGACGCCACGCCTTTGACGCCGCCCGGCTCAAGCTGGAATTGACCGAGAGCGTGGTGCTCAACGACGTGGCCGACATGGTCACCAAGATGGTGGCGCTGCGCGCCCTGGGCGTAAGTTTGTCGATGGACGACTTCGGCACTGGCTACTCGTCGCTGTCGTATCTGAAGCAACTGCCGCTGGACCAGATCAAGATCGACCAAAGTTTCGTGCGCGACATCACCACCGATGCGACCGATGCGGTGATGGTCAAGACCATCATTGACCTGGCGCGCAATTTTCATTTTCATGTGATTGCCGAAGGGGTGGAAACGCAGGCGCAGCTGGACTTTTTGCAGCTGCACGGTTGCACCGCCTACCAGGGCTATTTGTTCAGCAAGCCGGTACCGATTGCAGCGTTCGAGAAAATGCTCGAAACCCACTATCTGCCGGCCCTGTAACAGCTGCATGGCACGTCCCATGCGCTGCACAAAAATTGCGGCAGCGCGGGAACATAAGCGCCCTCAACCCACTCTAACCTCTAGCCAACTTGCCTGGAGCCGCCTTGGACCATACCTGGATCGTCGTCGCCAACGCTTCCCGCGCCCGTCTTTTTTCACGCGCAGGCGCCAACGGCGCCCTTGATGAAATCGACGACATGGTCAACGCTGCCGTTCGGCTGCGCACGGCCGAGACCGAAACGGACCGCCTGGGACCAACGTCGGCGGGAAACAGCATCCACAACACCGGCGGCGCCCTGCCCAACAAGGCGTACGAGCCGCCGCAAACGCCCACCGAACATGAGACCGAACTGTTCGCCCGCAGCGCCATTGCCGCCTTGCTGCAGGGCAACAGCAAGGCCGCTTCCAGCACGTTGCCCTGATCGCCAGTCCCGAATTTCTCGGCTTGCTGCGCCAGTTGCTCGACCCGCAACTCAAGCCGCTGCTCGCCTGGGACTTGAACAAAGACTACACCCAGGCCAGCCTGGCCCAGCTGCGCGAGCATATCGACGCCCAGCGCTTGCCCGGTTAAGCGGCGCCGCCAACAGCAGTTTCCTGCAGCGCAAGGTCCGCGTTGCCAGGGTGTGGCGGTGCGCCGGCGTACCGGGCGCCGCGTGCAGAGCGCCACGCTACAATCAGGGGTCACGGCCTGCCAGCCGCACACCGATGCCAAGGATCCCATGCGCGCGACCTTTTCCCCGCTGTCCCTTTCCTTTTCCCTCTCCCTTTCCCTCGACTTCGACTTCGCCTTCGCCCTCCCCCGCGCCCTCCCGCGCGCCCTCGCCCTCGCCCTCGCCCTCGGCCTGACTGCCGCCAGCTTCACCGCGCGCGCCGCCGACGACGTGGTCCGCATTGGCAGCGCCGCCCCCGCCAGCGGCGCCGGCGCCCACCTGGGCAAGGACATCGAGAACGGCGCCCGCATGGCCATCGAAGACTTGAACGCCAAGGGCTTCACCATCGACGGCAAAAAAGTGCGCCTGGTGCTGATGGCCGAAGACGACGGCGGCGACCCCAAGCAAGGCACTGCGGTCGCGCAAAAGCTGGTTGACGCCAAGGTCGCCGGGGTGGTCGGTCACCTCAATTCCGGCACCACCGTGCCAGCCTCGAAAATCTATGACGCCGCCGCCATCCCGCAAATCACGCCGTCCGCCACCACGCCGGTCTACACGCGCCAGGGCTTCAAGTCGGCGTTTCGCATTGTCGCCAACGACACCCTGATCGGCAGCACGCTGGCGCGCTATGCGCTGGGCAAGCTGCAGGCGCGCCGCATTGGCGTGATCGACGACCGCACCGCCTTTGGCCAGGGCCTGGCCGACGAATTCATCAAGGGTGTCAAAGCGGGCGGCGGATCGGCCCGGATCGTGGGCCGCCAGTTCACCAACGACAAGGCCACCGACTTCAGCGCCATCCTCACCCAGCTCAAGAGCAAAACGCCTGACCTGGTGTTCTATGGCGGTCTGGACGCGGTCGCCGGCCCCATGCTCAAGCAAATGCAGGCGCTCGGCTTCAAGGCCCGCTTCATGGGCGGGGACGGCATCTGTTCCGAAAAACTGCCGCTGCTGGCAGGCGAGGCGCTCGGCGAGGGCAATGTCACCTGCGCGGTGGCCGGCGGCGTGACGCCGGCGCAGGAAAAGGGCTACACGGACTTTGTGGCGCGCTACCGCAAGACTTACAAGGTGGACCTGCAGGCTTATGCGCCGCACGCCTACGACGCGGTGATGGTGCTGGCCACGGCCATGCAACAAGCGAAATCGCCGGACCCTGCGCGCTACGCCCCCTACATCAAGCGCATCAACTACCAGGGCGTGACGGGCAACATCCGCTTCGATCCGCAAGGCGACTTGCTCAATGCGGCCATGACGATCTACACTTTCCGGGGCGGCAAAAAGACCAAGCTGGAGGTGATCCGCTGACGCGGCGCTTGCAGCGCAAAATAACGGGCGAAAAATGCCGGGCTATCGTATAGTCGTGATGTTGCAAAATTGCATTCATTCCTCAACGACTGAAGGAGACTTATATGAAAACACTGTTTGCCCTGATCGCCGCCCTCACCCTGTCCAGCGGCGCCTTTGCCGCCCCTGAAGCTGTCGCGCCGGCCAAATCCGCGCAGCAAAACAAGATGGTCACCTGCAACGCCGACGCAAGCGGTAAAAAGGGCGATGAGCGCAAGTCGTTCATGAAGCAATGCCTTAGTGCCAAGCCAGTCAAGGCCATGACGCCTCAGCAGGAAAAAATGAAAAGCTGCAACACCGACGCCACCGGCAAAACTGGCGGGGAGCGCAAAGCCTTCATGAAAACCTGCCTTTCCGCCACAAAGTAAAGCGCGCCGCCCCAGTTTATGTCGGAGCACGTTGCATCGCTCAAAAGCAAGCACAAGTTTTCGCTGAACTGGGGCTATCTCACTGCCATCACCAATGGCATGTCGGCCATTGACCTGGCGTCGCTGGCGCTGCGCAATATGCACGACGCGCGCCAGTTCGCGCGCGAGTACGGCTTTGACCTTGAGAACGCGGCCACGGTCGCGCGCATTGTGCGCGGCCACCGCGAAGCGGTCGCCTTCATCCTGTCCCATTTCCTCGAACCCAAGCAGAGCGAGCTGATGCCGGCGCAAGTGCGCCTGGCCGAGGATCCGCTGCAACTGCTGGTCTACGCCTCGCAGCGCGCGGAGCACAATGACGCGCTGCACATGTGGTCGTGCGCGGTGCTCAAGGTCATGCACGGGATCTTCTACATCGACAGCGACCTCAAGCTGCGTCACTTCCACACCATCCGCGAGCAAGTGTTCGCCAGCCTGGATGAAGTGATCCGCAAAGATGGCGAGCAATACTTCCTGACCGACGGCGAAGTTTGCCTGCCGCTGCTACATTACGACAAGAAAAGCAACAAGGGACGCGACAGCATTCTGTTGAAACTGCTGCAAAAGGCAGCCTACCTGGCGTCCGACATTTACGACCATCTGGGCGTGCGGCTGACCTTTGCGACACGCTTTGAATGCCTGCTCGCGCTGCATACGCTGCAGCGGGTTCATTTGCTGTCGGTCACCAATATCGATCCCCAGCGCACGCGCAATACGCTGCTCGACCTCGATGCGGCAAAGCAAGTCTTCGTCAAGTACCGCACTCTGCTCGACCGCAGCGGGCCTTATCCGGCCGAACTGCTGCAAACAATGGATGACGAGCTGCTGGCGCTGTCCGAACCGCAAACCCGCAGCGACAATCCGCACAGCGGCAGTGGCTTCAACAGCTTGCAGGTCACGCTGCGCAAGATGATCCACCTGCACGGCGAGGGCGGCGATGTCGATTTCTTTTTCGAGTACGAAATCCAGCTGATGGACCGAGAAAGTCACGAACGCAGCTTGAGCGGGCCGGCCAGCCATGCGGCGTACAAGCGGCGTCAGGTGGAAGCGGCGCGCATTCGCGTGTGCGGGCGCGAATTGCTGGACTGGATTGCGGCGCAGGCCGGCGGTACAGCGTCGTAAAAAAGGAAAACCAGTGAAAGCACCGTTATTTACAGCAGTCCTGTTGACCTGCATGTCCGGTGCGGGCGCGTACGGCGTACCGGACGCGCCCGCACCGGACTTGCACGCCATGAGCGCCAGGCAAATCAACACCCTGTTTGGTGAAGATCGCCAGGACACGCTGAATAACGATTTCTTGTTGAAAGATGCTATCAACCTGTCGATGGGTAATCCCGCACCGAATGAAGTATTAACGGATGGGACAATACTAATCCACGGCTGCCGCCCCCATAGCTGCATTGAAAAATCCGCAACGATCATGGAAGGAGCCGCCGGCCGGGTCCTGGCCGCCGGCTTGCTGCATTTTAATTGCCGCCTGCTGGTGCGCGAAGACGTCCCGGCGTCGAACGCCGCCCTGCCGGACCGACCTTGCAGGCAAGAGCCGACGCTGGAGGTGTTCATCATCCGGCGCAGCGACACACCGCAAGCATTGGCCCGGGAAACCGGCTACCTGTCGGCGCTACGGCAATGGGGCAGACGAAGCGGATACGAGGGCGAAAGCGTGCACGTCAAGGTCGTCGGCGCCAGGCGCAGGTAGCGGCGCGCACTGAAAAGGGGCAAACATTTTGGTGCAAGCGGCGGGCACCCGAAAGCGTGGGACAGAAAAAGTTCATTACGAACAATGACTTAGTTTACTGCACCAATTTGGAACGATTGTTGCTTAGCAACTGCTATCTTCCACTTTTGCACCTTTTTCGGGAATCCCATGAACGTCATTCACAGCGGCGCCGACGCCCTCTTTATATTGCTCGGTGCCATCATGATCCTGGCCATGCACGCAGGATTCGCTTTTCTTGAACTGGGCACGGTTCGCAAGAAAAACCAGGTCAACGCCCTGGTCAAAATCCTTGCCGACTTTGCCGTCTCCACCATTGCCTATTTTTTCGTCGGTTACAGCGTGGCTTACGGCGTCGATTTCTTTTCGGGTGCCGAGATCCTGGCCCAGAAAAACGGCTACGAGCTGGTCAAGTTCTTCTTCCTGCTGACCTTTGCCGCGGCCATTCCTGCCATTATTTCGGGCGGCATCGCCGAACGCGCCAAATTTCATCCACAGCTGATCGCCACCTTTATCCTGGTGGCGCTGGTCTATCCACTGTTCGAGGGCATCGCCTGGAACCAGCGCTTCGGCTTCCAGGCCTGGCTCAAGCTCGCCTTCGGCGCCGAATTCCATGACTTTGCCGGGTCCGTCGTGGTGCATGCACTGGGCGGCTGGGTGGCGCTGCCGGCCGTGCTGCTGCTCGGCGCGCGCCGCGGGCGCTACGGGCGCAACGGCGCCATCGCCGCCCACCCGCCTTCGTCAATTCCCTTCCTGGCGCTGGGCGCCTGGATTCTGACGGTGGGCTGGTTTGGTTTTAACGTCATGAGCGCGCAAACGCTCGAAAAAATGAACGGACTGGTGGCGGTCAACTCGCTGATGGCCATGGTCGGCGGCACGCTCGCCGCGCTGATTGCTGGCAGGAACGATCCCGGCTATGCCTACAACGGCCCGCTTGCCGGCCTGGTGGCCGTGTGCGCCGGCTCGGACCTGATGCATCCGCTGGGTGCGCTGGCCACCGGCGCCATTGCCGGCCTCATTTTCGTGGGAATGTTTACGCTCACCCAAAACCGCTGGAAGATCGACGACGTGCTGGGTGTCTGGCCGCTGCACGGCCTGTGCGGGACCTGGGGTGGCATCGCGGCCGGCATTTTTGGCCTCAAGGCGCTCGGTGGGATGGGCGGCGTGTCGCTTGCCTCGCAAACGATCGGGACTTTGCTCGGCATCGCCATTGCACTGGCGGGCGGCTGCGCTATTTATGGCGTGCTCAGGGCGACGATGGGTTTGCGGCTCGATCCCGAGCAGGAATTCCAGGGTGCCGACCTGTCGATCCACCATATTTCGTCGACACCTGAGCGCGAATCGAACTGGTAATGTGCGCGTGCGCTGCGGGCCGCGCTACCCGAGGTCGCGCGGATTGATACCACCGAACCAAGGTAGCATAAGTTAATAAAGAATTATTCTTTTGCACCCGCCGTCAGTATACAATCCTCTTTGGAAACTTTTTCAGAATGACAAGAAGAGGGGTTGTATGTTTCTGGCGGCGGTATTTGGTATTTTATTCATCTTCGGCTATCCGTTCCTGGCGGCGCTGATAGCGACCGGGGCGGTCCGGCGCCGGCTTGACAATCTCGAGAGCGCCAATCGGCGCCTGGAAGCTGAGCTCGACGAGGTGCGGGCCAAGCTCAAGACTGCTGCTGCGCCGGCGCAAGCTGAAAAGACCGCGCAGCCCGTGCCTTCCTTTGTGCCGCGCGCCAGACCTGTACCGGCACCTGAAACCATCCCTGCCCCCACCCCTGCGCCGGTGTCGGAACCGGAACCACTGTCTCCGCCGCCGCTCGCGCCGCAAAAGCCGGTGCCCGCCATGGCCGCTGCTACCCCTGCGCCTAACACTGCCTCGGCGCCGATTCCCGCATCTGCACCCGCACCTGCACCTGCACCCGCACCTGCACCTGCACCTGCACCCACAATGCTGCCCGAGCCGAGCCCCGTCTACCCACGGGCGGAAACGCCGGCATGGATCAAGGCCGTCAAGAACTGGCTGTTTACCGGCAACCTGGTGGCCAAGATGGGCCTGCTGATCCTGTTCATTGGCGTGAGCTTCCTGCTCAAATACGCGTCCGAGCACGTCACCGTGCCGATCGAACTGCGCCTGGCCGGCATCGTGCTGGCCGACATTGGCCTGCTGGTATGGGGCTGGCGCATGCGCCTGACGCACCGCGGCCTGAGCCTGCCGATCCAGGGCGCCGCCCTCGCAATCATGATGCTGGTGACCTTTGGCGCCTTCCGCCTCTACCACCTGATTCCCTCCGGCCTGGCCTTTGGCCTGCTGTTCGTGCTCACTGCCTTTACCTGCCTGCTGGCGGTGCTGCAAAACGCCTTCTGGCTGGCCGCCTTCGGCATTGTCGGCGGCTTCGTCTCGCCGATTCTCACTTCCACCGGCAGCGGCAGCCACGTGGCGCTGTTTTCGTACTACACGCTGCTCAACGCCGGCATCCTGGCCATTGCGCTCAAGCGCAGCTGGCGCGCGCTCAACCTGCTCGGCTTTGCGTTCACCTTCGTCATCGGCACCGCCTGGGGCATGCGCAGCTACGTGCCGGAACTGCACTACCTCTCCACCCAGCTGTTCCTGATCCTGTTTTTCGTCTTTTACGTCGCCATCGCCCTGGTCTGGGCCATGCGCCAGTCGCTCCAGCTGAAAGCCTATGTCGACGCCACGCTGGTGTTCGGCACGCCGCTGGCCGCCTTCGGCCTGCAGATCGCATTGATGCAAGGCACCCACTTCGGCAACGCGTTTTCGGCCCTGGCCATGGGCGGGTTTTATACCGCGCTGGCGCTGGCCCTGTGGGGCCGCCGCAAATCGCGCCTCAAGCTGCTGATCGAATCGTTCCTGGCGCTTGGCATCGTGTTCGGTACGCTGGCCATTCCGTTTGCGCTGGACGGGCGCTGGACGTCGGCCGCCTGGGCGCTCGAAGGCGCAGGCGTGGTCTGGGTTGGCCTGCGCCAGCGCCAGAAACTGACGATGATGTTCGGCCTGCTGGTGCAAGCAGCGGGCTGGATCTCGTTCCTGGGCGCCGTCAGTGGCCTCGACCAGCAGGCCGCCAGACAGTCGAACCTGTGGCTCGGCTTCCTGATTTTGGCCGGCACCGCCTTTTTCATGGCGACCACCTTCCGCGCCCAAAAAGATGAAAACGGCACCGACCACGCTTTCCCGCGCGCCGCCGCGCTCTTTCTTGGCCTGGCCGCTGCCTGGTTCATGGCCGGCGCCTGGACCGAAATCATCCTGCACCAGCGCGGCACGGCAATGGCCAATATGCTCGTGGCCAGCGGCCTGGCGACAGCGAGCATCCTGGCCGTCATCGCAGCGCGCATGCAGTGGGCGCGCGCCCGCACCTTCGCACTGGTCGCACAGGTGCTGTCGGGCGTTGCGCTGACGCTGCTGATCGCCACCGAATGGTCGTGGACCGAGCCGACGGCCGGCCTGTTCGACAATGCTTTGCTGGGCGCCTTGATGATTTTCGGGGCCGCCTTTTTTACCAGTTGGACCCTGTGGCGCTCGCGCGACGCGCAGGACCTGGAAGGCATCTCGCGCCTGATGCTTGGCTGGTCGGCGTTATGGTGGTTCGGCCCCATCCTCAATGCGTTGTCGGGTTTTCTGATGCTCACGATCACCCCGCTCGCTGCCGACACCATGCGCGAGCATGCCTGGTGGTCGTGGTACCTGGTGTGCATCGGCGCGTCCACCGCCGGCTTTGCCTTGCTGGCGCGCCGCCTCTCCTGGCCAGTGCTGCGCCTGTACAGCGCCAGTGCGTGGCTGGCGCTGGCCCCGGCCACGCTGCTGGTCCTTGCGCTGCTTTTTGTCGAGCAGCGACTGCCTGTCGCGCTGGTTTGGATCGGCTTTGGCGCGACCTGGGCCGCCAGCGAACTGATGCTGCGCCTGTGGCCGGCCAGTGGCTGGAACACGCCTGACTTTTTGCTCAAGCCGATCCACCTGCTGCGCACCGCGGGACCGTGGATCATGCTGTGGAAAGTGGGCGAAATTGCGATTAGCACCTGGCTGTACGGCGCCGGCGCCGAGGCGCGCCTGCTGGCCGAAGGCGGCTTTCAGGTGAGCGGCAGCTGGGCCAACTTCGTGCCGGCGTGGGCGATGATGCTCGCCGTGCTGTGGCTGATGCGCCGCAGCGCGCAGGAACGCTGGCCGGCGGCGCCGCTGGCCGCCTGGTACCGTCACCTGCTGCTGCCGGCGGCGACCATTTGGTCGCTGGTGCTGGCGGCCGTCTGGAATCTGTTCCAGGACGGTTCAATGGCGCCGCTGCCGTACGTGCCGGTCCTCAATCCACTCGACCTGACCACCGCTTTTGCGCTGATGCTGGGCGCGTTCTGCTACCGCATGCTCAAGGCCGACAGCGCGCAACTGGCCGGGGCCAGCAATGCGCTGGTGGCACTGGTGGCACTGGTGGCACGCTTGCCGCTGGCCGGCATGATCGTCGCGTACGCCTGGCTCAACCTGATTTTGCTGCGCAGCGCCGCGCACTACCTTGACATCGGCTACCAGGCCGGCGCGCTGATCGCGTCGCTGTTCGTCCAGGCCATGCTCTCGTTGGTGTGGAGCGTGACGGCCATGGTCATCATGCGCGCCGCCACCCGCCGCCGTTCGCGCGGCTGGTGGATGGTGGGCGCGGGCTTTTTGGCGCTGGTCGTGGCCAAGCTGTTCCTGATCGACCTGGCCAGCAACGGCAGCGTTTCACGCATTGTCTCGTTCGTGGGCGTTGGCTTGCTGATGGTGCTGATCGGCTATCTGGCCCCGTATCCGAGCGAGCAGGAACCACAACCCTCAGGAGCATAAATGACAAACATGACCATTCTGCGCAGCTTGACGCTGGCCGCTGGTTGCTGGGCGTTGGTGGCGGCGGCCCAGCCGGCCAGCGACACCGCAGCCGACTATTCGCACGCAATTGGGCTCACCGTCAGCGGCAAAAACGCAGTGGTCCAGCTGCGCCTGCCGCAAGCGGTATACCTCAACGCCCGCAGCGCCGACCTGCGCGACCTGCGGGTGTTCAACGCCAGCGGCAAGGCGCTGCCGTTCGCGCTGGTACAGACAGCGGCGCAATCGCAGGCCAGCAGGCGTGAAGTGCCGGTGACGGTGTTCCCCGTCAACGCGCCCGGCCAGGCCGCAAGCGTGAAGAACGATGTTGAGATCAAGACCTCGGCCGACGGTTCGGTCACCTCGGTCACATCAATTACGACGCGCCACGGCGCCCCGCTGAAGAGCGGCGCCGACGGCGCGCGTCTCGAGGCGCTGGTGTTCGACATGGGCAAGGCGCAAGGCGCGCCTGCCGCCTTCGACGCGCTCTCGTTCACGCTGCCCGACGCCGTGACCAATTACCACGCGCAGGTGGAGCTGGAAGTGAGCGACGATTTGCGCAGCTGGGAAAGCCTGGGCTACGCGAGCCTGAGCTGGCTGGCCAACAGCGAGCGCCAGACCCTCACCAGCAACCGCATGGAGTTTGCGCCGCGCGCGTTTCGCTATGCGCGCCTGTCGTGGCGCGAAGGCACGCCGATCCAGTTTGCCCGCATCGTGGCCGAGTCGCCCACGCTGACCGACCTGCCGCCCGCGTTCGACAGCGTGGTGCTCAAGCCGGAACCCGGCAAGCTCGCCGGCGACCTGGTTTATAACGCAGCCCAGGCGATTCCGGTGCGCCGCATGAGCCTGCAGTTTTCGGATAAGAACGTGGTGCTGCCTGCGGTGTTTGGCAACTACGTCGAGCTGCCCGCGTTGAAAGGCGCAAGCACCTCGCGCTGGGAATTTCGCCCGCAGCTGCAGGCCACGTTCTTCCAGATTACGCAAGACGGCAAGCTGCGCAAGTCGGGCGACGTGATCGTCGACGACGCGCATGAAGCGCGCTGGGTGCTGCGGCCAACATCGGCGCCAAGCGATGCGGCCCCCGAACTGAAACTGTCGTGGCTACCGGCCACGCTGGTGTTCATGGCCAGTGGGCCGGGGCCTTATTCGATGGTCTTCGGGCGTGCTGGCGCCAAGAGTGCGGCGCTGGACGTGGCGCAAGTGGCGCCTGGATTTTCAGCGGCGGAATTGCAGGCGGTGGAGCAGGCGGTGGCAGGTCAGATGAAGGCTGGCAGCGTGCAGGCGGCAGCGCCGAGCGACGCCGCCGCTGCCGGCAGTGCGGCGCGCAACCGGATGCTGATGCTGTGGGGCGTGCTGCTGCTGGGAGTGTGCGTGCTCGGTTTCATGGCGTACCGGCTAATCGGCCAGATGAAAAACAGCGGCGAATAAGCGGCGCGAACCGTCCGTTGCCGCCTTTTCTTACGGGCGGCCGACGATGGTGGCGGTCGCCATCAACTCGTCGATCAACGCCAGCGAATTTTTGCCCGACATGGCATGCGGATCGATATCGGGCAGGTCGCAAAAGCGCAGCAACACCGAGGCATTGACCTTGGACAGGTTGGCCTGCCCCATGGTCCAGCCGGCGTAATGGCGCTCGCCGATTTCTTCGTAGTGCAGCAGCACCACGTCGGTGTGCCGCTCGTCGCACAAGATCTTGGCATACAGCGAATTGATGGCGTCGCGCCCACCTTCGAGCACTTGCATGTACACCTTTTCGCTATGGCACAAGATGCCCGTCACGCCGTTGCTCGGATTGTAGGCATGCGATTTTTGCATGATGTTCTGGACCGCTGCGCAATCGATCTTACCGACGGCACGGCTGGCATACAGGAGTCGGACTAGCATGGTGGCCTCTTTCGTGTTCGGTTAGCGTTTGATCAGCGAGAGAAACTCGCGCCGCAGGTTCGGGTCCTTGAGGAACGAACCGTGCATGACACTGTTGATCATTTTCGCATCCATGTCCTTGACGCCGCGCCACTGCATGCAAAAGTGATCGGCTTCCATCACCACGGCCAGGCCATCGGGCTGCATTTTTTCCTGCAGCAGGTCGGCCAGCTGGACCACGGCTTCTTCCTGGATTTGCGGGCGGCCCATGATCCACTGCGCGATGCGCGCGTACTTCGACAGGCCGATCAGCGCCGAGTGCTCGTTGGGCATGACGCCGATCCACACCTTGCCAATTACCGGGCACAGGTGGTGCGAGCAGGCGCTGCGCACGGTGATGGGGCCGACGATCATCAGCTCGTTCAAGTGCGATGCGTTGGGAAACTCGGTCACCGGCGGCATGTCGACGTAACGACCGCCAAACACTTCATTGATGAACATCTTCGCCACGCGGCGCCCGGTGTCCTGGGTGTTGTGGTCGTTCACGGTATCGATGACCAGGCTTTCGAGCACGCCCTGCAACTTGGCGCTCACTTCGTCAAGCAGGGCGTCAAGCTCGCCCGGTTCGATGTAGGGCGCGATATTGTCGTTGGCGTGAAAGCGCGTCTTGCTCGCGACCAGGCGCTCGCGGATACGCTGCGACACCGGAACGTTGACCGGCGTGAAGGACATTGTCAAATCAGTTGGCATGCTCGGGCCCATAAAAGTGGAACTGCGACTCAAATTATACTGTGACAACTGAACTGTAGCATTTAATGCCAGCAGAATGGGAGGGCCGCCGGCGCCAGCAGCCCCTGGGTGCAGCGAAAACGCCAGCTGCGCGCGTTTTCTTCCCACGCGATGACCACCGTGCCGGCCGGCGTCAAGACGTCGCCGGAGGCAAAATCGATGAACAGCAGCGCCGCGCGCGCGTCCAGCAGCAGGTTGCCAAAAGTGTTGAAGTAGCGGTTGCCGCTGAAGTCGGCAATGACCAGGCTGTCGCCTTCGGTGTCGCCTTGAATATGCACAAAGCCGGGCGGACCGCCGCGGTGCGAGATATCCAGCCCGTGCCCGGCGCCGCTGCTGGCCACAAAAAAAGTGTCGGACGCGGCCACCAGCGCGCGCGCCGCCTCGCTGAGCCCTTCAAAGGCGATCGGCGCGAGCGGCAAGCGCGGCGCCGTTTGCACAGTGCGCGGCGTGATGTACTTGGGGCAGTTGCCAAAGCTTTCGCGCACCTCGATGACCAGCTTGCCCAGCGCATTGCTGCGCACCACCCGGTTGGCGCGGTTGCGGCGCCGGGTGGCGAAATCGATCCCCAGCAACCCCACCTGCGCGCCCGCCGCCAGCTGGCAATTGCACGCAACTTCCAGCGTCTGCGGATCGGGACTATGGATGAAACCGGGGGCGCCGTACAGCACTTGCGCTCGCGGTGAGCCCTCGTGCGCGGCGCTGGCAAGCAGCACAAAAGGCAGCGCCTCGAAAGACAGGCGGTGCTGTTCGGTCATGAACTCGTTAATGCCGTGGCGGGCCGGCGCCTGCCCCGCCAGCTGCTGCGCCTGCAGCTCACCGGCATGAAAGGGAGCGTCGATCATGGCAGCGGCGAATCGGACATCGGAACAAAGCCGGGCAACGCTTCAACGCGTTGCAGCCAGGCGTGCAGCGCCGGGTAGCCGTCCAGCTTGACGCCACCCTCGGGCGCATGCGCCACGTAGCCGTAGCAGGCCAGGTCGGCAATGGTGGCGTGTTCGGCTGCCAGGAATGCGCGCCCAGCCAGGTGCGTTTCCATAAAGCCAAGCAGACGCTGGGCGATGGCGCCGGCGCGGGCCGGGTCGCCCGGCGCCTTCCATAGGGCAATGGCGCGTGCATTGGCGGGACCGAAGGCCAGTTCGCCGGCGGCAATGGAAAGCCAGCGCTGCACGCTGGCGGCCCCGGCGGCGTCGTCTGGCAGCCAGTTGCCTTCGGGAGCGTAGCGCTTGCACAGATACACCAATATCGCGTTGCTGTCGCAGACGGTCAGCTCGCCGTCCTGCAGCACCGGGATCTGGCCGAGCGGGTTCAGGGCGCGAAAGGCGGCGCTGGCGCGCACGTCGGCGCCCGCTTCCACAAAAGCGTAGGGCAGCTCCAGCATGTGGAGCAACAGTTTTACCCGGTGGACGTGGCCGGACAAGGGGGTGCCGTGCAGGGTGATGGTATTGGTCATGGTGCCTCCGCTGTCAAAGAAGATCCCATCCTAGCCATTTCACGGCTTGACCACAATAATGTTAAAGTGGAAATAATTATTTCATTTACTGGAAGAATCAATGGACCGCATCGATGAACTTGAAGTTTTCATCGCCATTCTGGAGGCCGGCAGTTTGAGTGGCGCTGCGCGACGGCTGCGGCGCTCGCCGCCGTCGGTGACGCGTTCGCTTGCCGCGCTCGAAGAGCGGGTCGGCGCGCGGCTGGTGGAGCGCACCACGCGCCGCCTGGCGGCCACCGACGCTGGCCTGCGCCTGGCCGACAGCGCCCGGCGCGTGCTGGCCGACTACCAGGATGCGGTGCGCGAAGAAGACAGCGCCGAGCTGCGCGGCAAGTTGCGCATCACGGCGCCGCACGTATTTGGCCGGCGCCATGTGACCCCGGCCATCATCGCGTTCCTCGACCTGCACCCCGCGCTGCAGGTGGAAATGGTGTTCCACGACCGCAATCTGGACTTTATTGAACACGGCATCGACCTGGCAGTGCGCATCGGCCCCCTGCCCGACACTGGCATGGTGGCGCGCAAGGTGGGCGAAGTCACGCGCGTGCTGGTCGCCAGTCCCGACTACCTGGCGCGGCGCGGCGCACCCGCCACCCCGCAGGAACTTGAAGGACACGATGTGATCTATAACTCTGGGCTTGGCAACAACACCGAATGGCGCTTTCGCGACCAGGTGGTGCGCCTCACGCCGCGTCTGTCGGTCAATGAAATCGACGCCATGCTGATGGCCGTGCTGGCCGGGCGCGGTATCGGTCGGCCGCTGTCGTACCAGGTCGCCGACCAGCTCGCCAGCGGCGCGCTGCAGCGCCTGCTGGTCGCGTACGAGCTCGCGCCCGTGCCGGTCCAGCTGGTGCTGCCCAGCGCGCGCCACATGCCGCCCCGACTGCGGGCCTGTTTCGATTTTCTGCTTGAAAAATTATCCGCGCTGCCAGTGCTCTCGCCGTTCTAGCGCTTTTCTTGCGTGCCGCGCTTGCCAACACGGCAAGCGTGGGCGATCATCAAGCATGAACATCTCGTCTTCCGTCGTGCGCCTGTGCGGCGCGGTCCTGCTTGGCGCTGCGGGCAGTGCCTGCAGCGGCGTGAGCACGCAGGCGGCGGCGCCCGCTCCCAGCACGGCGTTGCTGCAGCAGTTGCGCGCCGAAATTGGCGGCGCAGCCTGCGACGCGGCCCAACAATGCCGGACAGTCGCAATCGGCCACAAGGCATGCGGCGGACCGGAAACTTACCTGGCCTGGTCCACCAAAGGCACCGACGGCGCCAAATTGCAGCGCCTGGCCGACGCCTACGGCGCGCGGCGCAAGGCCGACAACCTGGCCTCGGGCATGTTGTCCAATTGCTCAGCGGTCATGGATCCGGGTGCAAGCTGCAGTGCGGGACGCTGCGTTAGCGGCGGAAACAACGGGGCGCTCTGACTGGTCTTGCCAAGGCGCAGGCGTCGCACAATCGCGACAATTGACAGAAGTTGCCCGTTAAATACTTGACAATAAGAACATTGCTGCTCGGAAATCTCAGCAGAAAGTTGCCGATGGGGTTATCATGATCCCTTATGAACACGTGCAGGGGACTCTCCATGAACCAACGCCGCTCCTTCTTAAAGACTTCCGCTGTCATCGCTTCGGCAATGAGCGTGCCCGCCCTGGCGCGCGCCGCGGTGACGGCGCCCAACGAACGCGTTTTGCGCTTGTACAACACCCACACCGGTGAAAGCGTCAAGAGCGTGTTCTGGGCCGAAGGTCAATTCGTCCCAGACGCGCTGGCCGACATCAACAAGCTGCTGCGCGACCACCGCAACGACAGCATCGCCAATATGGACCCGCAACTGCTGCTGCTGCTTGAGCGCGTGAGCAAAAACGTGGGCCCGAACGACATGTTGCACGTGATCTCGGGCTACCGCTCGCCGGCATCGAACGCCCTGCTGGCCGCCGCCAGCGACGGCGTGGCCAAGCACAGCATGCACCTCGAGGGCAAGGCAATCGACATCCGCATGCCGGGGCGCAGCCTGGCCACGCTGCACAAGGCGGCCATGAACGCCAACGGTGGCGGGGTCGGCTATTATCCCGCCTCGCAATTTGTCCACATGGACACTGGCCGCCCGCGTCACTGGTAACGGCCATGCGCCACTCGCGCTCATTGCCAGCACCGCATCGGCTCCGCGCGGTGGCGCATTGGTTCGCCTCTTGCGCGGCCATCGCTGCGCTCGCCTTGCTGGTGCCCGGCAGCGCGGCGCTTGCTCAAGCTCAGGTCCAAGCCCAAGCGCAGGCAGCGCCAATGCAAACCGTGCACGTGCCCTTTGTACGCGATCCGGTCGACAAGTCCTACCCCAAGATGATCAAAGGCATGGAGCGCTTCGCGCGCGAACATGCACTGGCCCCTGCAGCCACGCTGCGCTTTCGCGTGCTGCCGCGCTTGCCCAATTCAAAGCTCGACGGCGTCACGCTGCGCGTGCTTGCCGACAATGCGACGGTGCCGGTGCCAGTGGCGCCCGACTACAGTTTTGTGCTGCCGCGCAACGAGCAGGCGCTGCGCGAAAACGCCGCCGTCATCGCCAACCGCCGCAGCGACTCCATGACCTGGCGCGCCTGGGTGCAAACGCCGGGCCTGGCGAGCGGCACCCGCCGCCTGGGCGACCTGCGGCTGGAATGCCGGGTCGGCATGGACGCGGGCCTCATTTCCAACAGTTCGCCCATGTTCGGCTGGCTCTCGAACGCGCTGGCCAATACCGACCAGGTGTGCAGCAATGCCGATGGCAATTACCTGTTTTTTGCCGACCGTCCCGTGTTCAGCGTCACCCTGCGCCACGGCGGGCGCAGCGAGGTGTTGCCATTCAAAATGCTGTACGCCGGCGGCGACCAGACGCGCGAGACGCTGCCGTTCTGCGATTGCCAGGTCTTGCTCGACCGCAGCTACTACGCGCCGCTGTGGGACCGCAGCTGGCCGGACGACACCATCATCGAATTCGATTATATGGATGGCCAGCCATGACGCGCCCCGTTTTTTCTGCCGCGGCGCTGGCTTGCCTGCTAGTCCTGGGCGCCTGCGCCACCAGCGCGCCGCCGCCCGGCACCCAGGTTGACGAGCAGCGTTTTTCGGCCAGTGTGGTTGCGGGCGCCACCAAAGCAAGCGTGCAGGCCGCGCTCGGCCCCACGCGCAACATTGCCTTCGACAGCGGTTACGAAGTGTGGCTGTACCAGACGCCACGCGCGGGCGGCCAGTTCGCCGAATACGTGGTCTTGTTCGACCGCGCCGGTATGGTCAGCAAGACACGCCGGCGCGAGCCGCTTCCCGCCGTTCCCGTTCCCGCTCCCGCCAAATCCAACTGAACTCCATACCGCCGCGATAGTCTAAAAAGGTTCACTCCTTTTGGCGCGTGCCATGAACCATTCATCTGGTGCAGTTTTACGAAGATGACGTTCTCCTCATCAAGGGCTTGGCCGACTACATCGGCAATGCCATTGCAAGCGGAAGCCAAGGCATCGCCATCGCCACGTCCGAGCATCTCCACATGCTTGAAAGCTCGCTGGCGGCACGTGGCTTGCTCGACGCGCAGGGCTGCGCGCGCAATGGCACCTATCTGCCGCTGCGGGCCGATGACATGCTACCGCTATTCATGCACGCTGGCATGCCTGACGAAAACCGCTTTCGCGATGCCATCGGCGGCGTGATCCGCCACGCTGCCGAGCATGGCGGCGGCCAGGTCTATGTCTTTGGCGAAATGGTGGCCATCTTGTGTGCCACCAGCCACTGTTCGCTGCAGTCGGCGGGCAAGCATGACGCTGCCATCCGGGTCGAGCGCTATTTCAACAATCTGCAGCGCCATTTTGCCTTTTCGCTGCTGTGCGTCTACCCGCTCAACGCTTTTCCCAGCGCCAATGACGCCAGCATGTTCAACGAAGTGTGCACCTTGCACAGCCACGTGCTGCCGGCCGAAAGCTTCAACCCCGGCGTCAATGCGCAGACGCTGCACCGCACCATCGCCGCGCTGCAGCAGCAGCAAGCTTATTCGCTGACGACAGAGGTGCGCGACCGCCAGCAAATCGAGCAAGCGCTGCGCGAAGTAAACGTCGACCGCTTGACCGGCCTGCCCAACCGCAACGTGTTCCACGACCGCCTCGAAATGGACATCAAAAAGGCCAACCGCAGCGGCTTGCCGCTGGCGCTGCTGTTCATCGACCTGGACCACTTTAAGGAAATCAACGACACGCTGGGGCACGCTACGGGCGACCTGCTGCTCAAGCAGGTGGGGCAACGGCTGCAAACCTATGTGCGCGAAACCGATACCGTGGCGCGCCTGGGCGGCGACGAATTCACCGTCACGCTCAGCGAACTGCACGACATTCACACCGCGACCGACATCGCGCGAAAAATCCGGCACGACCTGGCGCGCCCGTTCCGGCTGGGCGGCGAGCTGGCCTACATTTCGGCCAGTGTGGGCATTACGCTCTACCCGCGCGATGGCACCACCGTGGGCGACTTGTTGCGCAACGCCGATCAGGCCATGTACCAGTCCAAGGACCACGGCCGCAACCGCGTCACTTACTTCACCAGCGGCATGCAAGAGGCGGCCCAGGCCCGCATGGCCATGAGCAACGAGTTGCGCCGCGCCCTAGACGGCGACCAGCTCGACGTATACTATCAGCCGATCATCGACATGACGAGCGAGCGCATTCGGAAGGCGGAAGCGTTGCTGCGCTGGCAGCACCCGGAGCGGGGCGACGTCAGCCCGGCCGACTTCATTCCCATCGCCGAGCACACCGGCCTGATCGTCGGCATCGGCAACTGGGTGTTCCACCAGGCGCTGGCCGAGGCGCGGCGCTGCCGGGCCTGGAACGCGGAACTGACCATCAACGTCAATGTGTCCCCGGCGCAGTTCTATCACAGCAATGGCGAAGACTGGTGGAACTGGCTGACGGGCGACGGCATGCCTCTTGGCGGGGGACGGGCACGCCGGAAGTGGGACTCGAAATCACCGAAGGCTTGCTGCTCGCCTCCAACAGCGCCGTCATGAAGCAGCTGCTCGCGTTTCAGCAGGCCGGCATCAAGATTTCCCTGGACGACTTCGGGACCGGCTATTCGTCGCTGTCCTATTTGCGCAAGTTCGATCTCGACTATCTGAAAATCGACAAATCCTTCGTCTACAACCTTGAGAACGACGCGGCCAACGTGGCGCTGTGCGAAGCGATCATCGTCATGGCGCACAAGCTCAATCTGAAGGTCATCGCCGAGGGCGTTGAAACGCAGCAGCAGTACGACGTGCTGCGCTCGGCCGGGTGCGACTATGGCCAGGGTTTCCTGTTCAGCGTTCCCTTGCCCCCGGCAGAGTTCGAAGCGCTGCTCAGGCAAGAAGGAGCGGTCGCCGCCTGACAGCGGGTCCGCAGCAGCAAAGTTTCTTGGTGCCAGTACAATCATCGGGCCGGGCGCAGCCGCGCCTGATCACGTCCATCCCACCAAGAAAAATACCATATGACCGACCCTACCCCCGCCGCCGTCGTCCAGCGCCAGCTCGACGCCTACAACCGGCGCGACCTTGACGGCCTGCTCGCCACTTACAGCGAGCACGCGCGCCAGTACGAGCACCCCGCCACGCTGGCCGCGAGCGGCGCGGCGCAGATCCGCGAACACATGGCCTTGCGTTTCCAGGAGAGCGACTTGCACGCCAGGCTGGTGCAGCGCGCCGTCATGGCCAATATCGTTATCGACCAGGAAGTCGTCACCCGCAACTTCCCGGAAGGCATCGGCGAAGTCGACCTCGTCGCCATCTACGAAGTCATCGACGGCAAGATCGCCTCGGCCAGCGTCCAGATCAGCAACAAGCGCCTGCGAAACATTTTTTAATAGGGGTCAGACCTCCAAATCCGGGCAATGTTTTTTAATTGGGGTCAGACCTCCAGATTTGAGAAATATTTACGCGATGAAAATTGCTAGCCGCAAATTTGCACCGTTTCGGCCAGTGCCCGCCCGGAGAATCCACGCACCGCAATGCCGCGTACCGCATCGCAACAGATCCATTTCAAAAAGCAAAGCGATTCCTTGCACGCTGTGAAATGTTTTTTAATTGAGGTCTGACCCCGGGGTTGAAATAGTTGGAACTTTTCGCGGTCGAAACGGGAATAGTAGTAGAGACACGACAATGACAACGAGCACCCCTGCCACCGATACCGATACCGATTTGCTGCGCCAGCTGCGCTGCGGGATGGCGGCCGCGTTCCAGGCCCTGTACCGGCGTCACCAGGGTCCGCTGTACCGCTTCGCGCTGCTGCGCTGCGGTTCGCCCGATACCGCGGCCGACGTGGTGCAGGAAGTGTTCATGGGTCTGCTGACCGACAGCTTCAAGTTCGATCCCTTGCGCGGGACGTTGCCCAACTTTTTGTTCGGCGTGACCCGCAAGCTCATTTTGAAACACGAGCATCCGCGCCAGCGCGAAGACCAACTCGCTGAGCCAGATGACGAGGGCGACGAGGATCCGGACAGCGCCAGCACCGCCCACGAGCCGCTCGCGCGCCTGCTCAGCGAGGAATTGGCCGAGCAAGTGCGGCGCGCCATCGCGCTGCTGCCACCCCATTACCGCGATGTGGTCATTTTGTATGAAATGCACGAGCTGTCCTACCTGGAAATCGCCGACATTTGCCAGGTCGATATCGGCACCGTGCGCTCGCGCCTGTCGCGCGGGCGCGCGGCGCTGGCCAAGCGACTGGCGCTCCACCGCCGCGAACCGATCAACGCAGCCTGATGCTGCAACTAAGGTGCAAACAATGAATATCGACCAAGCAGCCGACCCCGCCCTCGCCGCGCCCCTGGCCGCCCTGCGCGGCGCCATGCAGGCACAGCACGCGCCGCCAGCGCTGGAAAACGCACTCATGGCAGCCTTCGCCACGCGTTTTCCCACACGGCGCTGGTATCACGCATTCTCGCCACGCCAGTGGCGCGTAGGCGCCGGCAGTACCGCACTGGTGGCACTCACGGCCCTGATGCTGACGCTGCAAGCCACGCCCGAGCCGGGCGCGGCCCCCGCCATGATGGGCCAGGACAGCGGCGCCTTCATTGCACTGGAATCGGCCGAACGCATCGAGCAGGAAACCGACCCGCGCGTACTCGAAGCCGATGTCCCGCGCACCGCGTTGGCCGCGCTGGGCCTGCCGGTCAGTCCCGAAAACGCGGGCGACTCGGTCCGCGCCGAGATGCTCGTCGGCGCCGACGGCGCGCCGCTGGCCCTGCGTCTTGTTTCACTCCCTTAGCAACCCACCACCAGAGGACGACATGAATACCAAGCATATCCTGATCGCCGCGCTGCTGACCGGCGCCTTTGCCCCGGCCATGGCCGGCGCCGCCGCGCTGCAGTTCCACGCCACGGCCTTCGCCAGCGGCGCCGCCGACGACACGGGCGGACCGCGCGACGTCGAGCGCGAGCGCATCGTCATCCAAGGTGAGGACGTGGGCGGCGCGGTGCCGATCGGGCGCGGCCCCCTTGGCGGCCCGATGATGCAGATGCATGTCAAGAGCATCAAAAATGCGCCCTACAGCGCCGAAGTGGTCACCGAACAGCAGCACAACCTCGCCGACGGCAACCAGATCGTCAACAAGACCAGTTCGATGAGCTACCGCGACAGCGCCGGGCGCACCCGCCAGGAACTGCGCGACGCGTCCGGCAACGTGCGCAGCGCGACGATCCACGATCCTGTGGAACAGGTGACTTATATCCTCAATCCGCAAGCCAGGACCGCCACCAAAGTTGGTCCCCACCGCGACCTCGCCCGCCTGGCGGCCCAGAAAGCCCGCGCTGCCACCGACAAGGCGCGCGCGAACGTTGAAGAGGCGCGCTCGGACGACGGCGAACAAGTCATCGTCAAGCGCATCGAACGCCCTGCCGACGGCGAGGCGCGCCAGCGCCTGCGCGAAGATGTACGCATTCGCGTCCTAAAGGACATCGGCGACGGGCCGGCCCGCGCAGCCTTGGAACGCCTCGGGCCGCTCGTCGCAGGCGCCTTTGGCGACATGAAATGGGCTGCAAAAGCCACCGTCACGGACCTGGGAACGCGCGACATCGAAGGGGTGAAGGCCCAGGGCAAACTGAAAAGCTACGAGATCCCGGCCGGCGAGATAGGCAACCGCAATGCCATCGTAGTGACGACCGAGAGCTGGTATTCGCCCGAGCTGCAGGTAACGTTGCTCAACAAGCGAACCGACCCGCGCTTCGGGGAGCGCACCTGGCGCGTGGCGGGCATCAAGCGCGACGAACCGGCCGCGTCGCTGTTCAGCGTACCGTCCGACTACACCGTCCGCGATATGATGGCCCAACTCAGGAAAGGCGACAAGATCGAAAAAAGGTAAGGCCCTGCCCCAGCAGTCAGGCACTGGGGGGCGGGCAAGACAGGCAACGGTTTTTCACCCGTGCCCCGCAAGCCGTGCCGCAAGCCGTGCCGCTTAGCGCACCGCCGTCAGCGTCTTGAACCAGGTATCGAGCATCTGCTTTTCATACCGGAGCGTATCGCCGCTCGAATACCGGTTCAGCCGCGACAGATAATCCATGCTGTGCAACATCTCGTCGCCGCCCTTGACCACCTTGCCGTCGTGCGAAATTGTGTACCGGAACTTGATATGCGGCCAGTCCGCGCCGCCGTCAAGCACCCGCAATTCGCGCATGCCCCAGCCGCCGGGCCAGCTGCGCCCCGCCATGTCAACGTCCAGTACTTCCACCTTCATTTCTTGCCCGGCAGGCAGCTTGGCCGCAAGCGCGCCAAAATGCTCGCCCAGATCGGCCAGCACCTGCTCGCGTTGGTAAGCGTCGCGCGGCAGGTCGGCGAATTGGTCCGGATTGGCAAAGCTCACGCTTGCGGTGCCCGCGCTAGCCGCGCCAGCGGCACACAGCAGCGCCGCAGCGAGCGCCAAGGGGCGTATCAGGGTCATCATGGTCTTTCCTTTCGATTCTTTACTGTACCAATATACGCCGTTTCGCATCGTCCGCCAGCGGCAGATCTTCGCAAGTTTGTATCGAATTGTTAGAGGACGCACACAGCTGTTTCCATTTCGCCCGCACAATGGCGTGAAAGGAGGCGCACCGTGCCAGAAGGACCATCGCTTGTCATCTTGCGGGAACAATCCGCCGATTTCGCCGGCAAACAAATCGTCCGCGCAGAAGGCAATACCAATGCCATCGACCTGGACAGCCTGGCGGGCCAGCGCGTGCTGGCGCTACGCAGCTGGGGCAAGCATTTCCTGATCGCCATGCCCAAGTCCGCCTTGCGGATCCACTTCATGCTGTTCGGGAGCTACCGCATCAACGAACGCAAGGAAAGTGCGCCCCGCCTGTCGCTGCAGTTCACCGACGGCAGCGAACTCAATTTTTACGCCTGTTCCGTCAAGCCGGTCGACCAGGACCTCGATGCCGACTACGACTGGGACGCGGACATCATGTCGCCCACCTGGGATGCGGCCAAGGCACGCAAGAAGTTGCGCGCCCAGCCGGACATGCTGGTGTGCGACGCCCTGCTCGACCAGGACATCTTTGCCGGTGTGGGCAATATCATTCAAGAATGACGTGCTGTTTCGCATCCGGCTGCACCCCTTGTCGACCATCGGCGGCTTGCCCGCGCCCAAGCTGCGCCAGCTGGTGGAGCAGGCGCGCCAGTACAGTTTTGACTTCCTCGCATGGAAAAAAGCGTTTGTGCTGAAGAAAAACTGGCTGGCACACACCAAATCGACTTGCCCACGCTGCAAGATTGCCTTTTCAAAGGGGCGCCTTGGCAATACCCCGCGGCGCTCCTTTTATTGCGAGCGCTGCCAGAAGCGCTACCCGCCGCTGGCCGGCGTGACGGAAAGTTAGCCGTGCTGCGGTGACGGATCGCGAAAGTCGTTTTCAATCCACTTGATGGCGCTTGAGGTCGACAACTTGAAGGCGGCCGAGGTGCGCACCTTGCCAACCTGTTCGCCATCCATGTCGAAAGCGGCCAGCATCGCATACGGATGCTCTTCGTCGGGAACGATGTCGAGCGTGACCTTGTATTCGGTGCCCTCGATATTGACCCAGATATTCTTGTGCAGGATGGCATGCAGTTGCTGCTCGTGGCGGCGGATGACTTCGGCGGCGGTCTTGACCAGCGTATGGAAGGCGTTGGTGTCGAGCGGCTTGGGGTTTTTCTTGTCGCGCCCCATGGTCCACGGGCCGACCAGCGCCGGTTCGGGCTCGCCATCCTTGATCATGGCCACGGCCCAGCCTTCGTCATCTTCGTTCTTGATCACCTTGGCGGTCCAGCCATTGCCCTGCCACAGGCGCGGCTCCTGGACCAGGCCGTCGCCGGTGTCTTCTTGCTCGGGTTCGTCGGCGGCGGCGTCGGGTGCGTGATCGGTCATGTGCGGGGCTCAAGTAGGGAAAACTGCAGGGGCCTGAATGATAGTCCAATTCCAGCCAGTTCGCAGCGAGCGCGGCGCATAGGCGCACCAATAAATAGCCCGCTTGACGCGGGCTGGGCCTTACTGAAGTGCGCTTTCGAAGCGGCAATCCGGACGGCGCGGCGGTCGGATCGGAGGACCCACGGGCGTCACGCGCGGATCGATGGCCGGACCGGGCGTCTGGTAGCTGAACGGATTGATGATAATTGGCGGAATCGCAGGGGGCGCTGATGGCGGCCCCTTCGGTCCCCCACCGCCGAGCAAGGTACGCAGCTGGCGGGCCAGATCCCCGAACGCCGCGTAGGCGAGGTGGTCTGCTGGATAATAAACGAAATGCATATTTTGAATCCCTATACCGGATAGAACAGGCATTCAGTATAGGCAACGTAAGACAATTTACAAGGTGAAAAATTGCCTCATTTCCCGTGTTGGCAAGGGTGCAATTTGATGTGCCCAAAGCCACCATTCGACCCCGCGAACATGCAGTCTGTCGCAAACGGATGGCGCCGTTGCAGGCTTCTGGCTACAGTCAAGCCATACCACTTGACGAGGTTCCGACATGAAAAAGCTCTTTCCCTTTCTTCTTTTATTCATCATGGCGATGTGGATCTGGGATGCCACTTTCGATCCCTGGCAGATGTCGTTCAACATCGACGACGCCGATGCCGACGGCCCGCTCGGCGCCCTGCTTGCGGGCGGCGGCCTGCTGGTCGCCATGGTGGCCCTGGTGGTCGCCGCAGTGGTGACGGCAGTGGTATGCGCCGGCGTGGGGATCGTGGTCATCGTGGCCGTGGTGCTCGCTGCCATCGCCGCCGTGCTCGCGCTCTCGCCGCTGATGCTGCCGGTGTTGATCCCGGTCGCGATCATCTGCTACCTGTCGCGCCGTGACAAGCGTCGCCACCACGACCTGAAGCAGCGCGCTGGCTCCTAGCCGGGCGACGCCTTTGAAAACAGGGTACGGTGCCCCGCCAGGACCACGCTGTCTATGATGACGAGCATCTCAACAACATCGTCCTCGCGCACGCGGGGACCTATAGAACGGTGCGATTTAGCAACTGTTCCATGGGTCCCCGCGTGCGCGAGGACGATGTTATTTGGGGTTTCAAGGTGGGAAATAGCGCGGCGTTTGTGCAGTCAAAGGGTCGCCAAAAGCGTTGCAACACTCACACGCGCAAGGACGATGTAGGCAATGTGACAGGTCAAATCCCCTCGATCAGGCGCATCGCGAACACGATCGGCAACCCAGCCGCGATCACCTTGCGCGCCGCCGCTCCATGGTCATACGGCACCCTGAAATAGCTCAGTTCGCGCGTCTGGTCGTCATACAGCGCGTAGCACGCGGCGCTGTTGCCGTCGCGCGGCTGCCCGACTGAACCGGGAATCACCAGATACTGGTGCTGAGGATGAATCGCGATCCGCTTGCCCGGACCCGGTACATGCGAGCCCATGCGGCCATCGTCCGCCCTGCGGTACAGCGCCGGCGCGTGCACATGGCCCGAAAACACCATCTTGCAATCGGTCGCCTGCAAGCTCAGTTCAGCCTCTTCCAACCCCGTCACGTACTCCCACTTGGGCGGATTGTTGGCGCTGGCGTGCACGAACAGCATCTGCTTCATCTCGCGCACCAGCGGCAGCTCGGCCAGAAAGCGCACTTGTCCGGCGTCGAGCTGGCGGCGCGTCCATTCGATGACTTCGCGCGCTTCGGCATGCATGCTCGGACGCGAGTCGCGCGTGGCCGCAATGTCGTGATTGCCCTGGACCGCGATCGCGCCGCGCTCGACGTAAGCGGCCACGGTATCGACCACCCAGGCCGGATCCGGACCGTAGCCGACAAAATCCCCCGTAAACGCGTACTGGTCGGCCTTTTGCTGCTCGGCGTGGGCCAGACAGGCGCTGGTGGCCTCTCGGTTGGCGTGCAGGTCGGTCAGTAAGGCAAGGCGCATGGTCACAATCTGTGGGTTTTACTGCAGAATGGGTCGGTCCGCTTTTTTCAGAAAAACAACACCCATACCAACATTGCCGTGCTGCTGTATGACTGCGCACTGCAAGGTGCGATGATTATAGCTCGGAAAACCATGCTATACGGATAGCCCCTACAGGAGCAAATCATGGCCAAAGCTAAGCCTGCACTGCTGCAGTGCGCGTGCATTTTCTTGCTGTTTTGCCCGGGCGTCCACGCCGCCGACTGGAGCGACACGGCGCTGAGCTGGCGCATCGGAAACACGTTCCGCGAACCCTACAACCCGCTGGACATTCGCAAGAACATTGTTGCCCTCACGCACGCCAGCGGCTACCGATACGGCAGCAATTTCCTTAACGTCGACTTGCTGCAGTCCGATGAGAACGACCCAGGCTCGCTGACCCAGCGCGACGGCGCCCAGGAAGCCTACGTGGTGTACCGCCACACGCTCGACATCGGCAAGCTGCGCGGCAGCGAGATCAAGTTCGGCGCCCTGCGCGGCCTTGGCGCGACCATCGGTTTCGACTGGAATAGCAAGAATGATGTCGGCTACAATTCGCGCAAGTGCATGCTGGTGGCCGGTCCCACGCTGATGTGGGATGTGAAAGGGTTTTTCAACACCAGCCTGCTGTTGCTACGCGAAAGCAATGCGCCCAGCGGCGCCTTTGCGCCCATTTCCACCGTCACCGGCCGCTACACCTACAACACCCACCCCATGCTGACCGCTTCCTGGGGCTTGCCAATCGGCGAGCGGCTCGCTTTCGAGGGCTATGCCAACTATATTGCCGCCAAGGGCCGCGACGAAGTGGGCAATGACACGGGCGCGGAAACCAATATCGACATGCAGATCATGTACGACGTCGGGCTGGACCTGGGGCAAGGCAAGAACAAGTTCCGGATCGGGCTGCAATACCAGTACTGGAACAATAAATTCGGCAATACGTCGGCCACGACGGGAGGCCAGGGTTATCGGGCCAGTACGCCAATGCTCAGGGCCGAGTACCACTTTTAAAAAGCACTTTTGATGTGGTGCGCTGACGCGGTATGGCCGGACTATGGCATTGCCGCGGCGTATTGCTGGTACCCGCGCGCGCGCAGCTCGCAGGCTGGGCACGTGCCGCACCCGTAGCCCCACGCATGCAGCGCGCCCCGCTCGCCCAGGTAGCAGGTATGTGTCCCGGAGCGAATCAGGTCGACCAACGCCGTGCCGCCTGCCGCATGGGCAAGCTGCCAAGTTTCCTTTTTGTCGATCCACATCAGCGGCGTTTCCAGTTTGACCCGGGTGGCCATCCCCAGGTTCAACGCCACTTGCAGTGCTTTCATCGTGTCGTCGCGGCAATCCGGGTAACCCGAAAAATCGGTCTCGCACATGCCCCCCACCAGCACGTTCAAGCCGCGCCGATAGGCCAGCGTGGCCGCCACTGTCATGAATAGCAGGTTGCGGCCAGGTACAAAAGTGTTCGGCAGCCCATTGTCCTGCATGGCGATGGCAACGTCGCTGGTGAGCGCGGTATCGGATATCTTGCCAATCACCGACAGGTCGACCATGTGATCTTCGCCCAGCCGCGCGGCCCATTCGGGCTTGATAGCACGCACGCCGGCCAGCACTGCGGGGCGCACGGTCAGCTCCACGGCATGCCGCTGGCCGTAGTCGAATCCGACGGTCTCGACGTGCCCGTAGCGCTCCAGCGCCCAGGCCAGGCAAGTGGTGGAATCTTGCCCGCCGCTAAACAAAACGAGGGCGCTGTCGGTAGGGTGAATTGGCATGAAGTTCTCTAATGTTAAGCGTTCGCCACCAAAGTAGGCAATCCGGTAAGATGTGCCAGCAATTTCCCCAATGGAGCGACATGTATTCTGCACGACCCGCACACACGCCAGCGCATGCGCCGCGGCGGCCACGAATTCTGGCACACATTGCCATCACCGTGTTCAGCTTGCAGGCAGGAGCCGCCGCATGGGCCCAGGGCATTAAATACAGCGTGGCAATCGACGCGCCCCGCCCTATCGAAAAGCTGCTCAAGGAAAACCTCGACCTGCTGCGCTGGGAGGGCAATCCGCGCCTGGACATCGACCAGCTGCAGCGCCTGGTCAAGGCCGCGCCCGACCAGGTCAAGACCCTGATCGCCACCGAAGGCTATTATTCGCCGCGCGTTTCCGCCGGGCTGGACACCAGCGGCGCCACGCCGATCGCGCGCGTGCTGGTCGAACCGGGCGAACCGGTGGTGGTGGGCGACGTCGAGCTGATCTTGCAGGGGTTCGAGCCGATCGAAGGCGGCGCCAAGCCCTTCGACAGCGCCGACCTGCGCAGCCGCTGGTCGCTGCCGGCGGGCCGCCGCTTTCGCCAGGACGACTGGGAAACGGCCAAGCGCGACCTGCTGCGCCGCGTGATCCAGAACCGCTATCCGCGCGCCCGGCTGGTCGAGTCGAGCGCCGTCGTCGACCCGGACGTCAAGCGCGCCCTGCTCAAGGTGGTCCTCGACAGCGGCCCCGAGGTGCGCTTCGGCGAACTGCGCATCGAAGGCTTGAAGCGCTATGCCCCCGCCATCATCCTGAACCTGAACGAAATCAAGCCGGGCGAGGTCTACAACGAGGCGGCCATGCAAGCGTTCCAGGCGCGCTTGCAAGATACCGGCTATTTTAGCGGCGTGGAAGTGAGCACCGACCAGACCGAAACGCTGGCCGAAGAAATCGAAGCGCTGACCGACGAGCAAAAAGCGGCCGCCCCCAAGAAACCGGTCGACAATCCCATGCTCCTGCCGCTGCTGGTGCGGGTGACCGAGAACAAGCAAAAAAATATTTCAGTCGGCCTGGGTATTTCAACCAACACCGGCAACCGCGCCCAGATTACCTACGATGACCTGTCGGTGTACGGCCTGCGCATGAAGAGCAACCTGATTGCCGAGACCAAGCGCCAGAGCGCGCGCGCCGACTTTTATTTTCCGACCAAGCCGGGCGGCTACAACGACAATTTCGGCGCCGGCTTCGAGCGCAACGACGTGCAGGGCGAGGTCACCGCCGTGGCCTCGCTGGCGGTGCGCCGGGCCTGGGGTTCGCCCCTGCTGGAACGCTCCATCACGCTTGAATACCTGAGCGAGAAACGCAGCGTCGACGGCTTGCCCGACCGCGGTAGCAAGAGCGTCCCGTTCACCTACAACTTCACCAAGCGCGCGTTGGACAACCTGCTGCTGCCCACCAAAGGCTATGTCTTCAACGCGCAGGGCGTGGCCGCCGTGCTGCCGCTCCTGACCGACGAGCGCTTCTTGCGCCTGACCACGCGCTACATCACCTACCGTCCGCTGGGCGACTCCGGCACGCTGGTGCTGCGCGCCGAAGCGGGCGCGCTGGGATCGAAACAAAAAGCGGGGGTACCGGCCACCTTCCTGTTTCGCGCCGGCGGCGACCAGTCGGTGCGCGGCTACGGCTACCAGCAACTGGGCGTGCGCGAAGGTAACGCCATCGTCGGCGGGCGCTACCTGCTCACCGGCAGCGCCGAATACCAGTACTGGTTCAAGCCGCCCTGGGGCATCGCCTTTTTCTACGACGCCGGCAACGCCGCCGACGCCATCAAGGACTTGAAACCGGAGTCGGGCTACGGCGTGGGCGCGCGCTGGCGCAGCCCGGTCGGCCCGATCAACGTTGATATCGCTTACGGCCAGGCCGTTAAAAAAGCCCGCCTGCACTTCTCGCTTGGATTTACATTCTGATGAACGACGACGCCCTACCTGCAGCTGCAGCTACACTTGTGCCCACACCAGCACCGGCAGCCACGCCTGCCGAGGCAAATTCGACTGTTCCTCCAGCGGCGCGCGCGCGCCGCTGGCCGCGCCGGGTCGGAGTTGGCGTGGCCGTCACCGGCGCCGTGCTGGTTGGCGCCTACTGGTACCTGGGGCGCGAATCCACGCTGCAGTCGCTCGCTGCCCGCGTGGCACGCGAGAGCGGCGGCAGCATCGTCATCACCGGCGTCACCGGCTCCCTGTACAGCTCCATGCACATGGACAAACTGGTGTTTCGCAGCCCGGAACAACTGATCACGGCCGAAAACATCGCCATTGACTGGTCTCCGTTCCAGTATCTGACCAAAGGCATTGCCATCAGCAAGCTGCACGTGATGACGCTGCGCATGGACACGCTCAAGGAAGGCGAAAAAGCCAAGATGCCCACCTCGCTGGCCGCGCCTTTCACGCTGCAGCTGAACGACGCGCGCATCAATGAAGTCATCATGACCAACAAGGGCGTCAAGACCGTCATCGCCGACGTGCGCTTCGACCTGGCGGGTACCAAACAGCAGTGGAAGCTTGGTAACGGCAGCGCCATCACGCCGGTGGGCTACGCCAAGGCCAGCGGCACCATCAACGCGAACAAACCATTCAAGCTCGATGCCAGCGCCAGCCTGACTCAGCTCGCGCCGCCCAAGGGCCAGGCGGCGGCGCAACTGAACTTGCACGCCACGGGCGACCTGGTAACGACCGAACTGGCCGCCACCGGGCAGTCGGGCAAGGCGATTGGCGACGCCCGCTTCACGCTCTCCCCGTTCGATCCGGTGCCGCTGCGCGCCATGTCGATCAACGCAAAAAATCTGGACCCGGCCTTTTTGAACCCGGCCCTGCCCAAGGCCGACCTGACCGTGACGATCGCGGCGCGCATCGAAGCGAACCGCAACGTCAAGGGTAGCGTCAACATCGAAAACCAGGGCCCGGCCGGCACCATCGACCAGCAACTGCTGCCGCTGCGCGCCATGCATGGCGACATGAGCGGCAACCTGCTGGCGCTGGTGTTCAACAACGCCGTCATCGACTTTGGCGGCGCCGGAAAATTTACCGGCTCGGGCAGCCTGGCGCGCCAGGAAGAACAGGTGGGCCTGGGTACCGCCAACTTCGTGCTGCACACCGACCGGCTCGACCTCAAGCAGCTGCACAGCCGCATGAAGAGCACGAAAATTGCGGGCGACCTGTCGCTGGCAAGCTACGGCAATACGCAAACCTTGAGCGCCAAGCTGGCCGAAGCGGGAATGCGCCTGGACGCCGACGCCACCCTGGCCGACAATCTGCTGCAGATCAAAAAAGCGAGCATCGCGGCCGGCAGCAGCGTGGTGCACCTGACCGGCAACGCGAGCCTCACGGGCAACCAGGAATTCAAGGTCAGCGCCAGCGCCAACAGCTTTAATCCCGCCTCGTTCGGGGACTACCCCAAGGCCGACATTAATGCCGACATCAACGTCAACGGCTTCGTGCTGCCCAAGTGGCGCGTGGCTGCCGACGTCAACCTGCGACCGAGCCGCGTGTTCGACCAGCCGCTCGCCGGCAAGGCGAAACTGAACGCGGACGCGGCCCACATCAGCAACGTATTGGCCACGCTCGCGATGGGCGGGAACGTTGTCGATATCCGCGGCAGTTTTGGCGCCCCGGGCGAAAAACTGCTGTGGCGCGTCGACGGCAAGCAGCTTTCCGCCGTGCGCAAGGACCTGTACGGCACGCTGGTGGCCACCGGCGCCGTCAGCGGCACATTCGGGGCGCCGCGCACCTCGTTCGAGGTCGACGCCAAGGGCCTGGGTTGGGCGCCGGCGGCGCGCGCCAACAACCTGGGCGTGCTGCACGCCAGCGGCGACGCTTATCTGACAGCGCCGGCCAAGGATGGGGCGCGCTTTGTCGAAGTCAAGGCCAAGGGCGCGGCGCAGCAGTTCAATCCCGCCGCCTTGGGTTCCCCCATGGCCGGCAGTATCAACGGCAGTTTCGACGCCGACGCCCGCTTGGGTCCCGACTGGCGCGGCTCGCTCAACCTGGCGCTGCAGCCCTCGACATTGGGCACTTCGCCGCTGACCGGTTACGCCAAGCTGGCCGCCGACGCGCGCCACGTGTCGAACGCCGACGTCGACCTGCGCCTGGGAGCGAACGTCGTCAACGCCAAGGGCAGTTTTGGCGCCGGGGCCGACGTCCTCAACTGGCGCATCGATGCGCCGCAACTGGGCGCGCTCGGTCCCGACTTTGCCGGCGTGCTGCGCGGCTCGGGCACCGTCTCGGGCACCATGGCCGCGCCGGCGGTCAACGCGGCGCTCGAAGGCCAGAACCTGCGCCTGCTCGGCAAGCATGAAATTCGCGCCATCAAGGCGTCGGCCAACCTGGGCACCGGGCGCGGCGCGGCCGACCCGTTGGTGAGCAACATTGTCGTCACCGGCTACGTGAATGGCGACACGCGCGTCGACACGGCCAGCTTGACCACTGGCGGCACGCGCGGCGCGCACACGCTGCGTTTTGCCGCCCGCAATCCTGACCTGGACGCGGCCGGCGACGTGCAAGGCGGCTGGAACGCCGGCGTCTGGAGCGGCACCGTGGCCGCCTTGCAGAACAAGGGCCGCTACGCGTTCGCGCTGCAAGCGCCGGTACCGCTGCGCATCGCAGGCGCCCCGGGCTCGGGCGTCATGGGTCTGCTCAAACCGACCGACATCGCGCTGCGCGACGCCGTCGTGCGGCTGCCCAACGGTACCGTCAGCCTGCAAACGCTGGACAAAAAAGGCCTGCACTGGACCAGCAAAGGCGCCGCCGCCGGCGTGCCGCTCAATTACCTGGCCCAGTTTTCGCCCGCCATGCGCGAGAACGTTTCCGGCGACCTGACCATCGGCGCCGACTGGTCGCTCGACATGCAGGGCCCTGCTGCGGCCGGCGCGCCGCCTGCCCTGAACGGCATGCTGCACGTGTTCCGCGAAAAGGGCGACCTGATCGTCGGCTCAGAAATTCCCGTGGTGCTTGGCCTGCGCACGCTCGACGTGCGCGCCGACGTGGCCGGCGGCGCCTTGCGCACGCAAGTGCGCTTTGACGGCGCACGCGCCGGCCAGGCCAGCGTCGACGCCACCGCCCAACTGGTCGGCGGACGCCTGACCAACGCCAGTCCGCTCAAGCTGGCCGTCAACGCCGACATGACCTCGATCGCATGGATGGCGCCTTTGTCGGGCCAGCCCGGGCTTGAACTTGGCGGCGGCCTGAAGCTGGCGCTGACGGGCGCCGGCACGGTCGGCACGCCGACCCTGAACGGGAGCGTGAATGGCGACAACCTGGCGGTGCGCTGGGCCGAGCAAGGCGTCAAGCTGCGCAACGGCGTGCTGCGCGCGCAGCTGGCCGGCGACCAGCTGCTGCTGCAGCGGCTCACCTTTGACGGCGTGCAGGGACGCATGACGGCCGACGGCAACGTGCGCTTTTCCGGCGGCGAAGCGACCGCGCAACTCAAACTCGTGGCCGACAAGCTCGAGATTCTCTCGCGTCCCGACCGCACCTTGGTGGTGACGGGCGAGAGCACCCTGGTCCGCGACGCCAAGCGTTTTGAACTGGTCGGCAAATTCAAGGCCGACCGCGCGCTGGTGGAACTGGCGCCCCAAGGGCGCCCGACGTTGTCGGACGACGTGATCGTTCTGGGCCGCACCAAGCAAGGCACGATTGAAAAGCCAAGCGCCCCGCCGCTGCCGCTGACCATCGATCTCGATGCCGACCTGGGCGACTCGTTCCGCCTGCGCGGGATGGGCATCGACGCCGATCTGACCGGCCAGGTGCGCATTCGCAGCAATGGGCGCGGACCGCGCGCCAACGGCAGCATCCGGGTGGCGAGCGGCACCTACAAGGCGTACGGCCAGAACCTGACGATCGAACGCGGCGTGCTGACCTTTAGCGGCCGGTACGACAATCCCGCCTTGAATATCCGCGCGGTGCGCCGGCGTCCGGAAGGCGAGCAGCTGTCCGAGACCAACGTGGAAGCCGGCGTTGAAGTGCGCGGCACGGCGCTTTCGCCCGTGGCCAAGCTGGTGTCGACGCCGAGCGTGACGGACAGCGAAAAGCTGGCCTGGCTGGTGCTGGGGCATGGCATGGAAGCGGTGTCGGGCAATGAGGCGGGCGTGTTGACGGCGGCGGCCGGCGCGCTACTGGGCGGCAATGGCGGCGGCTTCCAGTCGCGCATCGCCAATACGCTGGGCCTCGATGAGCTGGGATTGTCGCAGGCGAAGGGACTGGAAAGCACCGTGGTCACGGTGGGCAAGCGCTTGTCGAAAAAGGCATACCTGAGCTTTGAACAAGGTGCGACGACGGCGTCGAGCCTGGTCAAGCTGCGCTACAAAGTGACGCCGAAGATCACGCTGCAGTTCCAGACCGGGACCAATACGGCGCTTGATTTGCTGTACACCTGGGCCTACGACTAGGCGCCCCCCGTCCTCGAAAACGGAGGGATTGCAAAACAGTTGGCTACAAGGTCGAAGGGGCCGAAGGGGCCGAAGGGGCCGAAGGGGCCGAAGGGGCCTGGGCGGCCCATTCTTTGGACAAGCACCGTCGAGACACACGGCGCAATGCGGCCTGGCCCCTTTTTTGCCCCTTACATCATGCTCGGCTTGTGATCCGGCACCGGCTCATCATCATTGGGCCGGTTTACCGGCGGATGGTGGGGGTGCGGATTGTCAAACGGCTCGGGCAGCGGTTCCTCGACTGGCGCCGGGTCCGGGGCGCGATGAAATTCGTAGGGCACGGGATTCATGGTTTTGCTCCTGATGATGAAGTAATGACATTACCATGAGACCGGCCGCCACGCCTGCCCGTTACGGCGTGGCTTACAATGCTCGTCTCGTTTTCCTTCCATGTCATCTCCAGGACAAAAAATGATCAGCAATACGAATATCGTCATCATGGCACTTGCCCCCTTGCTGATGTATCGCGTCTACAAGCGCGTACAGCGCCTGACGGTGCGCCAGCAGTCGCGCACCTGGCGCCACTGGTGCGCCGTGACCCTGTTTCCGCTGTTACTGGTGGGCCTGGCTGTGGCCGTCATTCACATTCCTTTGGCGCTGGCCGCGATTGCCGGCGGCGTCGTCGTGGGCGCCATTCTAGGCGTTGTCGCACTGCGCCGCACCGGCTTCGAGCGCGTCGGCAGCGACTATTTTTATACACCGTACGCCCCGATCGGCATGGTGGTGTCGATGCTCTTCATCGCGCGCATGGCGTACCGGATTTTCGAGATGGTCACCCTGGGCGTGCAGCAGACGCCAAACCTGGGCAGCAGCCCGCTGACGCTGTCCATCCTGGGCATAATGGCCGGCTACTACCTCGCGTACGGCGCGGGACTGCTGCGCTGGCGCAGCGCCGAGCGCGCCCTGGAGCAAAAAGCTTGAACGGCCTGTCCGTCTATACGCTCGCCTTGCTGGCGCTGGCGCCGCTGCTGGTGTGGCGCATCTACTCGCGCGTCAAGGGCATGATGAAGCGCCAGCGCTCGGTCATGCAGCGGCACTACACGGGCGCAGGCGTGTTCACGGCCATCGCGGCCGTCACGGCGTCGCAGGTGGCGCCTGACCTGGCGCTGCTGGGCTGGCTGGCGGTCGGTGTCGCGGGCGGTATCGCCTACGGCGTCTGGGGCTTGAAGCTGACGCGCTTCGAGGCGGTGCAGGATGGTTATTTTTTCACGCCGAATGCCCGCCTTGGGCTGGTGATCGCGATGCTGTTCGTGGCGTGCGTGCTGTTTATCGGCTTTGAGATTTATGCGAACGACGGCTCGGGACAGCCGACCCCGCGCGTGACCGATTATGTGTTTTTCCTGCCGTGCCTGGGCCTGATGCTGGGGCATTTCGGGACCTACTCGGCCGGGATGCTCCGGTGGCGGTGGAAGCTGCGCAAGGCGGTGGATGCCGGGTAAGGCCGCGGTTGTTGACGGAGGCGCAGGCTCAGGTACCAACAAGGGCCGCCTCTTCTCGTCTGACGAATGGTTCAGGCGGTTCGCTCGATATTCTATCGTGGTGCACCTTGGACATTTTCAAACAAAGACAGGTCGACCTTGGGGACGTCGCGCGCAATAGTCAGTAGCTGCCTGGCCTGGGCGCAAATATACGCGGCAATCTGAGCCACAAGTGCGCGCTCGTCGCCGATGTAGATGTCCATGGCTGCTTGCTCGGGCGCCAGGCGCAGCACAGTGCGTGCAATTAGTGTGACTTCACGTGCCAACTGAGCTGGTGGCGTGCCCGTGCGATGTGCGAAGTCGGCAAGCGCATACGGCGTTATACCCTCAGGTATAAACACGTCCCCGTAGGCCATGGCCATGTCTCGCTCGACGTCGTCGCCATAAGCGTTGACGCAGACCAGGTCATACATTGGCGCGGGCACCAACCCGGCAGGGCGAACGAAAAATGAAATGTTTTTCCCATGGGCGTCGCTGTTGCCAAGCAAAAGTTGCAGGATTGCCCATCGCAGCAAGTAAGAGCGCGCTGCGGCCGGCACAACCGTCTGTTTAAGCAGCCCGAACAGTCGTTCGAAACTCACGCCCTCCCGTATGTGGCTCACGTCCTTGCCGGCGCCCAGGTTCCGCTCATATTTCAAGGTCGATGGGACGTCCAAGGCTTGGCAAGCGTCGATGATGTGCATCCGCGTTACAGCCGTCACGGCATCAGGAGCTTGCCGGTTCCACTCTACAGCACGGTCGAACCGTTCAATCAGCAGGATCGGTTCTGGCAAGCGTCTGATGCTGACCGGTGCGACCGGCAGGTTCAGTCGCGCTGCAAGATTGACCCGCGCCGCAAGGCTCATGCAAAAGTGTTCATTGGCAACCATGCATGGCATGTGCGAATGTTGACTTTCTGGCTTGAGCAGATGTGTCGAGCTAAGCGCGCCATCGACGAGCGATATGCGGTCGCCCTCAACCAGGACCTGCAGCTTGTCTTGGTAGCCCGCCAACGACAAGCGCACTTTGCCGTCCCAGACTGGGAAGGGAATGGCGTCGCGTTCGCGGATGCGTTGGCTCAGCTCGTCATCTGAAATAGATCGGCGAACCACCTCGTTCAACCGCTCCTGTGCAATGTTTGCGGCCTCCTCGGGTGAAGCGTCCAATGCCAGGAAACTGAAGGCCCCGACCGGCTCCTTCCCCAGTAGCCGTACCAACGCGAAAATATTGCTCTTCGAAACTTGGCTTACCAGGGCCGCAATGTCCAGCGCGCGTCCCTCCGGCAGCAGGTTTTCCAGGAAGCGTTTTACGGAACCCGGGCTGTGCGGAGCAGCGTTGAGGGGAATCGCAGGCGCCAAGTAGTAGCTTGCAGTCGACCGGGTCCAGGCAGCGTCATACTGGAATCCATAATTGTCGTCCTGAGATTCAAAGATGATTTCCCCAACTGCAGCACCCATCGTGGCAACATGGAGGCGATGGGTCATCATGGCCGTCCGTAGCATCCATCGCTGGCCGGCAGAATTGCATGGGCATGCTCTTTGGTCGTGACCAGCATGCTCAGCCCGAGACCGGCCAGTACGAGCAAGAGGCGGTCAGCACCAATCGGCCCGCCATTCTCAAGGCGGGAGAAGACGTTGGCCGCCACGCCACACGCATGCGCAGCGTCGTCAATGCGCAGTCTGAGCTCCAGGCGGCGGTTACGGACCAGGTCGCCCAGGTCTGCGAGGCTGGCAATACGTGGTCCAACCGGCGTGCCGGGATGGGACAAGGAGCGAGCCATTGTTTCCTCATTCAGAAATTAACGATGCAGAAGTAGCTTGAGAGTAGGTTGTTTCCATAAATGGAAATAATACGCTCTAATTGCTGCTTATGTGCAGAATTTCCCAATAAAGAAACTATCAGCTCTGGTCGGGTCTCGCATGCCACCGTAAGCGCTGGAACCAGTGGGCAATGGCGCCGGCGGAGCATGGCGGAATGCGCGATTTATCAAGTGGCGGTTTTTCCACCATGAGCCCCGGACCGTGCAGTGGGTCAGGCGGCGGCTTTTTTGTCGGCCGCCAGCCTGCGCTGCAGCACGAAAATCGGCTGCGCCCACTGCATGTCTTTCTTCTTCTTGCTGGTGATGAGCGTGAGCTCCGACGGGTCATACACATCCGTATTGTGCGTCAGCGGCGTGGTCATCAAATACTGCGCCTCGGTGTTCTTGAGGAACTCGCCCACCAGCTGGATATTGCGAATGTCCAGGTGCGCAAACGGTTCATCGATAAACACGAACCCGCCCGAGCCGTCTTCCGACTTGAGCAAACCAATGAGCAGCACCAGCGACTTCATCACCTGCTGGCCGCCCGACGCTTCGCCATCGTTCATCCCGATCTGGTCCTTGCCGTCGAACTTGAAACGCACGTGCAGCCCGGCCTGCGCCAGTTGCACGTCGTCGTTCTCCAGCCGCACCGTGTCGGCATGCACTTCGATCCCCGCCAGTTCACCCAGTTCCTTGATGTTCTTGCTGTAAGTCTTGATGGTATAGCGCAGCCGTTCGATATACGCGCCGCGCGCATTGCCGGTCGCTTCAATCGCCCGGTTGTTCTGGTAGCGCCGCTCGTCGGTTTCCGACTGCCGGCCCTGCAACTGGTCGTTCAGGCGGTGGTGCTGGTCGATGACGGTCGCGTCGAGCTCCCAGTCGTCGCGCGCCAGGCTATGCTGCAGCGAGGCCACGCGCAGGTCGACCTGGTGCGTGTTCTGGTGTTCGGCCACCAGCGAGGCGCGCCTGGCGCGCCGGCGCCAGCTTTGTGGCAGGTGGCGCCAGCTGCGGCGCAGATCAACCAGCGCCTTGGCATGTTCGCTGCGCTGTTCGATCTGGCGCTTGTGCCCCAGGCGCAAACCCGCTTCGGCCTCCGACAAGGCCAGGCGCGCGTTCTGCCACACGGTGTCGGCACGCGTGCGCGCCACCGTTGCGGCCTTGGTCAGCCCTTGCAATTCACCCAGGCGCGAACCGACTTCCAGCCGCTCGGCCTTCAAAGGCGCGGTACTGCGCAGCGCTTCTTCAAACTCCGCGTGGCGCGCCGTCAGTTCCTTGGCCGCGTCCACGCCGGCGATGCGGCCCTTGAGCGCGCCCACTTCGGCGGCCAATTTGCTGATCGCCAGCGTCAGCTCATCTTCCTTCGCTTCCAGGCCCGGCAAAGACCTTTGCAGCGCTTCCAGGCGCTGGGTGCGCCCGGCGTCGCCAAAGCGGTAACGCGACGCTTCCACAAACAGCGAGCGCCCGCCGCGCCGTTCGCGATGATACGCGTCCGGCGTGATCCATTCGGCTTCCTTGCCCAGCTTGAAACCCGCCTCCACCGAATCGACACGGTCGATGCGGGCCAGCTGGTCGATCAGCCAGGACGGCGCCGGCGCCGAAAAGCGCACCACCGACAGCAAGCTGTCATCCCTGGTATTGGGCGCGTCGACGCATTCGGGCACGATGAAGTGGCGATAGCGCTCCTTTTCGGCCAGCCGATACGCGGCCGGCGCATCCTTGGCGCGTTCGAGCAGCACCACGGAAGCGTAACCACCGAGCACGCCTTCCACCGCGCCTTGCCACTTGGCGTCCGTCACCTCGACGATATCGGACAGCATGGCATGCAGTATGCCCGCCTCGCGCAGCGCGCGGCGCATGCCGCGCACCGCTTCCGGCTCGGGCATGGCGCTCTTGCCCTGCAGCGCGGAGATGGTCGACTGTTCGGTCGCGATGCGGTTCGACAGCGTTTCGCGCGCCTGGCGCTGGCGCGTCAGCTCCGCTTCCTTGGCGTCCAGCTGGGCGGCCACTTCGGCAATGTCGGCGCCCGAATCGGCGGCCAGCTTTTGCAGCCGTTCCTTCTGTTCGAGCAGGCTGTCCAGGGGCTTGAGCTTGGCGTTAATTTGCGTCAGGCGGCTGGCCAGCACGGTGCCTTCCTGCTCCAGCAAGGTCTCCTGCTGCTGGGCGTCCGTCAGTGCCTTGGCCTGGGCCGCAAGGCCATTGCGCTTTTCCACCAGCTGCGAATCGGCCTGCGCCATGGGTTTGCGCTCGTCGCGCAGTTTGCGGCTGACCGCGCCGGCTTTTTCACGCGCTTCGTGGTACTCCAGGCTCGGCATGATTTCTTCGAGCAGGTTGCGCCGTTCCTTGTGCAGGTCTTCCCACTGGTGGTAGTTGGCCACGCGCAGGCGCAGGCCTTCCAGGTTGGTGCGCGACGCTTCCAGCTCCGTCTCGAAGCGCTTCAGTTCCGTCTCGGTGTCGCGCTGGTGGCGCTTGGCCTCGTCGTACGCGTCCAGCACTTCCTTGTCGCCAAAGACCTGGAACACCAGGTCGAGCAGCTGGCGCGGTGCGTACTCGCACAGCTTGTCGGTTTCGCCCTGCTCGAGCGCCAGCACCTTGGCCATGGCGGGCGACAGGCCGGCGTTGGCCAGGCGCTTGCGGTAGTTTTCCACGCCCAGCCAGTCGTTCGCTTCCGTCACATCCTCGATCTGGATATTGCCCGGGCGCATAAGATACTGGCGCTTCCAGTCGCCGCCGTTTTTCTGGATCTGGCAAAACAGCGTGACTTCGTCGTCGCTGAAAAATCCGGAACTGCGAAACGGCCGGTTCGACAGCTGGCGACCAACGTTCTTGTTGTCCACCACGGCGCGAATCCACGCGGTCTGCTGGCCCGAGTGGCGCGCGTAGTGCTTGTAGGTGCGGCCCATCGAACAGTCAAGACCAAACAGCGTGCGCAGCGCGTCGAGCAAGGTCGTCTTGCCCGAGCCGTTCTGGCCGGCGATGGTGATGATCTTGGCGTCGAGCGGAATATTCTTGATGCGTTGCCAGTAATCCCAGTGGACCAGTTCTAGCGATTTAATATGGAACATGGTCTGCCTCAGGTTATCGGGTCTGCTGCGCTGTCGGAATCGACGCCAGCGTCAGGGTCAAGGATGGCCACCGGGTCAGCCACCGGGTCAGCCACTGCCACCGGCGCGCGCTTGAACACGTCCGCCAGGGCGCCATTGATGATGCGCTCCTTGAGCACGTCGGTGTCCATCAGCAGGTCGAGCAGCGCGCCTTCGAGGATCACGTCGCCGCGCCGCTCGATAAAGCCCATGCGCGAGAGCACGCCCAGGTTCATGTCCATGCGCGTTTTTTTACCCAGTTTGTCGCCAAAGTCCGACAGCAGCGCCGTGTACGAAATGCCGATCGAGGTGTCTTCGGCGCGCGGCATTGGTTTGTCCTTGTCGAACATGTCGTCCTGGTCGTCGTCGGCGTTCTGGTGCGTTTCCTGCCGCTCGCGCTTGGGCAGAATAATCTGCGCCCACAGCACCACCAGCAGCGCCACGCCGTCGCGCGTGAGGCCGAAGTTATTGTTTTGCCAGATATCCTTGGCGCCGAAAATTTTCGGCTCCACGGCGCGGTGCAGCGCCAGCGTGACATGGTCGGCATACACGTTGTCGATCATCTTCAAGCCCGAGTCGAGCAGGCGCTTGTCCACCTCGGCGCGAAACAGTTCGTCCGACAGCACGCGCTTGACCAGCTTGTCGTCGCGCCGCAGCGTTTGATGCGTGAGCAGGCGCGCGATCAGGATTTGGGAATCGTCATTCATCAAGCGGGCCGCTTTCGAGGTCTAGTGAGAGGGTGGCAATCGACATCGCAAACACGTGCGGATCGTTGAGCATGACCATCTCGTCGGTAGGCGTGAAGGTAATGGGCAGGCGCGCCAGTTGTGCGGTGGCGCCTTGCAAGCTCGCTTCTGACGCGTCGCCCAGCAGCGGCAGCATCGAGGCGCGGTAGGAGGCGATTGCAAAGCTGGCTGGCAGCAGCGAATCCTGGATCGGCACTGTCTTGGGACCGTCTTCCGAAAAACTGGGGAAGTTGCCCAGGTTGGCAAAGTCGGACAGGCGCGCCAGCCAGTCGTCAAGTTCGGCCTGCATGGGCGGCGCGTCGTTCACGGTCAGCGGCGCATCCTGGCCGACCGGCAGGCCGGCCTGCGCCATGACGGCAAAGCGTTCCTGCAGCAGTTCGGTCTCGGCCACGTCGATCATTTCGGCCGGGGTGCAAAACATCGGCATGACGGGGCGGTCGATGGCGCCGGTGGCGAGCGAGGCCAGGTCGTCGTGTGCCAGCAGCCAGCGCTTGACGTCGGTCGTCGACAGGCCGGACTGGCCCAGGTGCACGCGCTGGCGTTCGATCTGGTTGAGCGCGCGCGAAAACATGCCCTGCATGTTGAGCAGCGCGCTCTGGGCGCGGCCGATCGCCTGCGCCGCCTTGTGGGTGGCCGAGTCGGCCCGTTCGTCGGCCAGAATGGCGCGCAGAATCAGCGAGCCTTTCTCGACCCAGTCGCAGGCCATGTGCCACTTGGACTGCGAGGTGCGCAGCTTGAATTCGGAACCGGAGGCGATCGCGTCGCGAAACTCCTCGGTCAAGTCGACCAGGCGTCCGAGCAGGTGCTTGAGCTGTTCGACCGTCACCCCGCCCACCGCCTGCGCGCCGGCCACTTGCGAGAGCAAAAAACCCATCTCGGCTTCGTCGTCGGCCTTGCCCAGCGAGAGCAGCGTGTCGAGCGCCGAGAGCACGTTGCGCGCCATGGGCGTGACGCGGTACACGGCGCCTTGCGCATCCCAGGCCAGCAAGCCATGCGAGCGCAGTCGCAGCAGCACCGTCTCCAGGCTTTCCGGAATCAGGTACGACAGCTTGAGGTTGATGTCGGCGCGCGTAAACGCGGCCGTGCTGGTGTCGGCCGCCAGTTCGCGCAGCACCAGCAGGCGAATCAGCACGCCGTCGGCGCCGCCGTGGAACAGTGCCGTGAACGCCTGCAGCGTCGGCTGCGCGCGCTTGAGGTGAAACACTTGCTCGATTTCGTCGGCCGAAATGCCGGCGTGGAAGTGCGACTGCAGCGAATCGTGATCGTCCTGCCCGGAGGTAAGTTGTTCTGCGGTCAAAACCGCGCCTGCCATATTGTCCATCATTGTAATTTCGGGCGCTTCTCTGCTCGTTCGCGGGGGCGTCAGTATATCAGTTCAGTCCGCCCGGGCCGCATAAAAGGGGGCACGAGCCGATCGGCAAATATTCCCGGCGAAGCCAGGCGCCCAGGCGGCAGCGCATGCATACACGATTGTGCGAAGATTTTGCTGACATGGGACGCGAGCGCCTCCTATACTTGCCGATGCCGCTATTGGCCACTACCGAGGAGGAATGGCATGTCGCATACATATAAAAAGGCCCATGTTTTGCTGGCCGCGCTGATCATCGGCGCGCTGTCGCTGCCCGCCGGCGCGGCCCAGCCAGCCTGGGTCACCAAGAGCAATGAGAGCGCCAAACTGCTGCTCCATGTACTGGCCAAATATTCGCCCGAAAGCGCCAGCGGCCTGGGGGTGGACGGCTACGACGAACAGATCACCGACCTGTCGCGCGACCAGTTCGAGGCCTCGAACAAGGACTTGCGCGCGGCCATCGCGCAACTGCAAAAGCAGCTGGCGTCCGAGCTTGACCCCAAAGTGCGGCAAGACCTCGCCATCCTGATTGGCGCCGGCGAAGACCAGATCCGCTCGGCGGCTCTGAACCGACGCTATTTTCTGCCTTTTATCGACGTAACGGGGATGATGTTCGGCGTAGTGCGCGAGATGCTCGACCCGCGCATTCCCAAGGAGCGCCAGAAGGCGCTGTTGGTGCGTCTGGAAAAATATGCGGGCCTGACCAAGGGTTACCGGCCGCTGACGGTGCTGGCCAACGAGCGCTTGCAGGAGCGGCTGAAAGCCGACGGCAAGCTGCTCGGGCCTTTCAAGGATGAAGTGGAGCAGACCATCAACGACAGCCCTACCCTGATTCAGGGCATGCGCGAGCTGCTCGCCAAAAGCGGCCTGGTTGGCTGGGAGAGCACCTTCGCCACCCTCGAGACGCAGCTGGTTGCCTACAACGCGCAAGTCAAAGCGCAAGTGCTGCCGCGCGCGCGCCTGGACCACCGCCTGCCGCCCGAAGTGTATGCCAACAACCTGCGCCAGTTCGGCGTCGACATCAGCCCGCAAGAGCTGATCGCCAAGTCGCTCACCTCGTTCGCGGAAATTCGCAACCAGATGAACATCACCGCTGGCCAGATCGCGCGCGAACGCAAGCTGCCCGTGGCCGACTACCGCGCCGTCATGCGCGAACTGAAAAAGCAGCAGTTAAGCGCCGAACAAGTGATGCCGCTGTATGCCGAGCGCCTGGCCACGATCGAACAGGCGGTCAACGAGCAGCGCATCGTCTCGCTACCGGCGCGCAAGGCCGTGATCCGGCTGGCCAGCGTGGCCGAAAACGCCGCCTCGCCCGCGCCGCACATGAACCCGCCGCGCCTGCTCGGCAATACCGGCGAGTACGGCGAATTCGTGCTCACCACCGGCATGGCGCCGGACGCAAAGGGCAAGACGCTTGCATTCGACGATTTTTCGCACCAGGCGGGCACCTGGACCATCACGGCGCACGAAGCGCGCCCGGGCCACGAGCTGCAGTTCGCGAAAATGATCGAGGCGGGCGTGTCGACCGCGCGCGCGGTGTATGCGTTCAACAGCGTCAACGTCGAAGGCTGGGCCTTGTATGCGGAGGCGGAAATGCAGCCTTACCTGCCGCTCGACGGGCAGCTCTTCGCGCAGCAGGCGCGCATGCTGCGCGCGGCGCGCGCTTTTCTCGACCCGATGGTCAACCTGGGCGAAATTTCACCGGAAGGCGTGAAAGCGTTCTTGATGGATGAAGTGGGCCAGTCCGAAGGCATGGCCATGCAGGAGATGCAGCGCTATACCTTCCGCGCGCCGGGCCAGGCGACGGCCTATTTTTACGGCTACCAGCGGCTGATGGAAACGCGCCAGGCGGCCGAAGTTGCGCTGCGCAAGAAGTTCGACCGGCTCGCCTTTAACGACTTCGTGCTCTCGCAAGGGCTGGTGCCGCCGGCGCTGCTGCGAAAAGCGGTCATGCAGGAATTCGTGCCGGCGCAGGGGAAGTAGCGGCCCGACCGCTGCGCGCCAAAGCTGCCTGCACCAGCTGCGCGGCGCCGCGACTGCGCCGGCGATCCTCACGCTTCAAGGCTTGGCGTTGTCGCGTTCTTTGCGCCACTGCTCGTAGGAGCGCTGGTTCTGCTGCCTGCAAGCGAAGTAAGCGCTGGCGTCGATGTTCTTGCGTTCGCATTCACGGCGGTTATACCCCTCTGCCGATTTGGCCAATACGGCGTCAACTTCCTCGGGGGTCTGCAAACGCGGGGCACCGCATCCGGCAGCAGTTAGCGCCACGGCCAACAGCGCCGCCAGCGCCAGGCGACTGCCAGGCCGCCGGCGCATCAAGAAACCATTGCGTCTCACATCTTGGTGCATCTCTTTACTCCTTGGTTTAACCGCACTACTGGTCACAGCTCATCATTGGATCGGCGCGCACTATTCGTACAGCGGTTGCACCACCTGCAGCACGGCATCGAGCGTCTTCTCAGTTGCATCGCCGCCATTGCTAAGTATTACGTAATAGATTCCTTTTGTATAGTTGACGCGCATGATGTTGCGAAAACCGTCCGCACCGCCCCGATGAGCAAACAAGGTCAGGGGCGAGGAGTTGCGTGGCATAAACCATCCATAACCGTAGTACTCACCACTGCCAAGTACGGGAAAGCCCGATTTCGGACTCGTCATAACGGCAAGTGTGTCCAGCGAAACCAACCGACCGGTCCCCAGACTGCGTAACAGCAGCGTCATGTCGGCCGCCGAACTGTGCACGCCGATCGGTCCCACCGTCACGAAGCTGGCGCCGTGAGTCGTCGTGCTGCGCGCATAGTTTAACGCCGCGTCGCCCGGCTGGAGCGCGCTGGCACCAGTGACATACGAGGAGCGCATGCCGAGCGGCGTAAAAATATTCTCCTGCACGTATTGCGCATAGCTGCGGCCCGATGCGCGCGCGATGATCTCCGCCAAAATGACGTAGTTGCTGTTGCTGTAGGCCGCACTCGTGCCGGGGGCAAAATTGAGATGGCTGTCAAGTGCGAAGCGCTTGAACAGGTCGTCGTTGGTAAAGCCGTCGAGCTGCAGGGCGGCCAACGGCGAGATGCCGCCCATATAGTCGGGAATACCGGTTTGGTGCGACAGCAACTGGTGGACCGTGATGGCGCCCCATGTCTGCGGCAGTTGCGGCAGCCACTTGGCGATCGTATCGTTGAGCGAGAGCAGTTTGCGCTGCTCGAGCTGCATCACGGCGATCGCGGTAATCGGCTTGGTCAACGAGGCAAGCTCAAAGACGGTCTGCTCGCTGATAGGCGTGTTGCGGGCGATGTCGGCCATGCCCTTGCTGCGACTGTAAGCAACTGCGCCGTCCTTGACAATCACGATGCTCAGGCCGGGCTGGGACGCATCCTGCTGTTGCGCCAGCAAATCGTCGATGTGGGAGACCATGTAGGCGTGCTTCTCCTCCAGCGTCCCCGTACGCGGCACAGTCGAGGCGCCCGGACCGCCGCAGGCTGCCAGCGTCAGTCCCAGCAACAGCGCCAGTCCCAGCTTGACGGTGCGGCCCAGCGCAGGTGTGTTGGAATAATAGTGCGTCATGTAAAGCTCCTTGTCATTATGCTTGAATTGTTGCCTGGACTTCCCGAAGGGAGTTGTTCAAAGCCTGCACCTTGCCCGCGCCGCAGATTAATCCGCTGCCTGCCCGTCGGGCGCGAGGGGCGAGACGCTTGCTTTTGACCACTGTTCGCACCAGGCTGGCACCTGGACCATCACCGCGCAAAAATCGCGGCCGGGTCGCAAGCTGCAATTCGCGAAAATGATCGAGGCGGGTATATCGCCCACGCTCGCGGTGGATGCGTTCAATAACGTCACCGTCGAAGGCTGGGCCTTGTAGGCGGAAGTGGCAATGCAGCCTTACCGGCCGCTCGACGGGTAGCTCTTCGCGCATGCTGCGCGCGGCGCGCGCCTTTCTCGAACCGATGGTCAACCTGGGCGAAATTTCACCAGAAGGTATGGAAGCCTTTTGATGGATGAACTGGGCCAGTCCGAAGGCATGGCCACGCAGGAGATGCAGCGCTATACCTTCCGCGCGCCGGGCCAGGCGACGGCATATTTTTACGGCTACCAGCGCTTGCTGGAAACGCGCCAGGCGGCCGAAGTTGCGCTGCGCAAAAGGTTCGACCGGCTCGCCTTTAACGACTTCGTGCTCTCGCACGGGCTGGTGCCACCGGCGCTGCTGCGCAAGGCGGTCATGCAGGAGTTCGTACCGGCGCAGGGGAAGTAGCGGCTTGGGCGGGCCGCGACGCCTATTCGTAGACGTACTGCACGATGCCGGACAGACGATCGACAAGGTCATCAGTTGTCTGCCCGCCATTGCTCAATATCACGTAACTGATGCCGCGCTGATAATTACTGCGAGTTAGGTGACGAAACCCGTCGAGGGTCCCCTTGTGTGCAAACACGGCCAAGGGCAATCCCTTCGGCCGCACATACCAGCCATAGCCGTAATATTCCGACAGGGCATTGATCGGGTGGGCCGATTGGGGCGCGGTCATCGCCTCCATGGACTGGCGCGACAGCAATGTGCCGCTCGCCAGAGCGCGCAGCAGCAGGGCAAAGTCGGCGGCCGAACTGTGCACGCCGAGCGGCCCGGGTGTCATGAAGGACAGGCCGAACGGCTTGGCGTCGCGCGCAAAACTAATTGCTTCGCTGCCCGGCTGCGGCGCAACCTGGCCCGACACGTAGGTCGCCTGCATGCCCAGCGGCGCGAAAATATTTTCTTGCAAATACTGGGCATAGCTGCGTCCGGAAACGCGCGCGACGATTTCAGCCAATACGACATAGTTGCTGTTGCTGTATTTCGTGTCCGTCCCCGGGAGAAACTTGAGCGCGCCATCCAGCGCAAAGCGCTCGAACAAGCCCTGGTTGGTCATGCCATCGATGTAGCGCGACTGCTCCAGGTAATGCACGCCGATAAATTCGGGAATGCCGCTCTGATGTGACAGCAACTGATGGACTGTGATGCCGGCCCATGCAGGGGGCAATTGCGGCAGCCATTTCCCAAGCGGGTCCTGCAGCGACAACAGCTTGCGCTCGTGTAGCTGCATGATGGCGATGGCGGTGATCGGCTTGGTCAATGAAGCGAGCTCGAATACCGTCTGGTCGCTAATCGACGCATGCCGGGCCCGGTCGGCGATCCCCTTGCTGCGCTGATAGACGACGGCGCCATCCTTGAGAATGATAATGCTCAGCCCCGGCGCGGCAGGGTCCTGCCGTTCTGCCAGCATGCCGTCGATCCGCCTAGTCAGCTCAGCCTGCTTGTCCGCGGGCGAGCTTGCGGAGCTGACCACGCGCAACAATGTCGGGCCAGCCGTGCCGCAACCGACAAGCGTCGAGCCAAAGGCCAGCACCAACCCCGCCCGCCACAGCGTGGCGGCGCAGCGCCCGCGCCCTGCCTCAAGGCTTTGCATTGCTGCGCTCCTTGCGCCACTGGTCGTACGACTGCTTGTTTTGGTGCTTGCACGCGAAGTAGGCGCTCGCGTCGATATTCTTGCGCTTGCATTCGCGCTCGTTATGTGCCTGCGCCGCCTGGGCCAGTCCGGCATCGATTTCCTGGGGCGACGTCAGGCGCAGCGGGCCGCATCCGGCGCCAAGCGCGCTCAGCGCAAGAGCCGACGCCAGCAGCAGGGCCGGACGGCCTGGGAACCTCGCGCGCCACCGTTTTTGTCTGCTGGTGTTCATATTTTCTCCTTGAAAGCACATTGTCGACTGATCATCATACTTGCAGCGCGCCTGGCAGCCTGTCGGACTTGAGGAGGCGAGCCAAAAATGGGCCGGCCGAAGAAAGATCTCGACGTTTTCTCAGGGCAACAGTCATTCCATCGACCCGAAAAGCGGCAAAATTCGGACCCGTCACGTGGTTTTTTTGGTCCGTCCACGCGAAATACGACAGGCTGTTAGTTATAGGTCGTCAGGACGAATTTCTTTACCTCGGCGGCCACGCTGGCAGTCGCATCGCCGCCATTTTCCAAAACGATGTAATACAATTCTTTGGTCTGGTCGGCGTAGATGATATGGTGAAAACCGTCGAGCTGGCCGGTATGGGCGAACACGGTCAGCGGCGCCGCCCCTGCCGGCACATACCAGCCATAGCCGTAAAATTCGCCGCTGGTATTGATCGCACGGCCCGACTGCGCGCTCGTCATGGCCGTCAGGGTGGTCATCGGAACCACCTGCCCTGCGGCCAGCGCGCGCACCAGCAGCGTCAGGTCGGCCGCGGAACTGTGCACGCCGATCGGGCCGACGGTGGCGAAGGTGGAATCGTACGGGTTTGGCTTGACGCTGCGAGCAAAATTGAGCGCCTCGACGCCGGGCTGCGGCACGCCGCTGCCGAACACATAAGTAGAGCGCATGCCGAGCGGGGTAAAAACACGCTCCTGGAGGTACTGGGCGTAGCTGCGCCCGGATGCGCGAGCGATGATTTCGGCCAGCAGCAGATAATTACTGTTGCTGTATTCGGACTTCGTGCCGGGTCCAAAATTAACATGGCCGTCGGCGGCGAAGCGTGCAAGCAAGTCGTCATTGGTCTTGCCGTCGAGAAGCTTGACTTCGGAAGGCAAGATGTTGCTCATGTAATCGGGAATGCCGCTCTGGTGCGACAGCAGCTGGTGAATGGTGATGCCCGTCCATGCCGACGGCAACTGTGGCAGCCATTTGGTGACCGGGTCGGTCAGCGCAAGCAAGTTTGCATCACGCAGCTGCATGACGGCCAGCGCCGTAATGGGTTTGGTCAGCGAGGCCAACTCAAAGACCGTATTCTCGCTGATCGCGCTGTTGCGGCCGAGGTCGGCCATCCCTTTGCTACGGCTGTACGTCACCACGCCGTTTTTGATGACGACGATGCTCAGGCCCGGATCGGCGGCCTTTTGCCGACTTGCCAATACCGCATCAATATGCGACGTCAGGTAGGCTTGCCTTGCCTCGGCCGTGCTGCCGGCGGGCGGCCCCGACGAGTCCGAACCTGAACCTCCGCACGCGGACAGCGCGAGCGCAAGGCAAAGCCCCCCCCCAAGACGGCGGACGGACCCGGCGATGGAAATCGGTAAGTAAGCGTGGCTCATTGGTAACTCCTTGTAATGATATTGAGGGCCGATTCAGGCCGGTTGCACAGGTTGCGCGGTACCAGCCGATACCTCGAGCGTACGGTCGATAATGTCCTCGAACGACGCGCCATGCGTCACCAACAGGACGGTGCAGCAGCCCTTGAGCCGGTGCAGATAGGCGCGCAGGTGGGTGAGCGCATGGTGGTCAAGATTGTTTTCCGGCTCGTCGAGCACCAGGATGGATGGCTGGTTGACCACAGCGCGCAGCAGGGCGATCTTTTGTTTCTGGCCGCCCGACAAATCGCGCCCGCTTTCCAAGATCACTGAGTCCAGTCCGTGCTTCCAGTCCGCCAAAAAATCAGTCAGTCCCAGTTCGGTAGCGGTGGCGTGCACCTGCGCGTCGCCGATGGGGCGCCCCATCGTGATGTTCATGCGCAGCGTATCGCCAAAGACCAGGATATCCTGCGGGAGGTAGCCGAAATGGTTGGCAAGGTAATCGGCCTGCAGCGACGTTACCGGCTCGCCATTTAACAGTACCGTGCCGGCGGCGGGCGATTCCAGGCCGCACAGCAGCGACAGCAGTGTCGATTTTCCGGCGCCGTTGCTACCGGCCAGCGTAGTGCACAGACCAGCGGGGATGCTCGCGCTAAAGCCGGCGAAGACGGGATCGGCACCGTAGGCGAACGCCAAATCGCGCACTTCGATCGACGGCGCGGCTACACGCGGCCCGATGGCGCGGGCCGTCACCGGCTGTGCACTGCCGGGTGTGCCGCCCAGCGTGGTGGCGGTAAACAGCGCGGCCACACGCTCAAAGGCGGACACTTCAAAGACATAGCCCGAGGCAACGCTGAACAAGCCGTTGATCGGACCGTACAGCAGCGACAGCGCAAACATGAAGGACACCAGGTTGCCCACGGTCATCTCGTTGTTCGAGATTTTAGCGCCACCGACGAACCAGATGATGGCGGTGACCATGATAGGAATCAGGCCAAGCGTACCGTACATCAGGGCGCTGTAAATGCGCGCCTTGAGCAGCTTGTTTTCGCTTTGCATTAGCGAGTCCGCCAGGCGGCGGTGATGGAACGGACGCGAGCCGGTGACCCGGCCTTCGCGCAAGCCATTGAGCGATTCGAGAATGGTCGCGTTCGACAGCGCAACGCCGGCGTGCGCGGTCTTGGCCAGCAGCGTCATGCGCTTGCGGGCGACATGAAAGATCAGCCCCGCCAGCGGCAGCATCCACACGATATACAGCACCACCGTCGTGCTCAGCTTGAGCAGGATGACGCCATACACCAGCAGCGCACAGACGTGGCGCGCCGCCCCCGCCAGGCCGGTCGGCAGGAAGTGGTTGAGCACGGCGAGGTCGCCCGTCAGGCGCGTGTACAGGTCGCTGACGTTAAACTGACTGGAAAAACGCAGCGGGGCATTTTGCAGCGCGTCGAAGACAGTTAAGCGCGCGCCCAGCGCGAAACGCTTGTTGAGCAACGCAGCAAAGACCTGGCCGCCGATCCCCAGCGCCAGCCCGGTCAACGACAGACCCACCAACAGGAAGATCACCGGCTGCAGTTCGGCGAACGGCAGGCCCCGGGAAAGGCCATCGATTACCTTGCTGAGCAGGAAAGGCAGCGGCACCTGCAAACACATCGCGACAATGAGCATCGCAAAATACAGGGCAATGCGCCCGCGCACCGGCCTGATCAGCCGCAGGTACAGGGGGCGCACGGAAACGCTGGCCGGGATGGCTTGATGGTCGCTCATAGGGTTCCCTTGCGCAGCAGCAGCCGGGCCTTGAAATAGTCGATCGTTTCGGAGCGTTTTTCCAGCTCCAGCTCCTGGACCGCAAGCTCGGTCTGCGCGCTCGTCACCGCATGCGCGTCGATCTTTCCCAGCTCGAGCTTGACGCGCGTGATTCCCAGTTTTTTCTGCATCAGTTCCAGCCTCTTCTTTTCAGTCTGTTCATCTTCCTCGGCGTCGGCCAGGGGCCGGCCCAGGTCATCGATCTGCTTGGCCAGATCCCGGGCGACCACTTTATAGTCGGCCTGCGCATAGGCCATGCGCGCCCGGCTGGCGGCCACGTCGGACGACGTGTCGAAGCCGTCGAACAGGTTCCACGTCAGCGCAAAGCCGATGAATTTCTTGTCTTTAGCCTGTCCCGTGTAGGCCCGGTTGAAGTCGTTGCGGTCGACGCCTGCGCTGGTGATACGCGCATAGATATCCACGCGCGGCAGGTAACGTCCCTTGGCCCGCGCCACATCCAGGCTGGCCTGACGGATGCGCGAGGCCGACAGTTGCACCTCGTTGGCCGCCCCCAAGGCGCCAAAACCCCAATGAGTCAGGACGTTGCGGTAGCCATGCTGGGGCGCCGGCAAAGGCGCGGCAAGTGCCGGCAGCGCGCGCGGCGCCTCGCCGATCAGCACCGTCAGGTCGCGTAGGGCATTGCGGTAGGCCCGTTCGCGGGTCGAGGTAGCCAGCGCGCGCATCTGCGCCTCATATTGCGCTTCCGACACATTCAGCGCTGCGCGGCGCCCAAGCGTGAAGTCGCCTTCCACGACCCGCAGCTGCTCGTCCTTGGCGTCCTGCTGTACTTCGGCGATGCGCAATTCCAATTCAGCCTGGCGCAGCGCGTGGAATTGGTCGAGCACCTGCGAGGCCAGCGTTGTGCGCTTGAGGTAATACTGCATGCGCGCTTCCTGCACCTTTTCGCGGCTCGCATCCAGGTTGGCTCGGTCGATGCCACCGTTGTACAGATTTTGCGTGAGCGACAGGCTGCTGCTGGCGCTGTAGGCGTAGCGGCTGCCGGCCAGCAGCAGCGTTTCCAGGCCCGGCACGTTGCTGTAGGCATCAATGCGCGCAGTGCCCACGCTCAGGTCAAGGCGCGGCATGAAAGGGCTCAGCGCGCGGCCCGATTCCTGCTCGGCAATCTCCACTCCCAGCGCGCCCTTGCGCAACTCCGGGTCATTGAGCATGGCCTGGCGCAGCGCCCGGTCAAAGCCGGGAGCCGGTGTGCGCGCGGCAGTGGCGGCGGCGGTCGCGCCGCTGGCCAACAGTAGCAGCGTGATAGCGACGGCTTGTTTATTCATGGCGCAAAGCCTCCACCGGCGCCAGGCGCGAGGCCGTCAAAGCCGGGTAATAGCCGGACGCGACGCCCACTGCCAGTGTACTCAGGATGGCCAGCAGCAAGCCGTCGAAGGAGATGTTCACCAGCAGCGACGAGACGGCCGAAATGAGGCGCACCACGCCGATGCCGAGCACGATGCCGATGGCGCCGCCGATGGAACTGATCAACACCGCTTCGGTCAGGAACTGGGCCCGGATGGCCACCTGGGGCGCGCCGATCGCGCGCCGCACGCCGATTTCGCGGGTCCGCTCGATCACCGACGTGGACATGATGTTCATGATCGCCAGGCCGCCGACGAGCAGCGAAACGCCGGCCGCCACGATGCCGATCAGCGCCACGCCGCCGAGGATCTTGTTGGCCGTGGCCACATAGCTGGCCATGCTTTCGCCCTTGTAGCGGAACGCGCCGCGGTGGCTGGCGCTGAGTGTATCGACGATGTGCGCGATGGCCTCGTCGGAGCGGTTTAAATCCATTGCCTGGCCCTGTAAATAACTGACGAAATCGGAGTCACCCATCATTTTTTGGCGGGTGGTGTAAGGAATTAAAATACGCGCGCCCGTTTCTTCGCCGCGCCCAGCGCCAATGCTCGTGATCAAGTCGCGGCTTTTTTCGCGCAGCACGCCGACCACCTCGAACCACTGGTCGCCCAAAGTGAATTTCTGGCCCACTAAATCACCTGCACGTTCGGGAAAGAGCTTTTCTCCCACCGCTGAACCGATCACCGCCACGTTCAGGCGCGCGCTGATATCGTCCTCGGTGAGAAAGCGCCCGCTGGCGGTCTCGTCGCCGTCGATCACGTCAAAGTCGTGGCTCACGCCCTGCAGGCGCACGCGCGCCGTCTTGCCATTCTTGGCCGCGACCACTTTTTCGCCCGGCATTTCAACCACGGGCGACAGTCGTCCCAGCACGCCCTTCCCATCCCGCAGCAACTGTCGGTAGTCGGCGCTGCTAATGCCCGAACCGACGGCATCTTTTTCCAGCCGATCTTCGCCGGCGAACGAGCGGAACACCCAGATCGTTTTCAGGCCAAACGTTTCCAGTTCGCGAAATACCATGTCGCGCCCGGACGAGGCAATGCTGCTGACCACGATGATGGAAGCGATGCCGATCGCCACGCCCAGCAGGCTCAGGGCCGAACGCAGGCGGTTGTCGGCCAGCGCCTCATAGGCTTCGGCGACCAGCGAATGGGCGGGCAGCCCCAGCCAGGAACGGTTCACGCGGCCACCTTGCCGTCGGCCAGGTGGATGGTGCGGTCGGCATGCGCGGCCAGCGCCGGGTCGTGCGTCACCATGACCACGGTGCGGCCCTCGCCGCTCACTTCGCGCAGCAGCCCCATGATGTCGCGCCCCGTCGCCGAATCGAGGTTGCCGGTCGGTTCGTCGGCAATCAGGATGTCGGGGTTGGTCACCAGCGCGCGCGCGATGGCCACGCGCTGTTGCTGGCCGCCCGACAGCTGAGACGGCAAGTGCGAGGCCCGGTTCGACAGCCCTACGCGCTCGAGCATGCTGGCGGCGCGCGCGCTGCGCTCGGCGGCGCCGGCGCCCTGGTAGATCAGCGGCTTTTCAATATTCTTGAGCGCGCTGTTGCGGGCGATCAGGTTGAAACTCTGGAAAATAAAGCCGATGCGGCGGTTGCGGATGGCGGCCAGCTCGCGGTCGTCCATGGCCGACACATCGTCGCCCGACAGGCGGTAGCTGCCGGCCGAGGCGGTGTCGAGGCAGCCGATGATGTTGAGCAAGGTCGACTTGCCCGAACCGGACGGCCCCATGATGGCGACGAACTCGCCCTTGCCGATGAACAGGTCGATGCCGCGGATCACGCCCAGGGTGCCCCCGCCAATCACGAAGTGCTTCTCGATGCCGGCCAGCTCAATCATTGGCGGTCCTGGCAAGCTGACCCTTGCGCGCCAGCAGGTCGGTGCTGGAAATGCCCGCCACCACCCGGTCGTAGGTGGCGTCGCCGCGGCTGGTCTGAACCGCGCGCGCGCGCACGCCGTCCTTGGTGACGACGTTGACGAATTTTTGCTTGCCGTCGAGGTATACGCGGTCGCGCGGCACACGCAGCACGGACTTTTCCTCGAGCACGATGAATTCAACGTAGAGCTGCTGGGCCACGCGCAGGTCGTTGATTGGCGCCGTCGGGGCGATCACGATCTTGACCGCGTTCTGGCGCTGCGCGGTGGCGATGGCGCGCGCGATTTCTTTGACCCGTCCGGCGCGCCGCACGCCGCCGTCTTCCTGGTCGCTGAACACTACAGCCTGGCCGACGTGCAGCCGTTCCACGTCCATCGCATCGACATAGGCGGTCACGGTACGGCTCTCGCCGCCGACCAGGGTCAGCAGTTCCTCGCCGGCGCTAACCAGCTGGCCGGCGACGGCGGACACCACAAGCACCTGGCCGTCGAGCGGGCTGTTCAGCCGGCCCATGGCGCGTTTGTCGACCAGGCGTGCCTGGTCGAGATTGGCGCGCTCGATATCCTTGGCGGCCATGTCACGCTCGACGGTTTTTTGCTCGAGTTCATAGGCCGCTGAGCTACCCACTTCAACCAGCCGGCGCACGACGCGCAGTTCGCGCTCCAGTGCGTCAAGCTTGGCCAAGGCGCGCCGCTTGTCGAGCGCGCGCAACGCCGCTTCGCTATCGTCTTGCATGTCCTGCAACTGCAGCAAAGGCTGGCCGCGGTGCACATCGCTGCCCTCTTGCGGGACCTGCGCGCCGATCCTGCCGCTGAGCGGGGCACGCAGCACCAGTTGGTGTTCGTAGGCGACCGTGCCCTTGGCGATGATCACGTCACGCAGCGGACCGATGCTGGGCAGTACGGTGCCGGCCATGCGAGCATTGGCAGCCTTGGCCGCGCCGAAGCTGGCGCTGCGGGTGGCCATGACGGCGCCGCCGACGGCCAGCGCGGCGAGGGAGAGCAGAAAAACGGTTTTAAACTTTTTCACTTCGATATCCACTAAGTCCAATGAGGTAATTGCGAATGGCGTGCGGCAGGATCGCTGCCAGCGGGTCGCCCGTGTACAAGTAGAGCAATCCGAGGATCAGGGAAAAGAAGAACAATTCGAGCGTGCGCGGCCAGCTGGCGGCGGTACGGTGCCGGTGCCAGTGCGTGAAGGCTGCAGCCACCGCAAACAGCGCCGCCGGCGAACCGATGCAGGCGCACAGCGCCGTTTGCAGCACCACGCGCCACAGTGCCTCTTCGTACAGCGCCACCAGCAGCGCGCGCCGCGCCAGCTGCGCATGGCGCGGCGCTCCCGCGTGGCCAAGTCCCGTCAACACGCTGGCCAGATAGGCGCGCGGCGCTGCGGCCGTCATGCACACCGATAGCGCGAACACCAGCAAGGAGCCGAGCAGGTAAGCGGGCAGCGCGCGCCAGGCGGGCGCCAGCGCGGGTGCGGCAGCGCCCTGCACCACCATCAGGATGCCGAGCGCCACTAGCAGGGCGTCGAGTAGGAATCCGGTCCGCCTTGCGCTGCGGCAGCGCAAGGCCATCAGCAGCAGCCATGTTATTGCCCAGGTTGCCAATTGATCAGCCCGCGCTCGACATGCTTTTTCAGCAGAGTGGCGGCGTGTTGGTTGACGAACGCCGAAAATTCACGGTCCAGGATCGAAAACACATGGACGTCGGACGCGACCCCGGCAAGTACCCGATGGCGGCGCAGCGTGCCGTCGCGCCGCCCGCCGTACGACGTCATGCGCAGCGATGCGGCGTTGGTGTCGTAAATGTAGCCGTACACCTTGCGCAGGTTCAAGTGATGGAAACAATAGTTGTACATGACCATGTTCATGTCGCCAGCGGCCAGCTTGCTGCGGTTGGCGTCATCGCCCACCAGGCAAGTGTATTCCGCATGCCGGTGGCGCCAGTCAATCTTGCACAGCATGGCGAGCCCCACCGGCTCGCGCGTAAAACGGTCTTCCGCCAAAAAGTACCTGTTGGGCGAATAGTCATCGGCATTATCTTGAAGCATTTGCTCGGCTAGCCTGCGCGCCTGCCCGGCTTCGCGCGCGGCGGCGCCGCCAATGTTGTTCAGGTACGACTCGGTCGAGACCCAACGGGTCAGGCAGTCGAGGTCGTCCAGTTCTGGCTTGCGCACATTGATGACCAGGCCGGGCAGCTGGAAAATCATGGTGCCGCCTCGACACGGCCGTAGACGCAGAGGTCGGCGTAGGTGCCATTGATGAACAGATGATCGCGAAAACACGCTTCCTGGGTAAACCCGAGCGCTTCCAGCAGAGCAACCTCGGCGGCCTCGTGCGGGAACACGTAGGAGTACAGGCGAGTAACTTGCAATTGCTCCGACAAGCGCTGCAGGAACGCGGCCAGCGCGCCCCGCGTATCGCTGCCATGCACCTGAATCCTAGCATGACCCTGGATCTGGTCGACCGCGTGGACCGACAGCAGCAGGGGCGGTTCGCAGGCATCGTCAATAAATTGCAAGTTCTGGGCGTCGGACAGGATGGCATCGAGTTCGGAGACCGAATTGCCGAACGAGGATGCCAGCGCCACATAGCTGCTGTCGGCGCCGGGGGCGCTCTGGACTAGCAGCTGCGGCAAGTGTTGCGGACCGAGACGGATCATGGGGCCACCGCTTCGGTATGGCTCGACCCTGGCGCGGCGGCGGGCAGCTGGTGCCAGATCGTTTCAGCCAGGCCGGACCAGAACATGACCTGGTTGGGATCGATCCGGATCCATGCCTCCAGGTTGGCAGCGATGCCTTGCGTCAGACGACCGACTGCCTGACGGTTCGACTCGCCCGCCGGTCCGGCGTCAGGATACAGCGGGTCATCGACGCGCAGTACTTCTCGCCCTTGTGCGTTAATGTAATTCTGAACCGGAATGACTACCGCGCGCGTCATGACGGCAAGCTGTGCCGGGCCACTTTGCATTTGACAAGCATGACCGAAAAATTCGACTGTCTGGCGCGTCGTCACGTGTACTTCGAGATCGACCGTCATGGCCACGACGTTGCCCCTACGCAGCTCCATGAATGCCTGTCGGCCGCCGTCCTCGGTGGCGCGCAGGATGGTCACGTCGTGCCCCTGGCGCTTGTAGGCGGCGAGCAAGATCGCCTCGTTGCGGTCTGCCTTGCTCATCTTGAAGACCGATAGCTTGCGCCGCGTCTGAATGGAAGACAGCAGTTTCAGGAAGCCAAGCTGAAAATTCCCCATGTGCATAGTTACCAGAAGCACGGGACGGTTCGATTCGAGGAAGGGGGTGAGTTTTTCCACCCCTTGGATCTCGATCGCCTCGGTCCGCGCCAGCATCTGATCAACGCCGGCGAGGCAGGTCAGCAGGTATTCGATATTAAAGCGGGCGAAACAACTCAGGCTGCGCTTGAAGATACGGGTTGCAGCGTGGCGGTCGACGCGCAGCGACCTGCCGATGGCGGCAATTGTGGAGGAATTGTATCTGCCCAGCCGGTGCCATAGCATCAGTCGGATGATCGGCGTTAACAGCATATTGCTCAGGCGACGCCCGAGGAGCGGGGCAAACGAGTAGGGCGACATAAGCTCTGTAATAATGGTAATCTGTTTAAAAGTAAAACAAGGTGTTATTGCAGTTTGTAGCCAATTGGAATGGGTGCCGCACTGACATGCGACACCCAAACATCAAGTCACGACGTTACTAGGCGTTGTGAAGTGACGATTCTGCAATTAACCGCAGCAGTTGGTGCTACCCGACACCTGAATGCCACCGGTGCCGCCGTTGCCCGTGTTGCCGCCGGCGAAGATGCTGACGCCGCTAGTCGTGGTGTAGGTGCAACCGTAGGCGGTGGATTGATCAGCGATGGTGGCGGTGGTCGGGCAGTTGAGGCCTGGGGTAGGCTCGTCGCCCTTAGCCAGGACAGGACCTTGTGCTGCTTTGTTGATGTTCAGTTTCATGTAATGCCTTTAAATAAATACATCGTTAATACATCAGTCTGGCTGATGCGCCCTTCGCTCCCGTTACGGAGCGAATTCTCTGGATACCGGTATCACACTTCAATCTCGTAGCCGAGGCCCTTGAAGGTTGATACCAGTTCCGCAATCGTGGATAACCCGCTCAGCTTGCTGAGGTACTGGTCGTCGATCTGCACATTCAGCTTGTCTTCGATTGCAAACAGCAAAGTGGCAAAACCGAGCGAATCGATGCCCAGGTCCGACAGCTTGTCGTCCGGCTTGACCGCGTCGATGCTTACGCCGGTGACGTTTTGCTTGATAAGATCAATGAATTGTTGACGGTCGATTTTCATGCATATGCTCCAAAGACAAGACTGACGTTATTGTTTCCAAATCCGAAGGAATTGTTCACGGCGTACTGGATGCGCCTGCCGTAGGCTTCGCCGGTCCTGATATTCAGGCCGGAAGTGCCGTTGACGTGCGCGATCGGCGTGACGCACGACTCGGCGATCGACTTGACCAGGTGCAGCGACTCGATCGCGCCGGCCGCGCCCAGTAAGTGGCCGGTCAACTGCTTGGTCGGGGTCACGGCGATGTCTGCCAGGTGGGCCCCAAACAGCGCCTGCAGCGCCACCCGCTCCGCTTCGTCGTTGAGCATGGTGCCGGTACCGTGCGGGTTGATCAGGTCGATCTGGCCGGCCTGCACGCCGGCGTCGGCCAGCGCGCGCGTCATCGATGCGACCAGGTCGCTGCCGTCCGGACGCGGCATCACCGCATGGAAGGCGCCGCCGGTGGCGCCGTAACCGAGTACTTGCGCATAAATTTTTGCGCCGCGCGCTTTGGCGTGCGCTTCGCTTTCCAGCATCAGCATGGCGGCCCCTTCGGCCATCACGAAGCCGTCGCGGTCGTCCGAAAACGGGCGGCAGGCCAGGGTCGGCGTATCGTTGCGGGCCGACATGGCGCGCAGCCGGTCGAAGCCGGCAAACACCAGCGGCGAGATGGTCGCCTCGACGCCGCCCGTCAGCACCGCGTCGCAGCGGCCGTAGCGAATCATTTCCATGGCCATGCCGACCGCATGTGCGCTGGACGAACAAGCGGTCGACACGGTGAACTGGCGCCCGGTCAGGCCCCACTTCATGGCGATCTGGCTGACGATCGAATTAGGGTCGACGAACGGCACCGTCATCGGGCTCACGCCACGGGGGCCGACTTTGCCGAGCGCGGCGATGGCTTCTTCGCTGTAGTAGATTCCACCGAGCCCGCTGCCCAGGCAGATGCCGATGTCGGCGCCGCCGGTGGGAATGTTCAGCACGCCGCTGTCGGCCAGCGCATCGGCGGCGGCAGCGAGCGAAAACTGCGCATTGCGCGACAAACTGGCAACGTTCCAGCCCAGCAGTGCGGAGACGTCGGCAGTTACTTCGCCGCCGATCCGGGTCCGGTATTTTTCAACATCGAAGCGCTGTAAAGGTGCAATCGCGGAGCGAGCGTGCTTGAGGCCATCCCACAATGCGGCCGCGTCGGCGCCCATCGAGGTCAAGGCGCCAAGCCCGGTTACCACTACTTTCTGATGCATACGAACCTTATTCTTCTATCAATAAAAAACGACTGAAATACACTTGCGCAAATTGTATGAGTAATATTTTAATAAGTGTAATGTTATAGAAATGTTTTTTTCTTTTTTTGTTACTTGTTGCATCTAACATCAGCGTCGACGCGACTGGACGCGCGCACGGCAAGCACTGATGCAAGTTATTTGGAAATGTGTCGTCGGTGCGCGCCGCGAGCGCGCAAAAGCCACCATTCTCGATGCCTTGAAGAAGATCGGCAGGCGGCAAAAGAGCGCGAGAGTGCACACGCAATACCCACTGCGGCCCGTGGTTGCTGGCTCCGTTTCAAATGGGCCTTCGGCGGAAGGAGCACGCGAGCACCTTTGCAGCAATCACCAGGCTGGTAAAACTTGCTTATACAACATTGCGCAAAGCTTAACGTAAATCAGGCAAAAATAGTATCCCTGATAAGAATTCTTTTTGAACATTTTTTCATGCAGGGCAAGGAAAAAGTATGTTATAGCAAGGTAGCCAAGAAGCACAATTTATTGGCTATTGTTAAATTTGGTGATAATGTCGACAAAGCGCAGCGACTGGAAATACGCAAACGTCACGGCGATCACCTCTTGCGCAGGCGGCAGGCGGGGGATGGGGAAAGCGCGCCAGGCGAGGACCGTTTGGCGCTGGCAGGGCAGCGTACGTGGCGTATGGCGGGCCCGGTATTGCGCCGGGTCGTGCAGGATAACGCCGTGCTATTTTTTGACGAGCTTGTCCAGCGTTTGCTCGACAAACTCGCCATCTTCTTCGGCAAAGCGCAGCTTGACCGGATACCATTCCAGCGACGGCGCCAGCCACAAGTCGAGCGACTGGCCGCGCGCATCCGGTGATGGCGACTTCACCAGGTGCACCGTCGGCAGCGTTCCCATGCCGGTCTTGAGCATCTCGCGGTTGACCACCTTGAAAGTCCACATTTCGGCATCGCGCCGGCCGGCGACAAAAAACTTCCACTCGGACCCGGGCGTGAATTTTTCGGGCGCGCCGCGCCCCACCGCCGCCAACTGCCACTGCACGCTGCCGCGATCCTGCTCGCCGCCGGTCAAGGGATAGCTCAGTTTCCCATCGTTGAAGACGATCGTTTTGGCGGCGCGGTCGAACGTGGCGATGGTCTGGTCCTTGCGAAAGCGCTTTTCGCGAAACTGCAGGGGCGCCAAGCCATAGACGTCGATCAAGCCTTCGCTGCGGTTATCCAGGATCTTGCCGAGCAGCTGAGCACGCGCGGTATTGCCCGCGCTGTATCTGCCGGCGCCCACGCGCCAGTTGACCTGGGCCTCGCCCGACAGCGAAATGCCCTTTTTGCGCGCCTCGATCTTGTAGGTCAGGTCGGCCGAAGGCGGCAGGTCCACCGGCCGCTTGACCGATGCATGCTCCTGCGCCCACGCGCCGAGCACCACCCCCATCAGGACCGCGCCGGCGGTACAGCGTTTGATCATCACACTTTGCATAGTTCAGTTTCCTGCATCCTTGACGACGATCTTGCGGATCGTCTGGGTGGTGACCGTTCCATTGGCCTCGGTACTGCGCAGCTGCACCGGGTACCACTCAAGGCCCGGTGCCAGCCAGATATCCATGCCGGCATGGTATGAACCCGGCGCGATGACGCGCGTCAGGCGCCAGCTCGCCAGCTTGCCCATGGCGGTGTCGATCTCTTCCTGCCCCTGCACCACGAAGCGGTATTGGCTGGCGTCCTTTTCGGCGCCGACCAATATCGCCACACCGGCGGCGAGCTGCGCGGGATCGGCGCGCGCAATGGCGGCCAGCTGCAGCGGCAAGGTCGCCCGGTCCTGCGCCCCGCTTTGCATCGGCACGGCCGCCTGCGTCGCCGAGAAGGTAATATTGCCCGGCTCATCGAAATGGGTTGCCGTGCGCGCCCGATTGCGGCGCTTTTCGCTCATCGTGCGCGGGATGATGCCTGCCGCGCCGAGCCGCCCTTCACTGTCCATCTCGGCCAGTTCTCCCCGGTAGTGGAGCCGATAAGCGGAACCGTCGCGGCTCCAGGCCAGCAGCGCCTGCCCGTTCCAGGAGCCGCCCTGGGCATCGATGCGGCCAACATCGAACGTCAGTTCGGCGGCCGGTGGCAGGCTGACACGGTAGCGCGGCGCCACGTCAGCCTGGTTGACGGATTGTACTGGCCGATCTGGAACCACAGCGCCCGCTTCCACAACTTTTTTCCGCGCCACACGCCGGGGCGAAGCTGCCGGCGCCTCAGCGACAGTCTGTGCTTGTGCGCCAGGCGGCGCGCGCAAGGTTGCGATCACGGTTGCTGGCGCGTGCTGGCCGGAGCGCGGCGACTGCCTTGCCGCGCCGCTGCCAACGTCAAGCCAGCGCGCGCCCAGATAATGCACCAGCAAGCTCGCGGCACACAGCGCCACGATGCGACGCCATCGGCACCGAGCCATCGAGCTTGCCATCGTACTCGCCATCGCACTTGCCATCGCACTTTCCATAATAACGCCCCAGACCAGGGTTGCGATGACAAGCCCATGTTCAATGCATGAGCCTGCATAATTGATTCGCAACAATTTTTGAAAGCGAATTCATTATCTGCTACGCTGATGCTTCACACATCGGAGACCCTCATGCTGAAACCGCAAATGCCAAACATTCCTGGCGTCGCTGCCGTGACTGACACCCTTGATTTCGTCAAGAACCTGTGGGGCAGCATGAGCGTGCCCGGCATGAGCATTCCAGGCATGGCCGCGCCAACCATGTCGGTTGACGAGCTGGACAAAAAAATTGCCGACCTGAAGGCGGTCGAATCCTGGCTCAACGTCAATGTCGCCATGTTGCGCGGCACGATCCAAGCCCTCGAAGTGCAGCGCGGCACGATCGCGACGCTCAAATCGATGGGCGCGGCACTCTCGAACGCCGTCAAGCAACCGGGCGCGAACGAAAAATCGGTGCTGGCAGCCGCACCTTACGCATCAGCATTCTTTGCCCAGCCGGCAGCCGAACCCGCAGCGCGCGTGGAGCCCAAGCCGGAACCGAAAATCGCGGCCGCGCCCGCGCCCGCGCCAACCAGCGATAGTGCGCCAGCGGTACCGCCCTTGGCCAATCCCGCCCTGTGGTGGAACTTGCTGCAAGACCAGTTCAAACAGGCAGTGACCACCGCGATGTCGTCGGACACCATGGCCAACGCCACTTCCAAGGCGCTGGACGCGGCAGGCAAGCTGACGGCGGCCTCGAGCGGGGCGGCGGGAAAACCGGGCAAAGGTGGGAAGGCGGCCGAAATGCCCGAGGCGAAGGCCAAAGTGGAAGCCAAGCCGCGGGCAAGCAAGCCCAGAGCTGGCAAGAACGCTAGTTGAACTGATTAAAAAGTACGCCCGAAGTACGCCCGAAGTACGCCAGAAATACGACCGGCCGCGCTGGCCTGGTCAGGCCAGGCGCTGGATGCGGATGGCGTCGATCAAGCCATCGTCCTGGCGCTCGACCCTGGAGATGGAAATGAGCCCGTCTTCCGCCATCTGTTTGGCTTGCTCATGCACTGCCTGAAATGCGGGCACCGTATCGCCCTTGGCGGCAACAGGCTTGATCCACGCACTGTTACCAACTCTCATCTTTTCGTAGACTTCCTTTGCGATGTCGCGCATGTACGTCCCTTTTCCTGATGAAATGCGGAATATCCCGCGTAACTTGCAGTTTACCACTAGCATGCGTTCAGACGAAGAAAACCGGCGTGCAGCGTAATAAATACGACGCTTTGAAGTCGCTTGTTGGGTGCAGCGCAAAGCCGTGTCGATTCGCTTGGGCGGCCTGGTTTCCCTATCACGCGGCCGTGCCCGCCTCTTCATCGCTCTTGGGGGACAGCGACGCCAGCTGTTCCATCAGTTGCGCAAAGCGCTGCTGGCCCGGCATCACCTTGTCCACGTGCAGCAATACCTCAGTGGTTTCGTCGGCCAGCGCCGCATCGTAACCAAGCTGCTGCAAATGCGAAATTAAGATCTGCGCAGCATTGAACAAGATGCGCATATTGTTGGGCAATGTCGCGCGCGCATCGCGCATCCAGAGCACCGCCTCGGCCAGCTTGCCGGTCTTCCACAGCAACACGCCCTGGTTCATCAGGTCCGACGCTTCCTTCTTCGACGCCTTGATCAGCGCAACGCCCTCGTCGCTCATGCGTGCCTTGTCGAACACTTTTTGCACATCGTCGAGCAGCACCGTGTTGTCGTGGTTGTTCTTGATGACGTAGCACAGCAAGTCGACCGGCGTCTCCTTCACGCCCACGGCAAACAGCAAGGTTGCCGTCTCCATGCAGGTCGCCGTATCCGGGCGCACCGGATCGCGCACCAGCATTTCCTCGATCTCGTCGCCGGCCTTGCGCGCGCGCCGAAAGTCGCCGCTCTCGTGATACACCATGCCTTCGGTGATCTTGGCGCGCAGCTGGATCTGGTCGGTCGCGAACTCGCGCTGCGCCGTCAGCAACAGCGCGAGCGCTTCCTTGGTGTCGTTTTTCAGGCCGCATACGCGCGCCAGGCCCAGGTAAGGGTCGGCGCTTTTGAGCACCGAATATTCACCGATCGCGATGCACTTCCTGAACGCCTTTTCCGCCATGCCCACGTTGCCCAGCTTGAGCGAGACCTGGCCGAGCGCGCGCTGGCGCGTCACCGAATTGGGCGACAGGCGCGCGGCCCGCTCCAGGATGGTACAGGCTTCTTCGGCCTGCCCCATCTCGGTGTAAGCCTTGGCCAGCTGGTCGTAGGCGTCCATGTAATAGCGGTTATCCGCGATCACGGCCTGGAAAATCTGGCGCGCCTGATCGAATTCGCCGTTGGCCATGCGGATCTTGGCCAGTCCGGCGCGCGCCCATTGGTATTCGCGCTCCTTGAGTACGCGTTCGTACGCTTCGCGCGCCTTGCCCGGCTCGCCGCTCTTGAGCATCAGGTGCGCCTTCATGCGCAGCAGGTCGATCTCGTGCACCTTGTTCTGCCCCATCTGCTCGTCGCACATTTTCGCCGCGCGCAGGAAATCCTTCTTGGCATACGCCTGGTCGATCTTTTTGAAGACCTGCTTCTTGTGCCAGACGCGGTTCAAGCGCGTCAGCAGCACGCCTTCGGTGATCGGCTTGATCAGGTAGGCGTCGGGCTGGTGCTCGGCTGCGCCCATGACCGATTCGGTGCTTTTTTCGGCCGACACCATCAGCCACACGCTGCTGGGCATCAGCAGGTTGCGCATGCGCGCTTCCTCCAGCACCTGCTGGCCGTTCTTGCCTTCTCCCAGGTTGTAATCGCACAGCACCACGTCGTAGCGGGTGCGCACCAGCAAGGCCATCGCCTCGCCGCCGCTGGAGGCCTGGTCGACGTTCTTGGCACCCAGGTTGCGCAGCGACTCGCGCAGCAGCTGGCGCACGCCGATGAAGTCGTCGACGATCAGATAGCTCTTGGCCGACCAGTCGATATGCTGGCTGGACGTGGCCAGCGACGCGTTCAGCTTGAGCGCCTCGCTCATGGCAAAGTCAGTACAAAGCAGCCGCCGCCAAAGGCGCCGCCGTTCTCGAGCCGCAAGCTGCCGCTGCGCTCGCGGTGCTTGTGCATCTTGGCCACCTCGCTGGAAAAATACAGCCCCAGGCCGGTGCTGTTGGTCAGGAAGTTCACGCCCGCGCGCTTGCCCTGCATGGCCGACACGCCTGCTTCGAGCATCGCGGCCGGATAGCCGGTGCCGTTGTCCTCGACCCGGATTTCAAGACAGTCGCCGACCTTAACCGCAGCCAGGCGGATCGTGTCGCGCGTGTAGTTGACGGCATTGTTGATGGCGTGGCCGAGCACGCCGATGATCAAGTCTTCATCGAAGTGCCAGATCAGCGCGGGATCGAAATCGGTGACCAGCGTGATGCCCCTGGAGGTGAGCAGCACGCGCTCGGCCGCGACCACCTGCTCCATCAGGTTGCCCAACTCGAGCGGCTGGATGTCGAACGGGTATTCGGGTTTGCCGACCTGCTTGTACAGCGCCAGCAGCTGGATCAGGTTGTCGTTCAGGCGCTTGGTCTGGTACAGCATGTGCGCCATCTGCGGATAGGCTGACTCGGTTTCGGGCGAGGCGCCCACGATCAGCGTTTCCAGCGTGCCCGACAGGACGCTGATGGAATTTTTCATGTCATGCGCGGTGGACGCAAGGAACAGAAAAAGCTCTCCGGAGCTCGGCGTATCGTCCATCTTTCCCAGTCTCCCGTGGCAGCGGAACAGAAAAGTTGCCGCAAGCCAATTATACGATGCTTCGCCGGCCGATTCGTTTGAATCTGCTTGCAGTGTTGTATCACGGGTGTTGTATCACGAGTGCTGTATCACGAGTGTTGTATCACGAGTTCTGTCACAGGCGACGCCGCGCACGCACCTGGAAGCGTGCCGGATCGAGCGCGGCAGTCAGTTCGGCTTCCAGCGGCAGCGGCTCGCCGTCCAGTTGCGAAGCGAGCAGCTCGGCTGCCAGCGGCGCCCACGCCAGGCCGCGCGAGGCATAGCCGAGCAAGCCGTACAGGCCGTTCTGGCGCGGCACCTGGCGCAGCCGCTCGATGCGCGCGCCGTCGTCCTGCTGCGGCAGCGCGCCCACCAGCGGCAAGCGGTCCGGGGCCACGCAGCGAAAGCCCACGCGCCCGGCCAGCGGCGCAGCGCCGCCCAGCGCCGGGTTGTCCAGCATCGAACCGATCTTGACCAGGTTTTCAAGCTGGCTGGCCTGGCGCAAGGCCGGATCGGGATCGGCGTCGTAGCTCGCACCCAGGCTGTGCCAGCCCTTGACTGCAGGCGTCAGGTAAGCTTCGCGGCACAGCACAAACGGCAAGGCCGGCAAGGCGCCTTCAGCCAGGTAGGTGACTTGTCCGCGCACGCTGGCCAGCGGCAGCGCATCGGTTTGCGCCAAGTGGCGCGCGCCGGTGCCGTTGGCAACGATGACGACCGGCGCACTGGCCACCAGCGTGCCCGATGCGTCCAGCGCCGACCATTGCCCGGCGCCGTGCACCAGGCGCACGCTGCCCGCGCCAAAGCGGCGCACCAGCCTACTACCGCAGGCGTCCAGCATGGCCGCGCACACGCTGGCCGGCTGCGCCCAGCCGGCCTGGCGGAACAGCCAGGCGCCGTCCGGCGCGGCGCTGCCCAACAGCGCGCTGGCGGGGCCCTCTTCAAGCCATTGCGCGTACTCGGACGGATAGCCATGGCGCGCGGCGATGGCGCGCTGAACGCCGGCGTGCTGCGCGCCGCGCGCCAGCTGCAGCACGCCGCAGGCGGCGCCATGGATGCGCGCCCCAGGCCCGATACCGCCCAAGGTATCCCAATACGCCAGCGCATACAGAAAGGCCGCGCGCGACAGGCGCGTCATGACATTGTCGTCCTGCGAGAGCAGCGGCATGTAAATGCCGGCCTGGTTGCCCGATGCCTCGCTGGCCGCTTGCGCATGGCGCTCGACCAGCGTTACGTGCCAGCCGCGCGCGCACAGGCGCTCGCAGGCGGCAGCGCCGGCGATGCCGGCGCCCAGCACGATGGCGCGCCGCTGCGGTTCTGGTGTGCGCATCCACGGCGATGGCGGCTTGCGGGTGGTGAACACGGCGCGCAGGGTGCCGTCAGGGCCGCTGGTGCAGGCAAAGCCGGCGCCGCCCAGCGTGTGCGCCTGCGCCGTTGTCAGCGCGCTGGCAGTGAGCCGGGCGCCGGGCGCCGCCAGGCGCGCCAGGGCGCGCGCAAAGCTGGTCCCGGCAATGGCGTGCAGCGTGATGGCGTCGAGCCGTGCATCGAGCTGCGCGAGCGCCTCGTCAAGCGGGGCGCACAGCAGGTCGAGCGTGACGCCGGCGTCCATCTGCGGGATGCGGCGAAAGCCGGGCAAGGGCGAAGCGTGCAGCGCGATGTAATGCAGGCGCGCCGGCCGCGCGCCGTCATCGCGCCAGCGTTGCAGCAAAGTGCGAAACCGTTCGCCGTCGCCGTAGTCGCTGTCGAAAACGGTAAATTGCGCGCGCCCTTGCCAGTCCATGGCGCTACTTGCAGCCGTGCCGGAAGCAGGCAACATCGTGGTCGTCTACCATCCCGATGCCCTGCATGTAGGCGTACACGATGGTGGAGCCGACGAACTTGAAGCCGCGCTTGGCGAGGTCCTTGGAGATGCGGTCCGACAGCTCGGTTGTTGCCGGCCGCGTGTCCGACGTATACCGGTTGCAGAGCGGCTTGCCGTCGACAAATGCCCACAGGTACTGGTCGAGCAAGCCGCCTTCGGCGCGCAGGCGCAGGTAGGCCTGGGCATTGGTGATGGCGGCGGCCACCTTGAGCTTGTTGCGCACGATGCCGGCATTCGACAGCAGTTCGGCCACTTTGTCGGGACCGTAAAAGGCGATTTTTTCAGCGTCCCAGTTGTCAAAAGCGATGCGGTAAGTGTCGCGCTTGTTCAAGATGGTTTCCCAGCTCAGGCCCGCCTGCGCGCCTTCGAGGTTGAGCATTTCGAACAAGCGGTTCTCGTCGTGGCAAGGCACGCCCCACTCGGTGTCGTGGTAGTCGAGGTAGCGCGGGTTGGCCGGATTGGCCCAGGAGCAGCGGATGGTCGTCATGGGCGCAGTATAGCGCCTGCGCGGCCGGCTGAAAATCGTAGGGGAAAAAATTCAGGCGCAGCGGCAAGCGCGGCGCGCGGGTCAAACCTGAATCTTCCCGGCGGCGCGCAAGACCTTTTCCAGCACGTCCAGGCCGTGCGCGATTTCGGCCGGCTTGATCGATGAAAAACCGAGCAACAGCCCGGGCGCCGTGGCGCATTCGGGCGTGGCCACGCGGCTCGCGTAGTACGACAACGGCCGCGCCTCCACCGCCTGCTCGAGCGCCATGCGCGCCACCTGGTCCTGGTCCAGCGCGCGCTGGAAAAAAACGCACAGGTCCAGCCCCGCATCGGCCGGCCCGCAACGCAGCTGGTCGCCCAGGCGCGCGGCAATCCCGTCCAGCAGCGCGCAGCGCCGCTCGGCGTAAGCCTCGCGCGTGCGCTTGATGTGGCGCGCGAAATGGCCTTCGCCCATGAAGTCGGCCAGCACCATCTGCGGCACGATCGCGTTGTGGCGGTCGAGCGCCGCCTTGGCCCGTACGATGGGTTCAACCAGCGCCGGCGGCGCCACAATGTAACCGAGGCGCAGTCCCGGAAACAGCACCTTGGACAGCGTGCCCACGTACACGGTGCAGTCGGCGCTGTCGAGGCCCTGCAGCGACGCCAGCGGCGGACCGGTGTAGCGGTACTCGCTGTCGTAATCATCCTCGATGATCCAGGCGCCGTTGGCGCCGGCCCAGCGCAGCAATTCGAGGCGGCGCTGCAGCGACATCGTCACCCCCAGCGGCAGCTGGTGCGACGGCGTCGAGAGCACCATCTTCGCATCCGGATAGCGCGCCACGCCATAGGCGACATCCATCCCTTGTTCGTCGACGGGCACCGTGCAAACTTGCGCGCCCATCGCGAACAAGGGAGCGCTGGCGCCCTGGTAGCCAGGCGACTCGACCCACACCTTGTCGCCCGGGTCGAGCAGCAGCGCGCACAGCAGGTACAGGCCCTGCTGCGAGCCGGAAGTCATGATGATCTGGCCGGGCGTGCAGTTGACCCCGCGCGCGGCGCGCAGGTACACGCACAGCAGCTCGCGCAGCGGCGCGTAGCCGGCCGGGTCGCTGTAACCCATGTGGTGGTCGGGCCGGCGCCAGCGGCGCGCCTCGAGCCGGCTCCAGACGTCGAACGGGAACAGGTCCAGGCCCGGCATGCTGGCGCGAAAGGCGCGCACCGGTCCCTGGTGGTAGCCGACGTACTTCATGGCGCCGGCGTAGTTGGTCCCGCGCGCCGACAGGGGCCGCATCAGGCCGCGCGGCGCCGGCGTGCGCGCGCCCACCGGCAACTGGCTGCCGATGAAGGTACCCTTGCCGACGGTGCCGCTGAGGTAGCCTTCGGCCATCAGCTGGTCCCAGGCATTGAGCACGGTCTGGCGCGAGACGCCCATCAGGCGGCACAGTTCGCGCGTGGGCGGCAGCTGCATGCCTGATCTGAGCGTGCCGCGCAGCACGGCGTCCTTGACGGCGCCGTACAGCTGGCGAAACAGCGGCGCGGCGGCATTGCGGTCAAGCGTCAAGGACGCGAAGAGTTCGGCAGTATTCATTGGCCTTTCCATATTCGCTCAAATTGGCTATTTGAACAAGCCAAAGCGCATCGTAAGATGACTGTCACTTATCTTTTTCGGGAGCCGCCATGACGCAATTTGTTGCCACCATTGCCTGGGAACGCGGCGCGCAGCCGTTTGCCGACAACCGCTACAGCCGCGCGCATGCATGGCGTTTCGATGGCGGGCTGACGGTACCGGCCTCGTCCTCGCCGCATTCGGTGGCGCTGCCGATGTCGGACCCCGGCGCGCTCGATCCGGAAGAAGCACTGGTGGCTGCGGTCTCGAGCTGCCACATGCTGTTTTTCCTGTCGATCGCCGCGCAGCGCGGCTTGATCGTGGACAGCTACTGCGACCAGGCAGTGGGCCTCATGGACCGGAATGGCGAAGGCAAAATGGCGATCACGCGCATTACGCTGGCGCCGGCGATCGTGTTCGGCGGCGAGCGCGCGCCTGCGGCGGCGGAACTGGACGCGATTCATCACAGCGCCCACCAGAAATGCTATATCGCCAATTCGATCAAAGCCGAAGTCCTTATCAAGGGAGCACCCTGAACCATGTACTCACCCCCGCCTTTCGATGAAACCCGCCCGGCACTGCTGCAGCAGCTGATTGCGCAGCACCCGCTGGGAACCGTGATTGTCAATGGTGCCGACGGGCTGGCAGCGGACCACATACCGTTTGAACTGGGCCCGGCAACGCTTGATGCGCCGTTGGGCGTACTGCGCGCGCACGTGGCGCGCGCCAATCCCCTGTGGCGCCACGACGGCGAGACGATGGTCGTGTTCCAGGGCCCGTCGGCGTATGTGTCGCCGTCGCTGTACGAGGAAAAGCAGGTCAGCGGCAAGGTGGTGCCGACCTGGAATTACGCGGTGGTGCATGCGCATGGACGGCTGCGCGCGGTGGAAGATGCACAGTGGCTGCTGGCGCTGCTGGAGCGGATGACGGCGACGCACGAAGCGGCGCGCGCCGCACCGTGGACGGTGGATCAGGCGCCGCGCGCGTGGATTGACAAGATCATGCAGGCGATCGTGGGGATTGAAATTCCCGTGAGCAGGATGCAGGGGAAGTGGAAGATGAGCCAGAATCGCACGCCGCAGGATCAGGCGATGGTGGCGGCCGATACCGGGTTGGCGCTGTATCGGCGCGCTTAGCCGGGCCGGAGAACCGGTACCCGGCCCTGTCAGTTGGGGCACGGGGTGTAGGGAGTGTGAAAATCCACCCGGCCCCTGAACATTTGAATTTGTTCACAGGCGTTCACTTGCACGCCCCCGACGACCTGTTTGCCGGCCCGCGCATCGGGCGCTGCCAGAGCGCCAAGCCCAGCGAGCAAGCTCGCTTGCAAGACTGTGCGCCGCCATTGGCGTGTGCGGCGCGATCTGGTGCGGGTGGTGTTCATCATGATGGATTCGGCAAAGTAGGCAAGCGTCCCGGCGCGCCGGAGACGACGTTCCATCATACACGTGCCGGGTGCTGCGGCACTGCCATGGCGCCGGGTTGACGACCGTGCTCACCTGCCTGCATCTTGCTCGCAGCGTGCGCTGCCTGCTTCCCGGCATACAAGCGCCGGGAAACAGACGGCGCCGTGCTTTAGCCGATCGGCGCCTTGCGCGCCAATGGTGCTTGACCTTCCACATCGGTCGCCGCAGCGGCGGCGCCGGGGAACGCCGGTTCGCCGGGGCCCAGGCCGTCGCCCGGCACGAAATACCCGATCAGTTTCGCCTCCGCGTGAGACGTCGAGAAGGTCGTATTCCTGAACGTGGGCGTATGGCCGGACGGGATCACATAGGCGCCGGACAACGGCGTGTGCATGGTGTTGTCGGTCAGGAGGGAGGCCTCGAAATGGCGCTCCTCGCCGTTGGTAAAGGCGACGATGGCAAGGATGTAGCGCTTGGGATCGGGCAGCGGCCCGGACACGGGACTGGCGGCGACGGTGATGTCCGTGACGACGAACGACCAACCCTTCGGTACGCTAAATGGGGCGCTAAACTGCCGGTCATAATAGAATTTATGGCCGCCGGTATTGTCGTTCGGGATCGTAAAACTCGACAGGAACACCATTTTCTTTTGCGAGACGTTCAAGTGCGTACATGCGCACGGCTGCGACGTTGCCATCTTCCAGACTCCCTGGTGGGTGATGCGCTATCGGTCGATGAGCGCGGATCCACCATATAACGAGTCCGAGATTATTTCCTTGCAGAAACTCAAGCAGCCGCCAATGACCTCATGCTCGGAGCATCGCTAATCATATTTGCTACTGGCCCCCAAAGCATGACGACATCCTTGCCCGTTTTTTATGCAAATTTCAGGTGGGGGGTATGTGGTGTGGTTGCCGCGATTTCCGTCACGCGCCACTCTCGGGCGCCCGGCATTTCCAGATGCGCCAGATTGGTGACGACCTTCGCTTCGCCACCGGCCACCGCTTGCGCCAGCTGCGTGACCAGCCTTGGAAAGAGCTCATTGAACTGGCTTTCCGGCGTGCCGTAAATGCCCGCCCAGCCATCGCGCCCCGAACGCTTGACCAGGTACAGCGCCTGGTCCGCCAGCTCCACCACTTCCGACCAGGACAGCAGGCGCGGCTCTTCGGGCACGAACGGAAAGCACGCAAAGCCGATCGAACAAGTCTTGGCCAGCTCGGTGCCGTCGGCCAGCACGAACGTACGCTTGGCCACGGCCTGGCGGATGCGCTCGGCCACCACCTTGGCGTCGTCGCGGTGCGTGGCGCGCGCCAGCACCAGGAATTCCTCGCCGCCCCAGCGGATCAGGTAGTCCGACTCGCGGAACACTTCACGCAGCCGTTCCTGCATCTGCACCAGCACCGCATCGCCGGCGGCATGGCCGTGCACGTCGTTGACGTCCTTGAAGTGATCCAGGTCGACCATGAAGAACACCATGTCGCGCCCAGGCCCGCAGTGCTCGTCGTTGGCCGTGCTGCGCAGCGGATCGTCATGATGGCGCAGCGCCATGCCGACGTCTCCCTCCACGTGCTGCAGGAAAAAGCGGCGGTTGCGAAGGCCCGTCAGCTGGTCGGTGAGGCTGAGCTCTTCCAGCGCCTGGTAAGCCTTTTCAAGCGCGAGATTTTTTTCCACCAGCTGCGCCTGGGTGGCGCTCAAGGTTGTCAAGGTGGCCGCCACCTGGCGGTAAGCGTTGGCGTTGTCGAGCGCGATGGCGCCGTACGAACAGAGTGAGCGGAAGATCAACCGTTCGCGTTCGCCGTAGGCGTGCGCGGCCTGCGACTGCACCGTCATCGCGCCCAGCACGCGTTCGCCGATCAGCAGCGGCGCAAACAGCTCGCTCAGCACGGGCGCCTGTTCGCCTTGCGCCCCGTCGCTTTCAGTGAGAACGCGCTCAGCGAGAACGCGCTCAATGAGAATTTCGCGCCGCTCGCGCACGCAGCGGGCCGCCTCGCCGCCCTGACCGGTCAGCGAGAGGCGCGCGGCCGAAGCCGGCCTGCCGTCGTCAATGCTGTAAGCGCAGCTGAGCGAGTCGCCGTCGGCCTCGACGACGAAAATCGACAGGTGCGCGCCATCGAGCAAGCCGTGCACGTGGCGCGCGAGCGCGCGGTACACGGCGCTGGCCTCAAGATGGGTGGTGATCTCCTGGCCGATGGCCACCAGATGTTCGAGCGTGGCGCTGGTTTGCCGCTGCACTTCGGCGCGCAAGGCGTCGGCGGCGGCAATGCCGCGCTGGTGCGCCGCTTCGTTGCGCGCGGCCTCGCCCTGATGCTGCACGCGCAAGGCGGCGGCGCGGTTGGCGGCCTGCTGCAGGTGGGCCGCCTCGCGCGCGGCGCTGGCCTGCAACGCCACTTCATAAGCGCGCGCATGCTCGCCCACGCCGGCGTATTCGCTGGCAACGGCGTCGAGCAAGTCGGCCGGTATGCTGTAGCCGTCGATGGTCGCGGCCACCGCCATGGCCTGGCGCAGGAAATGCAGCGCGGCGTTGGGGCCGAACATGGGGTCGGGCGCGGGCAGTGCGTGGCGCGTGTGGATCAGCGCCAGCACCGTCAGCGCGGCGATCTGGTTGTAGGTGTCGTCATGCTCGCGCGCCAGCGCCAGCGCGGCGTCGGCCTTGGCCAGCGCGGCCTGCGGCCGGTTCAGGCTGGACAGCGCGTGCGCCTGGCCGCGCCGCGCGCCGCTCTGAAAATCAAGCTGGCCGAGCGCCACGCCGCGCTCTTCGAGCTTGTGGAAGCTCTCCAGCGCGCGTTCGTAGTCGCCGCCGTCGAGCGCCAGGTCGCCGTGGTATTCGAGCGCGATGGCGTAGGCGCGTTCCTGCGGCAGCGGCGCGAGCGTGACCAGCGCTTCATCGAGCAGCGCCAGCGCGGCGGCGCGTTGGCCGAGCTGGCGCAGCGTTTGCGCCGTCTGCATCAGGGCCAGCCCTACGCTGATGGGCCAGTGCGTGGTGCGCGCCAGCTCCAGGCCACGCTGCATCCATTCAAGCGCCGCTTCCTGCGCGTTCAGGTTGATCAAGGCGTTGCCGATATTGCTGGCCAGGTTGATCGCGCGGCGCAGCTGGCCGGTCGCGCGGGCCGCCTCGTAAGCCTGCGTCAGCGGGCCGACGGCGGCGCCGAAGTCGCCCCCTTGAAAGGCGCTGGAACCCTGGTAGTCGCGGATCCAGCCATTCACGGCCAGGTGGGCGCCACTGGCGCGCGCGTCAAAGCGGACGGCCCATTGTTCGGTGGCGGCGCCCAGGTCGACGTAGCACGCGAACACGGCGGCGCCGGCGTCGAACACTTCGATGCGCAGCGGGTCGCCGGACTGGCGCACGTAGCCGCCGGCGCTGGCAAGTTCGTGTTCGCCGACCGCGGCATTGCCGCGGTCGATTTCGAGCCAGGCGCGCAGCCAGCGCGCGTCGGCGCTGCCGATGGCGTCGCCCTGCTGGTCGAATTCGATGCAGGCCTGGTCGGCCAGCGCACGCGCCGCATCATGCTCGCCGAACAGCCATTTGGCTTCGCCTTCAATCAGCATCAGGCGCGCTTCGGCCCGGCTGCGTTCGGGTTCGGGCAGCAGCGCGAGCAGTTCGCCGGCGGCATGCGCCAGGCTGCGCGCGCGCGTCACGTCGCGCTGGCGCAAGTGCCACGCCAGGCGCACCATCAGGTGCAGGCGCGCGCCATCCTGCAGGGACGGCAGCGCCGCCTCCCACTGCGCCAACTGCGCGTCCATTACAAACATCTCTAACACGTGATTTCCCTGTCAATACCGGCACAGCCCGGCGTTCGGACGTTATTATTTCACAAACATCCACCGCTAGTCATGACAATATTGCAACGGCTGCCAAGAAGCTGAAAAACGAGAGTGCCGTCGAGACCAGGATGATGCGCGCTACGCGGCCGGTATCGGCGCCAAAGCGTTCGGTCAGCAGCGCCACATTGCTCGCGCTTGGCAAACAGGCGACCAGCACCAGCACCTTGAACGCAAACGGGTCGAGCGGCGCGCCGGCGGCAATTGCGGCGTGCCCGGCGCCGAACACCAGCAGCGGATGGAGCAGCAGCTTGGCGAGCGCGAACGGGACGACGTGGGACCAGACAGTCGACCAGCGGCTGGACCGGGAGGCGGACCAAGAAGCGAAACAAGAAGCGAAACAAGAAGCGAAACAAGAAGCGAACCAAGAAGCGAACCAAGAAGCGGACCAGGAAGTGGACGAGGAGGTGGACGAGGAAGTGGACGAGGAAGATGCCCCGCCAGTGGACGCGGCAGTAGACCCGGCAGAAGGCCAGGCAGCCGGTCCGGCGGCCTGCATTTGCGAGCGCGCCAGCACGGCGCCAATGGTGAACAGCGCAACGGGCGACGCCGCGCCCGCCAGCAAGGCAACCGTGCCGTTGACTGGCCCCGGCAGCGTGATCGCCATACCCGAAGCGAGCGCGCCGAGCATGATCGCCCATGGCATGGGATTGCGCAGCACGCCCGCCAAGGCGTGGCGCAAAGCCGTGCCGCTGCCGCCCTGCCCCAGTCGCGACAGGGCGATGCATAGCGATGTGGTGATGAGCAGGTCGATTGTGATGGTGACGATGACCGGTCCCGACGCGCGTGGCCCCAGCAGGGCCACCAGCAAGGGCACGCCCATGAAGCCGGTGTTGGGAAACGCCGCCACCAGCGCTCCGAAGGCGCCATTATTCCAGTCTACGCCGCGCACGCGCGCAAACCCCACCGCCAGTGCCACCATGACCAGCGCGCACAGCAAATATACGCCGAACACACCCGGATCGAGCAGTTGCGCCAGCGGCGTGGTCGATCCGAATCGGTACAGCAGGCATGGCAGCGCGAAGTACAGCACAAAGCCGTTCATGCCCGGAATGGCAAGCTGCGGCAACATGTGCCTGCGCACAGCCACATAGCCGCACAGCACAAGTGCAAAAAACGGGAAAGTCGTGGCGAGGATGGCTTGCATGGAGCGGTCATTGTAGCCTGACCGCCCCGCTCGTACGCCTGAACCTGCCTGCAACGCCCATTGGCCTTTGGGTGCCTATTTTTTGTCGGTCTTGTCGGTCTTGTCGGCCTTGTCGGTCTTGTCGGTCTTGTCGGACGAGGCACCGGTATTGCCCTGGGTGCGACTGCTGCCGCGCGCCGTATCCTTGTGTAACTGCTGCGCCGAGCTCAAGTGCTGATCGACAACGGGCATGGTGCGCGCGGCCAGAGCCTTGACGTCGGGATCCTTGGCCTGCGACTGTACTTTTTGCAGCAGACTGTGGGTGGCCTTGTGGTCGGCCAGCCCTGCCTGAGCCATGTAGGCGCGGTCGAAGGCGTCGCCGGACAGCGCGGCCATGCGTTCGGCCTTGCGCTTGTGCATGCGGTCGAGCTCGGTTGGCAGCGCCACGCCCTTGGCTTGCGCAAGCTGCTGCACTTCGCCCAATGCCTTGGTATGGTCGTCAATCATTTGCTGCGCAAAACTTTTCACTTGATCGCTTTGCGTTTTTCCTTGCGCCATGCGGCCAGCTTCGATTTCGGCCAGGTTGGCCATAGCCATGTCCTTGATCAGTTTTTGGTCGGCCCGGCTCGGTGCCGCGCCGCCCATGGTGCCAGCGCCGCTTGCCGTGCTGCTGCCTGCCTGAGTTCCGCTCTGGGCGCCGCTCTGGGTGCCGCTCTGCGTTCCAGTCTGCTTGCCACTGTGCATGCCCGCATGGCTGCCCTCCTGGCCCGCAGTGGGCTGCCCGGCTGGCTGGCCGGTACCGGACTGGCCTGCGCCCGTCGACCCGGCGCTGCCGCCGCCCGTTTGCGCCTGGACCGCGAGCGCGGCAAACAAGGCCGCAACGGCCGAGATCGCCAGCGCGCCTCTGGCTAATTTGGTTTTCAGCATTTCACTCTCCTGTTCGGGTTGGGGATGGTGTCAACTTTTTGACAACGCGTGTCGCCACCAAGTTCAGTTGGCGTGCCACGCCCCAAAACGAAAAAAGCAATGATTCCCAGTCGGAAATCATTGCTTTCACCTGAGCGTCAGAATTTAGGGCTTGCTGTACATCCCCGCAAACTTCAGCCCATAGAACAAGATGAAGGTGTAGCAGGCGGCGGGCACCAGGAACGACATCTGCAGCCCGACCGTATCGGCCACGAAGCCTTGCACGAAGGGCACCAGCGCACCACCCACGATGGCCATGCACAGGATGCCCGAACCCTGGCCCGTCAGCGGCCCGAGTTTGTTGAGCGCCATGCTGAAAATAGTCGGAAACATGATCGAGTTGCACAGGCCCACCGCCAGGATGGCATACATCGCCACCTTGCCGGAGCCAAAAATGGCAATCAAAATCAGCGCGATCGAACACGCCGCATTGAAGGCGAGCGCCTTGCCCGGGCTGACGTAACGCATGACCGCAAAACCAATAAAGCGGCCCACCATGGCCCCGCCCCAATAATAGGCCACGTAGTTGGCTGCGCTGTCTGAGCGCAGTCCGGCGATTGACGGATCACCCATAAAGCTGATCAGGAAGCTGCCAATGCTCACTTCGCCGCCCACATACAGGAAGATGCCGACCGCGCCCAGCAACAGGTGCAGGTGCGACAGCGCCGACGGCTTGCCTTGCGCCGCCGCCACACTGCTGACCGGCTCGGCGTGGGTGATCTTGGGCAGGCGCGCCAGCGCAAACAGCACCGCCAGCGCCATCAAGGCCGCCGCCAGGGCAAGGTAAGGACCCGAGACCATCGCCGCTTCCTTGGCGCGATACGCCGCCTGCTCGGCCGCCGGCAGCGCCGCCAGCTCGGTCACGCTCAGCACCACGCCGCCCAGAATCAGCATGCCGCCCAGCGGCGGACCGACCGTGGTGCCCAGCGAATTGAAGGCCTGGGTCAGCGTCAGCCGGCTCGACGCCGTCTGCGGATTGCCCAGTTCAGTGACATACGGATTGGCCGCCACCTGCAAGATGGTAATGCCCGAGGCCAGCACGAAAAACGCCAGCAGGAACAGGCCATAGCCGGACGTGGCGGCCGGATAGAACAGCGCGCACCCGGCGGCGGCGATCATCAGGCCGGTGACGGCGCCCTTCTGGTAGCCGATTTTCTTGATCAATATCCCGGCCGGCAGCGACACCACGAAATATGCGCCGAAAAAGCAGAACTGCACCAGCATCGCCTGCACGTAGGTGAGCGTGTAGACCGATTTGAGGTGCGGGATCAGCACGTCGTTCATCGATGTGAGCAAGCCCCACATGAAAAACAGGATGGTGACGATGATGAGCGGCCCGGTGGTGCTGCCCTGCTCCGCGTAATTGCTGCGCAGCGCGCCCGGCTGTGAAATGTGTTCCATGTAGTGAAGTCTCCGTTGGGTGTTTTAATGCCGGTGCGCCGGTTGTTCGGACAGGATCGCCGACACGCCGAGGAACGCGGGGTACTGCTCGGTAATGAGGTACGTCGGGATTTTTTCCAGGTAGCTCTGCAGGCGCCCTTTGGCCTCAAAGCGCGCCCGAAACGGCGACTGCGCAAACAGTGCGCCCAGGCGCGGCACGATGCCCCCGCCAATATACATGCCTCCGGTCGCGCCCAGGGTTAAGGCGACATTTCCCGCAACCGAACCGAGTACGCCGCAAAAGCAGTCGACCGTGCGCAGGCAGTCGGCGTCCTGGCCGGCCAGCGCGCGTTCGGTGATGGCCGCCGCCCCCAAGGCGCCGCCCGAGATGACGCGGTAGATCAGTTCCAGCCCGGGCCCCGACAGCAGCCGTTCGGCCGAGGCGTGTCCGAAGTCGTGCCAAAGCTGCTGCATGATGGCGATTTCAATATCGTCGGCGGGCGCAAAGCTGGCGTGCCCGCCCTCGCTGGCCAGCGGCGCCCAGCGCCCGTCCACCGGCACGATGCCCGACACGCCAAGGCCGGTGCCCGGCCCCACCAGCCCGATGGTGCGCCCCGGCAGCTCGACGCCGCCGCCCACCCGGATACGCTGCGACGAGCGCAAGTACGGCAGCGCCATCGCCAGCGCCGTGAAGTCGTTCACCACCAGCAGCGTGGACAAATCAAGCTCCTTGCGCAGAGCGGCCGTCGAAAAGCTCCACGTATGGTTGGTCATGCGGATGGCGTCGCCGTCGATCGGGTTGGCAATGGCGATCGCCGCATGGCGAACCGCGCCCGCATGGGCACTGGCCGCGCCGCTGTTCAGATACGCCGCGGCGGCCGCGCCCAGGCTCGGGAACGCACTGCACGGCAGCACCGCAACGGCGTCGAACTGTCGCGGCGACGTTTCGATGGCAAAGCGCGCGTTGGTGCCGCCGACGTCGGCCAGCAGGCGCGGACCATCGGAAAAGCGCACATTGTCGAGGTTCATTTGGCCTCCGCGCAAGTCAAGGCATCCTTCTCTTTGGCGCCACCGCCAACGATCTGGATGTTGGCGAAAGCGGCCGTGAAGGCGGCCTCGCTGTCAACGGCGAACGGGGTATCCATGCTGGCCAGGTTGGCGCCCTTGGCGCTAAAGCATGCCAAGGGAATGCGCACTGTTTGCTTCTGCTTGCCGGCCAGGCGTTCAAACACGCCGGTCACGTCAAGCGCAGCGGCGCCAATTGACACGGTGACCTTCCCCTTTGGCGCGGCGCTGACGATGGTATCGAACTGCAGCGCGCCGTCAACGCTGGCAAAGGCCGGCAGGGCGATCGCCCTGGCGCCATGCGCCTCGAGCCGCGCGGGGCCGGTCCAGGTGGCCTGCTTGCCGTCTTGCTGGGTGTTGACCTGGGTGGTTTCCACTTTCAGATTGGGCACGGTAGCCACGCTGTTGACGTCCAGTCCCAGGGCGGTGCGCTGCGCGCCGCTGACGGCGTACAAGGGCCAGGTGGCGCGGTCGGCCTGGTGAAAGACCGGGTACATATTGGTCACGCCGCAGCCGCCGTCGGCAAATGCCGCGTCCAGCTGGCCGACCTTGACGCGGCTCGCGTAATCAAGCCCGTAGCCGTAAGCGAACAGCGGCGCGTAATCCTTGTCGCCCACGTTGAGCGAACCCTGGCAGACGGCCTTGGGCCACGAGAACGACAGCTTGCCCGTAAAACCATAGCCTCCCTTGAACAGCACGTCGGCCACGCCCTTGCCTTCGGTGCCGGGCAGCCAGGCGGCGACAAAACTGTCCGACAGGTTCATCAGGTCGTTGGTGTACAGCGGGCGGCCCGCCACCAGCACCGTGATGACCGGCTTGCCCTTGCCGGCCACGGCCTGCAGCAGCGCCAGGTCTTCAGGATGGCGCGCGCTGTGGCGCAGCGTGCCCGATGGGCCGATGTCGCCGTCGCCCTCCGCATAGGGCGTCTCGCCGATGACCGCGATCACCGCGTCGAACGCTGCCACATCGACACCCGCCGCCGTTTCGCTGTAGGTGACGTTGGCCGCGCCCGCTGCCTCCTGGATGCCTTTCAGGATCGAGTCGGCGTTGGGAAAGTCGCTGTTCCGGTTGGCGGTGCCCTGCCAGGTCAGGCTCCATCCGCCGCTCTGGTTCGACAGGTTGTCGGCGCTTTTGCCGACCACCAGGATTTTCTTGCCGCGTGCCAGCGGCAGCGCGCCGGCGTCGTTCTTGAGCAGCACCAGCGATTCGCGCACCGCCTGGCGCGCCAGCGCGCGCGCCTGCAGCGCCTCCGGCTTGCCTGCAAACGGGTTTGCTGAAGGCTTTTTGCCGAACAAGCCGGCGCGCAGCTTGACGCGCACGATGCGGGCCACGGCGTCGTCGATGCGCGCCATCGGAATTTCCCCGGCTTCCACTTGCCTGACGGTGTTGGCGATGAAGGCCTTCCAGTCGTCAGGCACCATGACCAGGTCGATGCCGGCGTTGATCGCCTGCGGGCAGCTGTCGTTGGTGCAGCCGGGGACCTGGGCAATGCCATTCCAGTCGGAGACGACCATGCCGTCAAAGCCTATTTTCGTTTTCAGGACATCGGTCAGCAAGGCTTTACTGCCGTGCATTTTGCCGTAATCGACACCGCCGGCCACATCGTTCCAGCTGTTGAACGACGCCATCACCGTCTGCGCGCCGGCCGCCAGGGCGCTGTAATAGCCCTGGGCGTGCAGCTTGATCATCTCGGCCTTGCCGGCCTTGTTCACGCCCTGGTCCTTGCCCTGGTCGGTGCCGCCGTCGCCGATGAAGTGCTTGGCTGTGGCCACCACGTTGGCGTCGCCTTTCAGGTTGCCCTGCAGGCCGCTCACGTACTGGCCGCCGTAGCTGCTCACCAGTGCGGGGTCTTCCGAAAAACTCTCGTAGGTGCGGCCCCAGCGATCGTCGCGCACCACGGCCAGCGTGGGCGCGAACACCCAGTTGATGCCGGTGGCGCGCACCGACTGGCCCACGGCCGCGGCCATCTTGCGGATCAAAAGCTTGTCGCGCGCCGCGCCCAGGCCAATATTGTGCGGGAACAGCGTGGCGCCGTACACATTGCTGTTGCCGTGCATGGCGTCGATGCCCCAGATGACCGGTACCTTGGTCGCCATGTCGGTGCTCATCGAAGCGTCGTAGTATTTGTCGGCCAGCGCGACCCAGTCGGCCGGCGTGGCGTACTTGTTCCCGTTCGGCCAGCTGCCGCCGCCATTCAAGACCGACCCAATGTAAAACTCCCTGACCTGGTCGGGCGTGACGGACTTGATTTCGGGCTGCGTCATCTGGCCGATTTTCTGGCGCAGCGACATGCCGGCCACGATTTTTTTGACTTGCGCTTCAAGCCTGGCGTCGGGCGGGACGGCGCTGCGGATGCGGGGCCAGTCGGCCAGTGGCGCACTGACGGCAGCGGTGGGGGCAGTTGCGGCGGAGGCGGCGCCGGCGTGCAGCAGCGCGGCGGCGGCGATGAGACAGGAATGTTTGATCATGGTCTTTGCGCAGGGTCGGTGGAGGTCAAATTGGAAGCGATTCCAATTAAGATCGATATTGCGGTCTCGGGGTGTTTTTGTCAATCTGATTGTGCGGCTTTGGCGAGCGAAGCGCGCTGCGTGACGCTGATCGGAAAATCGCGCGTGACGGCGCGCTCTAGGCCATAGCAGCGGTTGAGCAGCGCGTTCAGCCCGGACCGCGTGACCGTGCGCCACGGGACGTGCACCGACGTCAGGCGCGGGGCCGAAAATTCAGTGCTTGGCGTATCGTCGTAGCCCAGCACCGACACGTCGCCCGGCACCGACATGCCAATCTCGTGCAGGAACGAGAGCGCACCGACGGCCATTTCATCATTGGCGCAAAATAGCGCCGTGAACACGTGGCCTGACTCGACCAGCTCCTTGGCGCAGGCCCAGCCGCCTTCGGGCGAAAAATCGCTCTCGGCCACCCACATGGCGGCCGTGTCGATCCCCGCGCGCTCCATTTCGCCCATGAAGCCGGCGATACGGGCCACGTTGTCGGGCAGCGTGGAAGGGCCGGCAATCACGGCGATTTTGCGATGCGCAAGGTCGAGCAAGGCGCGCGCCGCCAGCACCCCGCCTTGCGTATGGTCGGCCGTGAAGCACTGTTCGGGAATGCTCGCAAAGCTGTGGTTCAGCACCACCAGGCGCGATTGCTTCGGCCCCAGCGCCGCAATGTCGGCGTCGGTCAGGTGGTTGGTCATGGCGATCAAACCGTCGCAGCCGCGCTCCATCAGAAATTCGATGCCTTCAATTGCCTGCTCGCGCGGGTTGCCCAGGCCTACGCCAAAAGCGACCACCATGTGCAGCCCGGCGGCGCGCAGCTCGGTGTCGATCAATTGCAGGATCGGCGTGTAAAACGTCCCCTTGAGCACCGGGATGTAAACCCCGATCATTTGCGAGCTGCCCGAGAGCAGCGAGCGGGCCGCGTGCGAGGGCCGAAAGTCGAGCTCCTCGATCGCCTGTCTGACTTTTTCCATGGTTGCCTGAGACACCGAGCCCTTGCCGCTGACCACGCGCGAAGCGGTTCCCAGTCCCACGCCCGCCAGGCGGGCTACATCCTTGATAGTGGCCATGTCATTTTCCTCAGGATGCGGCGAGCCGCTGCTCGCTCGTTTTGTCGAACAGGGACAGGCGCGCGCAGTCGACGCCAAAACGCACCGCTTCATTGAGCGCGAAAACGCGGTTGTCGTTGACGATCGCCGACAGCTTGCGCTCGCCAATCCTGATCCACACGATCTGGTGATTGCCCATCGGTTCCACCAGCGCCACCGTCCCGGTAAAAGGCCCCGAGTCGCCGAGCAGGATATGTTCGGGACGAATGCCGAGCACCACCTTGCCGCCAGCCAGGCTGCAAGAGGGACCGAGCGCGAGCGTCAGCGACGGCGACGGCGACAGGGACGGCGACATAAAGCGCCCGCCGGCGTCGAGCGTACCGTCGATGAAGTTCATCGCGGGCGTGCCCAGAAAGCCGGCCACGAACAGGTTTTGCGGGCGCTCATAGACCTCTGCCGGCGCGCCGATCTGCTGCACTTTGCCGCCCTTCATGACTACGATGCGGGTGGCCAGCGTCATCGCTTCGACCTGGTCGTGCGTCACGTAGATCATCGTCGAGCGCAGCGTCTGGTGCAGCAGCTTGAGTTCGCGCCGCAGCTCGGCGCGCAGCTTGGCGTCCAGGTTCGAGAGCGGCTCGTCGAACAGGAACACGCCGGCCTCGCGCACCAGCGCGCGCCCGATCGCCACGCGCTGGCGCTGCCCGCCCGACAGCTGCGCCGGTTTGCGCTGCAGCAGCGCGTCGAGGTGCAGCATCTCGGCGGCGCGCGCCACGCGGCGCGCAATTTCCGCCTTGGGGGTGCCGGCGATGCGCAGGCCGAAGGACATGTTCTTTTCCACCGTCATGGTCGGATACAGCGCATAGGACTGGAACACCATGCCGATCCCGCGCTCGCTCGGGTCGGCGAAGGTCATGTCGCGCCCCTTGATTTCAACCGTGCCGGAAGTGACGTCGATCAGGCCTGCAATACTGTGCAGCAGGGTCGACTTGCCACAGCCGGAAGGCCCGAGCAGCACCAGGAACTCGCCCTCCTCCACGGCCAGGGTCAGGTCCTTGATGATCTCGTTCCCGCCCAGGTTGATGCACAGGTCCCGCAAACAAACATTCGACATGACGTTAGCCTTTTACCGCGCCGGCGGCGATACCGCGCACAAACCAGCGCCCTGAAATAAAATAGATCGCCAGCGGTACCATCGACGTGAGGATGGTCGCGGCCATGTTGACGTTGTACATGCGCGTTCCGGTGGTGGTGTTCATCACGTTGTTCAGCTGGACCGTCATCGGATAATTGTCGGTGCCGGCGAACTGCAGCCCCAGGATGTAATCGTTCCACACGCCCGTCACCTGCATGATGGCCGCCACCACGATGATCGGCAGCGACATGGGCAGCATGACTTGCGCGAAGATGCGGAAAAAACCGCCGCCATCGATGCGCGCGGCCTGGAACAATTCGTGCGGCACGCCCGCGTAGTAATTGCGAAACAGGAGCGTCATGACCGGCATCGCAAAGATGATATGCACCAGCACGATGCCCGACAGGGAGCCGAACAGGCCCATGGCGCCGGTGACGCGCACCAGCGGATAGATCATCACCTGCAGCGGCACGAAGGCGCCCACCATCAAGACCGCGAACAGGAGCGCCGAGCCGCGCGGGCGCCAGAACGAGAGCGCATAGCCGTTGATCGCGCCCAGCAGGATCGGCAGGATGGTGCTGGGGACGGCGATTGCCACCGAATTCCAGAAGCCGCCGCGAATGCCCTCGCATGACAGGCCGGTGCAGGCGCTGCTCCAGGCCTGGCGCCAGGGTTCAAAGGTGACCTGCAGCGGCAGCGCGAAAATATTGCCGAGCCTGATCTCCTCCATCGATTTGACCGAGGTGACCAGCATCACATACAGCGGCAGCAGGAAAAACAGCGCGGCGCTGAACAGGAACGCGTAGATGCCCAGGCGGGCGGGCGAAAATCGCGAAAATTGCGAGCGGCGCTTCATGCATGATCCTTGCGCCGGCGCGCATACAGAAATGGCGCGGCCATCGCAATGACCGGCACCAGCATCACCACCGCTGCCGCCGAGGCCAGCGCGATGTTCGCGCGCTGGAACAAATGATCCATGATGAACTTGGCCGGCACTTCGCTGGCGGTGCCGGGGCCGCCCTGGGTCATGGCGACGACCGCGTCGAACAGCTTGACGACGGCGGTAGTCAGCAGCAGCAGCACGGTGGCCACGGTGGGGCCGAGCATCGGCAGCACGATCGACATGTACACGCGCCAGACGGGAATGCCATCGAGGCGCGCGGCCTTCCAGATTTCGGCGTCGATGCCGCGCAGGCCGGCCAGCATCATGGCCATGACCAGGCCTGACGCCTGCCACACGGTGGCGATCACGATGGTGTACATGACCATGTCTTCGTTCTCGATCCAGTCGAAGGAAAAGCCGGCAAAACCCATCTGGATGACGGCGTGTTCAATGCCGTCGGCCGGTTTGAGCATCCATTGCCATACCAGTCCGGTGGCCACGAACGACATCGCATACGGATACAAAAAGACGGTGCGCAGCACGCCTTCGCCGCGCACTTTCTGGTCGATGAACACGGCCAGCAGAAAACCGATGACCAGGCAGGCGGCGATGAACAGCACGCCATACAGCGCCAGGTTGTGCAGCGAGACCATCCAGCGTTCGTTGTCGAACAGGCGCGTGTACTGCGCCATGCCGACGTAGGTATCGGTGGGAAAGGTGCGTGCGTTGGTAAAGGAAGTATTGAGCGACCAGAGCACGGTGCCCAGATAGCCGACGATGACGGTCAGCGCCATCGGAATCAGTGCGGCAAACGGGATGAGTCTGCGAAGCAGGTGCTTGCTTGGTGCGGCCATCGTGTCTCCGGGTGGGCGGATCTGTGTCCGCTTGCTTGGAAGACGCCAACTTGGAAACGTTCCCAACGCAATATCGAGAATATAACACCCATCGATTTTGGGTGTCAATTCATTCTGAGCGTGGGTTGGAAATGAAGGTTGGAAATGAAGGTGAGGACTGAAGGTGAGGAATGAAGGTGCGAACTGAAGCCGGGAATTGACGCCGACGATCAGGCGAAAAAAACTAGCCGCCGTAGGTCATGCCAGCGGCGCGGATGATTTCGAACCAAAACGTCCCGTCCTCATGCTGTGCGGGGGGGCGCTTGTTCGGGCCCGTCAGCACCCGCACCGACACATGCATCGGCACGCCATAGGTAGCAAGATAGGCGGCAGCGGCACGCGTGGACATCTGCTTCTGGACCATGAGGCCCTTCTCAACCCGGTAAGCCATCAACCGGTCTTTCCGCTCTTGAACCATCGTTTCCTCCGAATTCACCAATATACATCCCCGGAGAAACTTTCACAATTGCTTAGCCGCAAGATCGGGTGCGGAGCTTGTGGTCTGCCCCCGGTTGCCGTGCAACTCTTTACACAAATACACGAAAGGCGTGCTCGACCGCGGCGTACCCGTCGCGTTCAACGATGTGGTTGTGGCGCCGATGCCGCCTTTATCGACGCGCCAGACAAGCGGCACCACCTGTTTTTGGGGCACGGGGGAATGCAGCCACAGCCTGCCGTCACCCAGGCGCACGATGGTCATGCGCGACGACACGGTGGAACCGGCGATCGTGAAGGCGTGCTGAACATGCCACAGCTTGGACGCGATTGACTGCAGCGTGAAACTCCTGGTTTATTTTGGCGTGATGGGGCCGACGTCCATGCCGTCGTAACTATCGAGTTCGTGCTTGGCGGCCAGCTCGTACAAGCGCGCATTTTGTGCGAACAGCGACTCGGGCGTGTGCACGTCCACCTTCACCACATGCAGGAAAAAATAGTCTTCCTGCCCTTTTTCAAGCTGGGGAATGAAGATGTCAACGTAGCGAAAGCCCAGCTTTTGCAGTTCCTTGAGCGCAGACTCCAGCTTGGCGCGCTTGCGGTCGGTGAAGAAGTAGCCCCATTCCATGGGCTGCGCGAGGTCCCAGCCGGCGTTTTCGCCGACGTTGGCAAACATCGCCTTGATCTGTTCAAGATCGATCATATACAGTACTCACTTTGGTAGCTATTTCAACAATTAATACCTTACCTTAATTGCCGCCAGCTTGCCAAAACAGGAGAGAAACTGATGCGCGTACTGGTCACCGGATCGACCACCTGGACCGATGCGCACGCCTTGCGGCGCGCGCTGTCGGCGCTGCCGGAAGGGTCCACCATTGCGACGGGGGACACGCCCGGCATTGATGCGCTGGCCATTGCGCTGGCCGCCGAACTGGGCTTGGCGGCCGAACCAATGAAGAAGAACCGGGCCGACCGCAAAGCCTACCCGGCCGACAGCTGGAAGGGACTGAACGAGCGCATGCTCGCGACCGGCATCGACCTGGTGCTGGCGTTTCATGCCCAGTACGGCCAGCCGGGCTGCGCGCGCGGGACGGTGCACATGGTGGCGCTGGCCACCGCCGCCGGGATCGAGGCGAGGACTTTCCTGCGTTAGTGGCCAATAGCGCTCGATAGTGGCGCCTGATCGCGGGATTCGTCACGGGTCCCGTCCTGTTTGAGGCGGGTATCAGCTTGGTGGCGACCGCATCATGGCGGACAGGCCAGCGCATCACGGCTCTTGGCGCCGCCGCCAACGATTTCAATATTGGCAAATGCCGCCTTGAACGCGCCTTCGGTATCGATGCTGAACGGCGTGATGATCTTGCCCAGGTCGACCCCCTTGGCAGTAAAGCAGGCCAGCGCAAGTTTGACGGTTTGCTTCCCTTTGCCAACCAGGCCTGCCAGCGTTGTGGCGATGTCAATGAACTCGCCGTTTATTCCGACCATCACGGGTGCCGTGGGTGTGGTGTCGACCATGGTATCGAATTGCAGCGCGCCGTCAGTGGCGGCAAAGGCCGGCAGAGCACGCGCCTTGTTGCCGCTTGCCTCAAAGCGCGCCGGCCCGCGCCACGTGATGCGCTTGCCGTCTTGCTGGGTGTTCATTTGTACCGTTTCTACCGTGGCGCCCGACACGGTGAAGACCTTGTTCAAATCGCTGCCCAGGGCAATGCGCTCGGCGCCGCTGCCAAGATACAGCGGCCAGCTCGCGCGATCCCCTTGCGTGAGCACCGGCCACGCATTCGTGATGCCGCAGCCCCCCTCTGCATAACGCGTGTCAAGCTGCCCGACCGTGGCCGAGCTGCCGTAGCGCAGGCCGTAGCCAAGCTTGAACAGAGGCGCGCTGTCTTTGCCCGCCGTGCTCAGGTCCGTCTGGCAAACGCTACCGGGCCACGCGAATGACCATGTGCCGCTGAAGGGGCGTCTGCCACTGGAATGTGAGTCCTTTGAATGCCCTCCTCCTGAATGCATTCCTTTTGAATTTACGCCTGTGAACAAGACATCCGCGATACCTTTGCCTTCCGTGCCGGGCAGCCACGCGGCGACAAAGCTGTCCGACAGATTCATCAAGTCATTGGCATACACAGGCCGACCGGACAACAGTACCGTTACCACCGGCTTGCCCTTACCCCCAACAGCTTTCAGCACCTCCAGGTCTTCCGGATAACGCGCGCTGTGGCGCAGCGTTCCCGCAGGCCCGATGTCGCCCGCGCCTTCCGCATACGGCGTTTCACCAATGACCGCAATCACGGCGTCGAATGCGGCCACGTCGATGCCTTTCACATCGTGGCTGTACGTGACGTTGGCCGCTCCCGCTTTCTCGACAATGCCGGCCAAAATCGTATCACCATTGGGAAAGTCGCCATTTTTGTTGTCCGTGCCTTGCCACGTCAGCGTCCAGCCGCCATTTTGCAGCGGCAGGCTATCGGCCCCCTTGCCCACCACCAGAATTTTTTTGCCTGGCGCCAGCGGCAAGGCATTCCCGTCATTTTTCAGTAAGACCAGGGATTCGCGCACGAGTTCACGCGCACGATGCGGGTGACCGCGTCGTCAATGCGCGCCATCGGAATCACGCCGCTTTCCACCTGTCCGATAGTGTTGGCGATGAAAGCCTTCCAGTCGTCCGGCACCATGACCATGTCGATGCCCGCATTGATGGCTTGCGGACAGCTGGCGTTGCTGCAACCGGGCACTTGGGCGATGCCGTTCCAGTCCGAGACGACAAAACCGTCAAAGCCCATCTTTTGTTTAAGCGCTTCGGTGATCATCGCTTTGCTGCCGTGCAGCTTGCCATAGTCGATGCCGCCGGCCTTGTCATGCCAGCTGTTGTACGACACCATCACCGTCTGCGCGCCGGCGGCCAGCGCGCTGTAGTACCCCTGGCCGTGCACATTGATCATCTGTGACCGCGTGGCCAGCGCGTTGCCCTGGTCCTTGCCCTGATCGGTGGCGCCGTCGCCCATGAAGTGCTTGGCGGTGGCGATCACGCTCGCGTCACTGCCGAGCTTTCCCTGCAGGCCGCGCACGTAGGCGCCGGCGTAGGCATTGACGACGGCCGGGTCTTGCGAAAAACTTTCGTAGGTGCGGCCCCAGCGGGCGTCCCGCACCACTGCCAGCGTGGGCGCGAACACCCAGTGAATGCCGGTGGCGCGCACCGCCTTGGCCACCGCCGCGCCCATCTTGCCGACCAGGCGCGCATTGTGCGCGGCGCCCAGGCCAATGTTGTGCGGGAACTGGGTGGCGCCCACCACGTTGCTGTTGCCGTGGATGGCGTCGACGCCCCAGATTACGGGCACCTTCAGGCGCATGTCGGTGGCCATCGACGCGTCGTAATACTGGTCGGCCAGCGCCACCCAGTCGGCCGGCGCGGCGTGCTTGTTCATGGCCGGCCAGCTGCCGCCGCCGTTGAGCACCGAGCCGAGGTAATAGCGGCGTACGTCGTCCGGCGTTGCGGTTTTGATTTCCGGTTGCGTCATCTGGCCCACTTTCTGGGCCAGCGTCATCGCGCCGACGATTTCCTTGACGCGCGCTTCGAGGTGCGCGTCGGTGCGCACCGCGCTCGTGATGTGCGGCCAGTCGGCCAGCGGCGCGGCGCAGGCGCTGGCGGCACAGGCCAGGGCGGCGAGAATGAGATAGATATTCTTATGCATGGAGTCGCTCACAAATAGAGGGCGCAGCTGCCTTGCTGCAGCGGCGCCCGACTGGTTAATTACAGCTTGTAGTTCAGGCCCAGCAGCACCTGGCGCCCGTACGTGGTGTAGCGTTCCGGCGCATACGAGCCGCCGGTAAAGGGGTCGCCCTGCATGGTCTGGTATGGTGCGTTCTTCACGTTGTTCACCTGCAGCAGCAGCGCGGCGCCTTTCAGGGGGCCGGTGTCAAAGCTGTAGCCAAGCTGGAAGTCGACCTGGTTTTCGGCCAGGATTTCGCTAATGGCGCGCTGCGCAAACAAGCCCGTGACTTCACCGCGATAGGCCGAACGGTAGCGCCGGCTCACGCGCGCCGAAAAGCCGTTTTTCTCATAAAACGCCGTCACGTTCGACACCACGCCCGACAAGCCGGGCAGCTTTTCCTTGGTACCCGGACCGTTGGGATGGATCGAGCTTTCCGTGGCCGATATGCTGGCCAGCACGCCAAAGCCCTCCAGCGCGCTCCACAGGCGGCTGGCTTCGAAGGAGCCAGACAACTCGGCGCCGCGCACCATGCCGCCCTCGCCGTTGGCCGGACGGTTCATGGTGCCGGTGTTCGACAGCGGCACCACGCTCGACGGATTCGGAAAACCCATAAAATCGAATACCGTTTGCTGGTTGTAGATATAGCTTTTGAGCTTTTTGTAGAACAGTGCGCCGGCGATGTACCCGCTCTTGCCGAAGTAATGTTCAAGCGAGAGGTCGAAGGCGTTCGCGCGCCAAGGCTGCAAGCCTGGATTGCCGCCGCTGCCGTTCCACATTTTGGTCGTGGCGTCCACGCCACCGGTGGCGCCGGCGCGCATGTCGGCCATGCGCGGCCGGGCCAGCGTCTTGGCCACGCCAAAACGCGCGGTGGTGCCGCCCAGGTAGTGGCTCAGGTCGAAAATCAGGTTCGCGCTAGGCAGCACGTCGGTGTAGGCGTCGCCGCCCGAAATCGGCTTGGTGGTGTTGCCGGACAAAGCAATGCCGTCCGAATCCTGCTGCATGCGGATCATTTGCAGTCCCAGGTTGCCGCGCAGGGGCACCTGGCCCAGATCCGTATCGATCGACAGCTTGCCGAAGGCGGTGGTCTGCTTTTCCGTCACGCTCCAGTTGTTCAGCGCGTCGTTGTCGGGGCGCGCCGGTTGCTGGTCGTAGTATTTGTCCAGCACCGCGAGCGTGTCGTAGCTCAGGGTGCCCGGCAGGCCGGCGAACGACAGCGAGGTGGTTGGCACCAGCAGGTCGGACGACACCGTCGCGGGGGCGCGATTGTTCTTCAGGAAGTAGTAGTTGTTGACGTCGACGTGGGTCTTTTCGCGCCTGGACTGGCTGATGCCCGTTTCAACGCTGCGGAAAAAACCACCAAGGTCATGCCTGGCGCTCAGCTTGAACGCGCCCAGCGTGTCTTCCACCACGGGGCGGTGCATGTCGCCGTCCTTGCCCCAGCCGCCGACGTCAGTGAGCTTGATTTTGCCCGGGTTGGCAAAGTCGACGCTCGGCGTGAAAGTGGGCAGCCCGGCGCCAGTGGGAATCTTGAACTTGAAGTCGTTGTCGGTGAGGCCGGCGTTGGCAGGACCGAGGCCGGCGTAGGTTTCCAGCACCTGCTCGCGGCGCTTGGCGCTCGAATACGACAGGTCGCCGTCCAGCGCCCAGCCGCCCACCTTGAGGCGGTTGTTCCAGCCCAGCGCGCCGATCTTGTCCTTGCGCGTATTGAAGTCGTTGCGCACGATCGGCTCGAGGTTGACGATGGCGCCGGCCGTGAGCAGCTTGGTGCCGCCGATGGTGTCGATCACCGGATTGTTGTAGCGGACTGCGCTCCACTGGTGCGAATTCCACATCATGCCGCGCATCGTGGTTTCCTGGTCAAACTCGGAGTAGTACAGGTCGAGCGCCGTGCGGTAGTTCTTGCCCGGCTTGAAGTCGATCACCGCCATCAGGCCGTCGCGCCGCTGCTGGCGTGACGAGGCGGTTACTTCGGCGCCCTTGAGCGCTATCACGTCGGCCGGCAGGCCATTGTTCTCGCCGCCCCACCACCATGATTTGTATTCGCGCTGCTGGCCGGGTGAATCGAGATGGGCAAAGCCGACCGCCACGCCCAGCGTATTGTTGAAAAACTGGTCGATGTAAGAAAAGCTCATGCGCTTGCCGCCCGCTTTTGAGCCGTCGTTGAGGGCGCCGTTCGAATTGCGCTCGCCGCGCAGGCCGATGGCAATGGTGCGTCCGCGCCGGTCGAGCGGGCGCACCGTCTGCAGGTCCACGGTGCCGGACAAGCCCTGCCCCATCAGCGTGGCGTCGGGGGTCTTGTAGACGGTCACGCCGTTGATCAGCTCCGACGGATACTGGTCGTATTCGGCGCCGCGGTTGTCGCTGGTCGAGACCAGTTCGCGTCCGTTCATCAAGGTGCCCGCGAAGTCGGGGGCCAGGCCGCGGATCGAGATCACTTGCGCGCGCCCTTCGACGCGCTGCGCGGTCAGGCCGGCCAGGCGCGAGATCGATTCTGCGATGCTGACATCGGGCAGCTTGCCGATGTCTTCGGCGGTGACCGCTTCGACGATCGAATCGGAGTCGCGCTTGATGGCGATCGAGCTGGCGATGCTGCCCCGAATCCCGGTCACGGTCACCACATTGGTGCTCTCGCCAGTGGGCGCGGTGCTTTGCGCTTGCGCAGCCGCGGCCGACAGCAGCAGCGCGCAGGCGGCGGCGATCGGGGTGATCTGGATGATGCCGCGCGGGTGAAGCTGGCGCGTCTGGTTACCTTGGGTATGCATGGTGTCTCTGTCTCCGGTTTATTTTTATGAAGAGCAAGCGGTGATGCCGGGTCGGTGATGCAGGAACAATCTGGAAGCGCTTCCACAGTGACCCGAAAATTTTGCCCGGGTTTGGCAGCCAGGCGCACCTGCTGGGGAGCGCAACGACTGAAACCGGGGCAATGACATGATGTGGGAGCGTTCCCACATCATGTGTTGATCGTAGCATTGGGGTGTTTGCGAAGTCAATCGATTTGATGACGAATGTTCACTCGTGGCTGGGCGACGCCAGCTCTTCGGACACCAAAAAAAAAGCAACAGCGCCGCTGCTGCGCCGCTGTTGCAAAGAGGAGCTACAGAACGTCTATTGCTTGGTCTATTGCTTGTTCAGCTGCCACCAGTTCAGGTTCCACCCGCCCACGCGCGAGTAGATCGCCAAGTCCTGCTGCCCTGCCGTCAACTGCACCGTCGCACTGACCGTGGTCCACGCCTGAAAGCCGCCCGTATTGGGCACATTGATCAGCGCCAGATCGGCGCCGTTTTTACTGAGCACCAACTGCCCGCCCGTAAAACCGCTGGCGACGCGGAACTGCACCGTGTGGGCACCGCCGACCGGCACATTGATCGGATACGTCATCCAGTCATTGTTGTCCGTGTAGCCCACATTGAAGCCGCCGCCAGTATCCGTGGTCGTCTCCACGCGCATGCCGACGTGATTATTGAACATTTCCGCTTCAATCCGCGTGCCCACCGTCGGCTTCCAGTTCATCCACGTGGCCATCGCTTCATTTTTGACCAGCGCTTGCGTGCCAAAGCCGCGGAAATATGCTTCGATCGCCGCGGCCGACGCGGTGCTCACATTCAGGTTGCCATAGGCGCCGGCGGTGCTGTTGGTGACCATGCCCCAGTTCCAGCCGCCGCCGTTCCAGCCTGCCTGCGACGTGGTCTTGTACGACCAGGCGGTGCCGCCCCAGCCAAGCATGTTGAAGATGTCGTGGGTATGGCGCGTCATCTGCGCACCGTAGTTGCCCAGCAAAGTCCACGGCTGGAATTCACCCACCAGGAACGGCGTGCTCAAAGCGGTCAGCTTGGTATTCCAGGCGCACACCTCGCGCGCGTCGCCGGTGCCGCACTGCAGCCAGTCCGCATACATGTTTGCCTGCGCCGCGGGACCGGAGACTTCGTTCCATCCCCAAAGGCCGGGATAAAAATGCATCCAGAACGCGACGTTGCTCTTGCCGCGCGCATTCGGGTTGCCATAGGCGTCGATGCCCGAATTGTGCCCCGGCAGAATGATCATGTGCTCCGGATCCTTGGCGCGCACGGTGTCGAACAGCTCGTAGCCAAAGTTGGCCAGCGTGGTGGCGTCGGTCCCCCACGGTTCATTGAGCAGGTCGTAGGCGGCCACCGCGGTGCGGCCGCGGTAGTGGCTGGCGACCATGTCCCACACCCATTTAGTGCGGTCGCGGTAAGTCTGGTTGGTCCACATTTCCGCCGGGCCCACGCAGCCGTCGTGCTGCTCGCTGGCCGCCGCCGCGCCGCCAACGGCGCCGTGCAGGTCGAGGATCACATACATGCCGCGCTTTTCCGCTTCGTTGACGGCAAAGTCGAGGTACTTCCAGGCGTCAGCGCGCAGCGTGTAGGGCGCGTTCTTGTTTTCGACCACGTCATACAAAAAAGGCACGCGCACCACGTTCATGCCCATTGCCTTTATCAGGTCGAAGTCGCGCGCCGTGATGTAGCTGTCGCGCCAGACGTTCATCAGGCGCTCTTTTTCGGTCACGCCAAAACGGCTGGCAAGCGTGGACTCAAGCGTGCACTGGTCGGCGATCGCCCCGCCGCTGTTGGCAATGGACGAATTCATCATCCACATTTCCATCGCCAGCCAATTGCCCAGATTCACGCCGCGCAGGTTCACGCGCGCGCCGCTGGCGTCGACCCAGTATTTGCCGCTCTGGCGAATCGCCGGCAGCGCGGCGGTACTGGCTTCCCTGGTGAAACCGATCCAGTTCAGGTTGAAGCCGCCGCCCTTGGCGAACACCGTCAGATTCTGGGCGCCCGCCGACAGGTAGACGCGCGAGGCGATGGTAGTCCAGGTTTGCCAGCCGCCCGTGTTTGGCACGCCAGTTACGCTGCTGATATCAAGGCTGTTCTGGCTCAAGACGATCTGGCCGGTGGTGCCGGCCGAGGCCACCCGGTACTGCACCGTGTACCAGCCCGCCGACGACGGATTGACCGAATAGGTCATGTAGTCGTTGGCGTCGATCCAGCCAACGTCGCTGCCGCCGCCGGCGTCGCCCGTCGCTTCGAGCGCGACGCCCGCCATGCTGGTGTAAGACTCTGCCTGCAGCGTGCCCGGTAGTGCTGTCTGGGCCGCGCTGGTCGCTCCGGCCAGGGCCAGACCAAGCCCGAGCAAGAGTCGAAGGGCGCCTGGGGCGCGCATAGTTATTTGCGAATGCATGTTCTCTCCATTATCAGTATAGGCCGCGCGCTGCCGGGAATGTGCATGCGGGCGCGGTATGACATGACTGTGTCCGTTCATGGCCAGGCCATGACGGTTTGGCGCGCTTGTCGCCTCCTCCCTTGGGCAGTGAACAGTAAACAATACCTATTTGGCAAACGGCGTGGGCGCGGTGGTGCTGGTCATCCAGTCCATCACGCGCTGCTGCGGCTCATACTGCACGCTGCCAAAAAGCTTGAACAGCGACTCTACCTGCGCGTTGGACGCGGTGGTGAAGTCGACCTTGGGGATGCTCTGGCCGGCAGCGTTGGTGACCAGGCCCCAGGTCCCTGCGCCCTGCCCGCCGTCGTTGGTGACCAGCTTCCAGGTCCAGGCGGTGGCGGCCCAGCCGAGTTTGCCGTAGGTGTCGAAGGTCACGCGCGTGATCTGGCCGCCCAGGTCCGCACCCAGCCCCGCCCATGGCTGCAATTCGCCGATGAAAAATGGCGTGTCGAGCGCCTTGATGCGCTGGTCCCATTCGCACACGCCGCTGGCGGCGCCGCCGCTGCAGGTCAGCCAGTCGCGGTGCACGTCGGCGCCGATGGCGCCCCAGCCGAACATGCCGGGATAGAAGTGCATCTCGAAGGCGACGTTCTTCATGCCCGCCGCCGCCGGATTGCCGTAGGCTGCAATGCCCGAGTTATGACCCGGCAGGATGATCACGTGGCTCGGATCGACGGCGCGCACCGCCTCGTACAGCTTGGCCACCACCACCGCCAGATTGGCAGCACCCGTGCCCCAGGGCTCGTTGAGCAGGCTGTAACCGGCCACTGCCGGCCGGTCCTTGTAGCGCGCAGCGATCTGCTGCCACAGCCAGATGGTGCGCTCCTGGTACTGCGGCGTGGACCAGTACAGATTGCGGTTGGCGCAGCCGCTGTGGTGTTCCACGCCCTGGCTGCCGACGGCGCCGTGCAGGTCGAGGATCACATACATGCCCCGCTTTTCGGCCTGCGCGACGGCGTCGTCCAGATAGCGCCAGGCGTCGGCGCGCAGGTGGCGCGGATTTTTTTCGTCTTCGACCACGCTGTGGATGAAGGGCACGCGCACGGCGTTCCAGCCGTATCTGGCCATCAGATCCCAATCGCGCTCGCCGATCCAGTTGTCCCGGAACACCTTCATCAGGCGCTCGCGCTCCGCGTAGCCGAAGCGCGTATCGAGCGCCGCATCGAGCTTGCAGTTGTCGTCGATGCCGTTGGAGCCCTGGCCCATCATCCAGAATTCATTGAGCAGCCAGTTGCCTAGGTTGACGCCCTTGAGCAGCACGGGCGTGCCGTCGGCGCGCACCCACTTTGCGCCTTGCGCATGGATCATCTGAGAGGCGTTCAGGATGGGCGCGGCGGGCGGCGGCGCGACCGGCGTTGCGGTGACGACGACCGGCGGGACAGGCACGGCGGGTACCGCGGGCACGCTGGGCACCGAGGGCGTCACCCCGCCCCCGGCGCCGCCGCAAGCGGCAAGGGCCGTCGCCATCAACACGGTCAAGCACGTATTTTTCAAGTTCATCTGATTTGTCTCCTGCGACATGGGAGCGCTTCCATGTTAATGTTAAAAAAACTCGCGTGCCAGGCGAGAACTATTGCGTTATTAGGTGCCGGGCGGCCGGGCGAGCGACGCGCGCTGGGTGATCGAAATGAGGAAGTGGCGCTTGATGGTGCGCTGGGTGCCGTAGCAGCGGTTGAACAGTTCGTCGAGCGCTGCCATCGTCATCTCCAGCCAGGGAATGCGCACCGACGTCAGGCGCGGGCTTGAAAATGCGGCGCTCGGCGTGTCGTCGTAGCCGATCACCGAGATATTGCGCGGCACTTCACGCCCGTTCTCCTGAAAATAGGCCATGGCGCCGACGGCGATTTCATCGTTGGCGCAAAAAACGGCGGTGAACTGGTAACCTGACTCGATCAGCCGCGCCGCTTGCGCCCATCCGGCTTCCGGCGAAAAGTCGCTTTCGGTTTGCCACACGCCGGCCGGGTTGATGCCGATGCGTTCGAGTTCGCCCATGAAACCGGACAGGCGCGCCACGTTGTCGGGCGAGGTGGACGGCCCGCCGATCACGGCGATCTTGCGGTGGCCATGTTCGAGCAAGGCGCGCGCCGCCAGCACGCCGCCATAGTGATGGTCGGCCGTGAAGCAATGCGACTCGATACCGTCAAGCAGATGGTTCATGAAAACGATGCGCGACTGGTTCTTGCCAAGCGCGAGCACGTCTTCCTCGCACAGGTGATTGCTGATGACGATCAGGCCGTCGCACCCGCGCTCGAGCAGGAAGTTGATGCCTTCCACCGCCTGGCGGCGCGCGTCGCCCTTGCCCACGCCGAAAGCGACCACCATGTGCAGGTCGGCCGCACGCAGCTCGGCGTCGATGGCCGCGAGGATGGGCGTGTAGAAGGTGCCTTTCAGGATGGGGATGTACACGCCCACCATTTGCGAGGTGCCCGACATGAGCGCGCGCGCCGCATGCGACGGCCTGAAGTCGAGTTCCTCGACCGCCTTTTGCACGCGCGCGATGGTGGCCGCCGCAACGTAGCCTTTGCCGCTGACGACGCGCGACGCGGTGCTCATGCCGACGCCGGCGCGCAAGGCGACATCTTTGATCGTTGCCACGTAATTAACTCCTGGAAGTGATTTGCGAGAGAATGGCAAAAAAAGCGCTCAGGCGGGCTGCCACATATGCAGATACTCGCCTGCATGCATCGACCACGCCCTGATCGACTGGGTCTCCCGTTCCACTCAGCAAGCCCACACCCGGGGTAGATTGCGCGACATGTTGGCGGGTGCAGCCTTTTTGCTGGGTCTTCAATAAGGCGTGTGGAAGCGCTTCCATGCAAGTGATAGTAGCACCGGCAAGTTTTGAGCGTCAACGCTTTTTTTGGCGGCGCGGCCGGCTGGCGGCGCCTTCGACGCGCTGCGCGCGCTCAGTGTCCGTGCAGCTCGCTGATGACGCCGGCGAAGTTGAAGCGGTGAGCCGCAATGAGCAATCCCACGAGAACAACACCCATCAAAATGTATAACAACCGTTTGTGCATCGCGTGCTCCTTAAAGGTGAATAAGCGCTTTTTGAATGGTCAGGCTGCTTGCGTTGAACGCCGGCACGGCGCTAGCGCCAACGGCGCCGAGTACGACCACGCCCAGCCAGGTCAGCATCGCCAATGGCGCCAGCGTCAACGGTAGCGCCCATTGAAAAGCGAGCTTACCGATCGTGCGCCCTACGAGCAGGGATAAGGGCAGGGAGAACAACACGGCCATGCACCAGCTCATCAAACCAATCGCCACTGCCTCGATGACAACGCTACGAACGACGATACGGCGCGTGCCGCCAACGGCGCGCATGACGCCAAATTCACGCGTGCGCTCAAGCACGCTGGTGCTCATTGCCGACATCAGTCCCAAGGTGCCAACGATGGCCATCACCACCGACATGGCCCTTAGCGCAAAGATCAAGAGCGACACGTGGCCGCTCAAGGCGCGCGCCAGGGTGCTTTCGGAAACGACGATTTTCATGCTGACATTGGTCCGCTCCAGGGTTTGTTCAATCCGCCGGGTGATCGCGTCAACGCTGGCCGTGTCGTGCCGCGTCGTCACCACACGCAAGGCGTTGAGCGTACCGGCTTGACCGGTGGCATGCGCGTAGCCTCGGGCGCTTGTGTAGGCACTGGCCGGGGTAATGATTTCGCGCGCTATCCCCACCAGCAGAAAGCGCGCTTGGCGCCCATCGAGATTGAGCGCAATGTGCTGGCCGACCTTGGCCTGGGGCAGCAAAGCGTGCGCCACATGATTTAACACGACCGCGTCCGTGTCGTCGTCGCACAACCAGCGGCCTTCCAGCACCGTCAGAGCGGTCGAGCCATCGCCTGCGGGCACCGAGCGCAATGAAAAGCTGCCATGGCCGCCGTCGGGATAGGTGCGAACGATGTCCAGGCCATCCGGTCGTGCCGGCGCCGCTGGCGACACATTCCATGCCTCTGCCCAGGCCACCCCTTCCATCGCACGCACGGCGGCAAGCATTGGTTCGTGCGGTGCAGGGTGGCTCAGGCGTACTTCAAGGTCGTAACGACGGTCCGCCGCAGCGTCGGCAAGATTGCGTTCCCAAGCCGACTTGACGTTTACGCTGGTCATGAACATCGCCCCTGCCGAGGCCAACAGTGCCAACGTGAGTACCAGTCGGCCGCGACGCCGAAAAATATTTCGAAATGACATCAAGTAGCTGCGGTCAATGGCCGCGAATTTCCCCAGCCACGCGAACAAGTTGCCGGCGCCACTAGCCGGTCGGCCAACGCCGAAGTCGCTGATCGCACTGCGCACAGTCACGCGGGTAATTCTGACAATTGGTACCAGCGCGATACACAAGGGAGTCAAGAGGCCTGCCATCACCGCGATCAGGTAACGGCTGGCCGGGATGGCCTGGCTGTACAGGGTGAAATTGAGCTCGTGGGAAATCGCCTGCGCGAAGCCGCGCCCGGCCATCACGCCCGGCGGCATGCCGATGGCCAGCGCTGCAAGGCTGATCAACACGATCAGTACCACATACAGTTGCACGATCTGCGCAGTGCGCGCGCCGATGGCCTTCATGATCCCGATCTGCCGGATCTGTTGCGTGAGCAGCGTATCGATCATGCTCGCGATAAGAATGCCGCCCAGTACCAGTGCCATGGAACTAAACAGCAGCAGCATGATCAGGATTGCTGTCATCTGGTTTTGATGGGGATGCTTGCCTGGCGGAGGAATGCGAATTTCCTGCACCTTGTGCCCCTGCGCGCGCAGCCATGCGGCCAGCTTGCCGACCGTATCCTGCGCCGCAGCGTTGTCCGACCGCCCTTGCCGCAGCGTGAGCTTGAGCAGGTGCAAGCGCGCCGGCTCGCCTAACCAGGCCAGCGTGGCCGGCGTGATATAGCCGTAGGCGGTCTGCTCCTGCATGGCTGGCGCCAGCGCCGGATCGTGTACGGCCCCGGCCAGCCGCATCGACCGGCGCGCCCCGTCAGGCGACTGCACGGCAAGGCTTGCCCCCGGCCGTGCTTCCAGCAGTTCAAAAGCAGTGCGCTCAAGCAGCATGCTGCCAGTCGGTGGCGGCCAATCACCAGACTGCCGGGTAAAGCGGCCGATGCGCACATCGTTAAAGTCGGGCACCACGAACAATAATAAGGGCAGCCATTTGCCCGTCGTGGTCTGCACCCGCGACAACACAGACGCGCCGGCTTGGGCGTCCTCGATACCGGGAAAGCGCCGTACCACGTCGAGCAGCACCGCATCAACCTGGTCGAGCTCGATAAGCGCCGCAGCCGGGTGCGTTCCCAGGTAATTGACACTGATTTCGCGCGTCAAAATGGTGTACGCGCTCAAAATGGCGGTCACGCCGAATATGCCGACCGCCACCGCCAGCACCATCATGACCAGCCGGCTTTGCATGGCGCGTAGGTCGCCGGCCAGTTTTTTCCAGCGGGGGCTGAGCATCACGCGTCCCGCGCCGGGGCAACAACGGCGCCGTCGGAGAGCATGATGGTACGCGTGAAATAACGGCTCAGGTCGCGTTCATGGGTCACCATCACCACGGTCTTGCCTTCTTTCGCCAGCGCCGCGAACAGTTGCATGACGTCATCCGAGGTTTTGGAGTCGAGATTGCCGGTGGGCTCGTCGGCCACCAGCACTGGCGGATCGTTCGCCAGCGCGCGCGCGATCGCGGCGCGCTGCTGCTGCCCACCGGACAAGTCAGCCGGCAATTTGTCGGCCTGATCGGCAATACCTAATTTGGTCAACAAGGCAAGGGCGCGCGGGCGGCGCGCCGCGCTCGGGTAGGTGCGGCAAAAATCCATGGGCAGCATGACGTTTTCGGCGATGGTCAAGGTGGGCAACAGTTGGAAAAACTGGAAGACAAGGCCGATCGCCTTGCCGCGCCATACCGCCAGTTGCTCCTCCGACAGCGTGTGCACGGCGGTGGAACCAATCTGGATGTGACCGGAGGTGACGGTGTCGATCCCGGTCAGCAAGTTGATCAAGGTCGTCTTGCCACTGCCGGACTTGCCCACCACCGCGACAAATTCACCGCTGCTGATCTCAAGCTCAATATCACGCAATGCATCGAAACTGCCCGACGGTGTTTGGTAACGCTTGCCCACGTTGCGCATCGAGATCAGTGCCGGCAAAGCGGACCGATCCGGGATAACTGTGTTCGTGTCATGCGCAACTGGGTGCATAAGGCTTCTCGCAATCTGGCGTTTATTTATAAGTAATAACTTACTTATAGATTTACGCGAGTGACGGGCGCATGTCAACTAGTACAACTGGTATTTTTGGCAATTCACCTGAGCGGTGAACATTTGCCCGCTCAGCGAAGCGGCGTGCTTGTAACCGGCGGCTGCATGCCGCGCCACAATGCCTCGACAAAGCCGTCGATCAGTTGTTCCGTATTCCCGCCATGCACACCCATCAATTCGAACAGCGGCAAACTGTGGATGGCCGCGATGAACAGACCTGCGGCCGGCAAATGATCGTGCTTGGCAATGACGCCGCGGGCGCCAGCCTGATCGAGAAAATCGGCCAGCGCCTCGGTGAGAGCAACCGGAGGCGAGCGCTCGAAATGGCTGGAAATGTCGGCAATGTTGATCGATGGATGCGTCAGTAGTTGCAGCAGGACGGGAATGAGCTGGCGGAAGTACGCCAGCATGCGGTGCCCGATGGCGACCAGCGCCGAACGCACGTCTTGCGGCGCAAGGCCGGTACCCATGATGGCATCGATATCGACGACGGGCGGCACCATCGCGGCCATAAACAGCGCCGCCTTGGTGGGGTAACGCTGAAACAGCGTCGCTTCCGAAATACCGGCGCGACGTGCAATCTCCTTGGTGGAACCTACCGCGCCATGCTCAAGAAAAACCGCCCGTGCCAAGTCGCGTATTTGTTCATCTTGCACCGTCTTGTGTCGACCCATGTCATTCCGCCCGTTTTTTATAAGCTACTGCTCACCTAATGTAATAGCTGCCAGCGGCGTGGTCAACCCCTGCCGGTCTTTGCTCACCGTCGAATCGCTTACTTGCGTGGGAGGGCAGCACCGGGAAGTTTTTGGAGAAAGACAAACAGGCCAAAAACCGTGGCGATGACGTTGTAGACAGAATCCATTCACATTCCCAGAAAGGCCAACCCGGGCGGGCGTGGCAGGCGTGAAGCAGATTATGCCTATTCGGCAATAAACACCAGGAAATGACTAGCGTTTCCGGGACGGGGGGTACGCGTTGACCAAAATGTCCCAGCGTCTTTTTTGAACGGACTTGTCGCACAAGACCATCACGCCCGGCCCCTCCTGGCCGTCAGATTGCACAGCCCACCTGCTTCGCAAGGGAACCAGGCAACGCTCGACCTGCATTCTCAGGTCGGGTCCGAAACCAACCCAGTTCGTGTGGTGCTTACGGTTATAGGCACGCAGAAACCGTTGCCCTTCCGCGTTAATTTCGAACAAACCGTGCACGTCATCGACCGTGCGATATTTCGTCAGGTCGCCCACCACCACGTGCGCGGCGCGGCAGGAGGCCGAGGCTGCGAGCAGCAAGCCGATGACGATGAATAGTTTATTCGACTGCCACATTGAGGTATATTTTCCTGCCCTATGCAAAGGTCGAAAAATCCGGCTTGCGCTTCTGGAAGAACGCCGTAAATGCTTCCTTCGCTTCTGGCGCCAGCAGCATTGCCCCGAACAGTTCATTTTCCGCCGCCATGGTGTCATTGATCGGCCCCATCCTGGCACGCTTCATCAGCGCCTTGGTGGCGCGGATCGACGCTGCAGGCAGCGCCACCAGCTTGGCGGCCTGGCCCTGCGCAAAGGCCATCAGGTCGGCCAGCGGCAGCACGCGCGACACCAGTCCCATCTCGAATGCTTCCTGCGCCAGAAACGCTTCGCCGAGCAGCAGCTTTTCAGCGGCGCGCGGGTAGCCCGCCAACTGCGGGAACAGCAGCGACGACGCAAACTCCGGGCACAGCCCCAGCTGCGCGAACGGCATCGAGAACTTGGCGTTGTCGGCCGCGTAGACCAGGTCGCAGTGCATCAGCAGCGTGGTGCCGATGCCGACGGCCGCACCGGACACCGCCGCCACCACCGGCTTGCTGCTGCCCGAGAGCGCGCGCATGAACTGAAATACCGGGCGCGCGTCGGCAGGCACGCCTTCAACCGGCACCGAATTTTTCATGAAGTCTTCAAGGTCATTACCGGCCGTGAAAATCTCCGGCTTGCCGGTGATGAGGATGGCGCGCACTGCCGCGTCGCTCTCGGCGCCAACCAGCGCATCGGCCATGACCTGGTACATCACGCCCGTGATGGCGTTTTTGCGCTCGGGGCGGTTGAACGCGATTGTCAAAATGCCGTCAGCCTTGCTGATCTCAATATCCATGCGTAACTCCAAAAAGTGAAAAGGGCGCCGAGGTAATCCGCAGCGCCCTTGATGACAATATTTTAACCGAACAGTTAAACCGCTCGAGCGTCTAAACAGCTCGAACCCTTATACGCGCTCGAAGATACCCGCTGCGCCCATGCCGGTACCGACGCACATGGTGACCATGCCGTACTTGAGGTTATTGCGGCGCAGTGCGTGGATCACGGTCGCGGCGCGGATAGCGCCGGTCGCGCCCAGCGGATGGCCCAGCGCGATAGCGCCGCCCATCGGGTTGACCTTGGCCGGATCGAGACCCAGGTCGCCCATCACAGCCAATGCCTGGGCTGCGAACGCTTCGTTCAATTCGATCCAGTCCAGCTGGTCCTGGGTGATGCCGGCCGCGGCGCACGCCGCTGGAATGGCCACTTTAGGACCGATGCCCATGATTTCCGGCGGCACGCCGCGCACCGCGAACGACGAGAACTTCGCCAGCGGCGTCAGGTTGTGATCGCGCAGGAATTTTTCGCTGACGATCAACAGCGCGCCGGCGCCGTCGGACATCTGCGAGCTGTTGGCCGCGGTGACGGTACCCTTGGCTGCGAAAACCGGCTTCAATTTGCCGAGCGACTCGAGAGTCGAATCGGCGCGCGCGCCTTCGTCGGTGTCGACCGTGCGGGTAGCGACGTCAATCTGGCCGGTCGCCAGGTTTGGCGTGCGGGTGATGATTTCGACCGGCGTGGTCTCGTCCTTGAAAAAGCCCGCCTGCTGCGCGGCGATGGCGCGGCGGTGCGACTCGACCGAGAACGCGTCCTGCTGTTCGCGGGTGATCTTCCACTGCTTGGCCACGTTTTCCGCGGTCAGGCCCATGCCGTATGCCATGCCGACGTTTTCGTCGGTGAACATCTCCAGATTCATCGATGGGTGGTGGCCCATCATCGGCACCATCGACATCGACTCGACGCCGCCGGCCAGCATGACGTCGCACTCGCCAACGCGAATCCGGTCAGCCGCCATCGAAATTGCCGTGATGCCGGACGCGCAGTAACGGTTGACGGTTACGCCGCCAACGGTCTTTGGCAGGCCTGCCAGCAGTACCGCCATGCGGGCGATGTTGAAGCCCTGCTCCGCTTCCGGAAACGAGCAGCCGATGATGGCGTCGGTGATCAAGGCGGGGTCCAGGCCCGGCGCTTGCGCCATGGCCGAGCGGATCGCGTGGACCAGCAGGTCGTCCGGACGGGTCGACTTGAACATGCCGCGCGGCGCCTTGCCGATCGGAGTGCGGGTTGCGGAGACGATGTACGCTTCAGTAAGTTGTTTGCTCATGTTGTTCTCTCAAAAATTCTGTGGTTCGAAATGGGGATGACCGGGTCCACGACTGGACACTTACCGCTTTTCCGACAAGTACCAGTCGACCTGCACCTGCGCCGCCAAGGTTCCCTGTTCGTCGAAGATATCGACTTCAACCGGGAAAGCTATCTTGCCGTCTGCTTTCAACGTCGCTTTCAATGCCGCGATATCGCCCGGAACGCGGCCTTCGGCGCGGGTCGCGCCCTTGGCCACTTTCTGGTACTGGATGCGCGACTCCTTGGCGACCGGACGCAGACCCATGATCAGGTCGGCAAAGCCGCCCGCCATGGCAGCGCCGGATGCCGTTTCGGCCAGCGTGAACAAGGCCCCGGCGTGCGGCGTGCCGAGGTGATTGTTCAGCTTTGGATCTGACGGCATCGACACTTTTGACGTGCCCGGTCCGATCTCGTCGATCCTGATCCCCAGCAGCTGCACAAACGGCAGCGTCTCCATCATTTGCTGCTTGATACGGTCATACACCATGCTTGGCCTCACGCGCAGTAAAAGTTTGAATGCTTGGGACAGGAGCGACATGCAGGTCGATCAGTTGCGTACCGGTTTACCGGTCTGCATCATGCCCATGATCCGTTCCTGGGTTTTCGGATGGTTCAGCAGCTCGAGGAAAGCTTTACGCTCCATGTCGAGGAACCACTGCTCGCTGACCACGCTGCCCTGGTCCACATTCCCGCCCGATACGATCTCGGCGATCATCTCGCCCAGCTTGAAGTCGTGCGCGGAGATGAAGCCGCCGTCGCGCATGTTCACCAGCTGCGCTTTGATGGTGCCGTAGCCGTAGCGGCCAACGACCGTCACCGGCTTTTGCAGCGGCGGACGGTAGCCCGCGTCGAACATCGCGCGCGCTTCCACCTTGGCCACGTGCAGCAGCTCGTAGATGTTAAAGACGATGACGTCGTCTTCCTTCAGGTAGCCCATCGCTTTGGCTTCCAGCGCCGACTTCGACACGTTGGCCGTTGCCGCGTTGGTAAAACCGGTCTTCAAAAATTGCAGGATGTCGGTGCCCTTGGCGTCGTTCGAAGCGCGCACTGCCGCCTCTTTCAAGCCGCCGCCGGCAGGAATCAGGCCCACGCCCACTTCCACCAGGCCGATGTACGACTCGATCGATGCGACACGCTTGGAAGCGTGCAGCGCCATTTCGCAGCCGCCGCCCAGGGCCAGGCCCGCCACCGCGGCCACCACTGGCACGTTCGAATATTTCATTGCCATGAAGGTGTCCTGCAGCAGCGCGATACCCGGCTCCATGGCCTTGGCGCCGCCCTGCATGAACAGTGGCAGTGCCGACTGCAAGTCAGCGCCGGCCGAGAAGGCGCCGCCGTCAGCTGCATCCGCATTCCAGATGACCAGGCCCTTGAAGTTTTTCTCAGCCTCGGCCTGCGCCATCTTCAGGCCGTTGATCACGCCTTCGCCGATGACGTGCATCTTGGTTTTCAGCGAGATGATCAGCACGTCGTCGTTTTGGTGCCAGATGCGCACCGAGTCGTCTTCGTGGAAGGTCACGCCGGCGGTCTTGCCGTCGACCGCACCGGCGCCCAATACTGGCGCGCGGAATGGCTGGCGGTCATACACCGACAACGTCGAGCGTGGAATGTACGCGTTGCTCGAGGCGGAGTACGAACCTTCCGGCGTATGCACGCCTTTTTCAGCGACCTGGCCTTCGAAGACCCATGCCGGCAAAGGTGCTGCGCACAGCGCGCTGCCAGCGTCGATGTCTTCCTTGATCCAGGTGGCGATCTGGGTCCAGCCTGCGCCCTGCCAGGTTTCAAACGGGCCGACGTTCCAGCCGAAGCCCCAGCGCATCGCAAAGTCGATGTCGCGCGCGTTGTCGGCGATCGAGCCGAGATGCACGGCGATGTAGTGGAACGCGTCGCGGAAGATCGCCCACAGGAACTGCGCCTGTGGATTGGTCGACTCGCGCAGGGCCTTGAACTTCTTGACCGGATCCTTTTCCTTCAGGATGCGCGCCACGATGTCGGCCGCCTTGCCGCCGCCGGCAACATATTCGCCGGATGCGAAGTCAAGGCGTTGAATGTCCTTGCCGACCTTCTTGTAAAAACCCGCACCGGCTTTTTGACCCAGTGCGCCTGCAGCGACCAGCTTGGCCAGCACATCCGGCGTCTTGTAGACGGAGAAGAACGGATCGTCAGCCAAATTGTCCTGCATGGTCTTGATCACGTGGCCCATCGTATCGAGCCCGACAACGTCGGCGGTACGGAAGGTGCCCGACTTGGCGCGGCCCAATTTGGCGCCGGTCAGGTCGTCGACCACGTCCACGGACAGGCCGAATTTTTCGGCTTCGTGGATGATCGCCAACATGCCGAAGATACCGACACGGTTGGCGATGAAATTCGGTGTGTCCCTGGCGCGTACTACGCCCTTGCCCAGGGTCGTCGTCAGGAAGCCTTCGAGCTGGTCGGCGATTTCCGGACGGGTGGACTCGGTCGGGATGATCTCGACCAGGTGCATGTAGCGCGGTGGATTGAAGAAGTGCACGCCGCAAAAGCGCGCCTTCAGTTCGGCATCAAAGCCTTCGGAGAGCTTGGTGATCGAAAGCCCGGACGTATTGGTCGCGAAGATCGCGTTCGGCGCGATGTGCGGCGCGACTTTCGCGTACAGGTCGTGCTTCCAGTCCATGCGCTCGGCGATCGCTTCGATGATCAGGTCGCAGCCGGCCAGCAGTTCGAGGTTGTCTTCGTAGTTGGCGATCTGGATCAGGGCTGCATCGTCCTTGTTGCCAAGCGGTGCAGGGCTGAGCTTCTTGAGGTTGTCGATGGCGCGCTTGACGATGCCGTTCTTGTCGCCTTCTTTGGCGGGCAAGTCGAACAGTACGACCGGTACCTTGGCGTTGACGCAGTGGGCAGCGATTTGCGCGCCCATCACGCCGGCGCCCAGGACGGCGACTTTTTTAACGATGAAATTTGTCATGGCTTTCCTTGGTTTTTCTAAATGCGTCTGTTTCACGCGGTCCCCGCTCCCCCGCCACATTGTCCTCGCGCAAGCGGGGACCCAAGTTCGTAGCGAACCAGCGAAACTGGATCCCTGCGTTCGCGAGGAAGATGTGCGTGAGGCGCGGGCCGAAATGCAGTAGCTGGTGTCTTAAAACAAATCAGCGTCAAGCGCCATCAGATTGGCCGAACCCGAACGTGCCTGGCGAATCAGCATTGCCGTCTCGGGCTGCAGGCGTGCAAAGTAAAAGCGTGCCGTGGCCAGTTTGGCTTTGTAAAAGTTGTCGCCCGAGTCTTCCTTGGCCAGCGCGATCTTCGCCATCTGCGCGAAAAAGTAGCTGTAGATCAGGTGGCCGACAACGCGCAGGTAAGGCACAGCGGCGGCGCCCACTTCGTCCGGATTCTGGAACGCCTTCATGCCAATTTCCATGGTCAGCTTGGTGACCTTGTCGCCCAAGTCGCCCAGCGGCGTGATGAACTCGGACAGCGCTTCATCGGTGCCGTTGTCTTCAACGAAGGCCTTGATCTTCTCGCCGAACTTGCGCAGCTTGGCGCCGTTGTCCATCAGGACCTTGCGACCGAGCAGGTCGAGCGCCTGAATCGTGTTGGTGCCTTCGTAAATCATGTTGATGCGCGCGTCGCGCACGTACTGCTCCATGCCCCACTCCGAGATGTAGCCGTGGCCGCCGTAGACTTGCATGGCTTCCGACGTCGCGACCCAGGCGTTGTCGGTAATGAAGGCCTTGATGATTGGCGTGAGCAGCGCGACTTCGTCGGCCGCTTCCTTGCGTACGTCTTCGTCGGTATGGTTCAGTTCCTGGTCGATCTTGAGCGCGACATACGACGAGAAAGCGCGCGCGCCTTCGGCGTAGGCCTTGGCCGTGAGCAGCATGCGGCGCACGTCGGCGTGCACGATGATCGGGTCGGCCTGCTTGTCCGGCGCTTTTACGCCCGACAGGCTGCGCATCTGGATGCGGTCCTTGGCATAGACCAGCGCGTTCTGGTACGCCACTTCGGTCAGGCCCAGCGACTGCATGCCAACGCCCAGGCGGGCCGCGTTCATGAACACGAACATGGCGTTCAAACCCTTGTTCGGCTGGCCGATGATCCAGCCTTTGGCGCCGTCCAGGTTCATCTGGCAGGTCGAGTTGCCATGGATGCCCATTTTTTCTTCGATCGCGCCGCAGGCAATGCCATTGCGCTCGCCAACCGAACCGTCAGCGTTGGGCAGGAATTTCGGCACCAGGAACAGCGAAATGCCTTTCGAGCCTTCCGGCGCGTCAGGCACGCGGGCCAGCACCAGGTGGATGATGTTTTCGGACATATCGTGCTCGCCCGCCGAGATGAAGATCTTCGAGCCGGTGATCGACCAAGAACCGTCTTCCTGTGGCAGCGCCTTGGAGCGCAGCATGCCAAGGTCGGTGCCGCAATGCGATTCGGTCAGGCACATGGTACCGGTCCACTCGCCGGAAACAAGCTTCGGCAGGTAGGTTTTTTTCTGTTCTTCGGTACCGTGCTCGAGCAGGCACTCGTAGGCGCCGTGCGACAGGCCGGGATACATCGACCAGGCCTGGTTGGACGAGTTGAGCATCTCGTAGAACGAGTTGTTCACCACGATCGGCAAACCCTGGCCGCCGTATTGCGGATCGCACGCGAGCGCAGCCCAGCCGCCTTCGACGTACTGCTTGTAGGCTTCCTTGAAGCCTTTTGGCGTGGTGACCGACTTGCTGGCCGCGTCGAAATGGCAGCCTTCGCGGTCGCCCGAATGGTTCAGCGGGAACAGCACGTTCTGGGTGAACTTGGCGCCTTCTTCCAGCACCTGGTTGATGATGTCGGTGTCAACGTCTTCGAATTTCGGCATCTGCTTCAATTCGTCGGTGACGTTGAGGAATTCGTGCAGCAAAAACTGCATGTCCCGGATTGGCGCGACGTATTGACCCATGATTTTCTCCTGACGATCTTTTGATTGATGACCCGGCGGGCAAAATGCCATACCGGGCGGGGTGTTCGTAAAGTGTTATTGAAGTGACGTGGTGAAGCTGCTTACTGGGCTGCGGTATTCTGGTAATTCATGATCAGGCGTTCAAAGCCCGTGCGTGCGCGGTCCACGCTGCCCGGCATGCGCAAAAAGCGCGCATCGTGGTGCAGGGCCAGAATCAGGCCGTACATTTCGTAGACCATCTGGCCGGCGTCGGTGTCCGCTTTCAGGTCGCCGATTTCAATCGACTGCTCGACACAGCGCAGCAGCGCCCCCTGCCAAGCACGCACCATCGAGACCAGCTCCTCGCGGATCGGACCCGGACGGTCGTCGTATTCGACGGCGCCACTAATATAGATGCAGCCCGAGGCGATTTCAACGCTGACGCGCTTGATCCAGCGCGCGTACATCGACGTCAAACGGGCGATGCCGCGCGCTTCCTTGACGGAGGGGAAAAACACTTCCTGCTCGAAGCGGTGGTGGTACAGCTTGAGCACTTCCATCTGCAAATCCTCGCGCGAACCGAAGTGGGCGAAAACGCCGGATTTGCTCATGTTCATCTTGTCGGCAAGAAGACCTATGGTGAGGCCTTCCAGACCTTCGCGGCTGGCGAGGTCGAGCGCGACATCGAGGATTGCCGCTCTGGTGAGCTCGCCCTTGCGCATGAATTTGGCTGAAGTGTTAATAAGCTTACTCGCTGTATAGTTGGAAATGACGCATGCGCAAATGAAATCTGAACGCTCGTACTATTATCCACTACCGAGTAAATGTCAAACGGGAACTTAGAAGTGATGTTCTATTGGTGCGCCGCACCAATAACGACCATTTGCTCGCTTATTCGCTGGCCTTGGAGAGGGCGCGGCGGTCGCGCTTGGTGGGACGGCCCTTGATGGTGGTGCCGGGCTCGCGGTAGAGCTTGCGCGCCTCATGGTCGTGCTCGCGTTTGGCCACGCTTTCATGGGTTTCTTCATAGAGAAGACGGGCGATTGGCGCCGCGCCGCGCACGTCGGAAATGCCCAGCACGCGTACTTCCCACAGTTCCGCACCATTGTCGATTAATAGCTTGTCGTCAATCTTTACCGTGCGGGCCGGCTTGATGCGCTCGCCTTCCAGGCGCACCCGGCCAGTGTCGACGGCGTCGGTCGCCAGCGAACGGGTTTTAAAAAAGCGCGCGGCCCAGAGCCACTTGTCGATGCGTACGTTATCCATCGTTGTTCATCGTTGTCCATCGTTGTCCATGTCGGTCAAGCGTAACCGATTGCGAAGATCCGCATCGCCATTCTATAGAAAAAATACGCCGTCCCGTAGCCGGTGCGGCGCCACCAGCCCACGTGCTCGAATTCTTCCGCGCAGATCGGCACGCCCTCGGCCAGGCCTTTTTGAATCCGCTCGCGCATCACCGTGGCAAAGCCGACGTCCTTGACGACGATGTTCGCTTCCTGGTTCAAAAACAGCGACAGGCCGTCGCAGTTGCTTGAACCTACGGTCGACCAGTCCTCGTCGATCACCGCCACCTTGGCGTGCAACTGGGTCTTGCGGTACTCGTAGACTTTGACGCCGGCGGCAAGCAGCTTGGGGTAGAACGAGCGCGCCACCATGTCTTGCAGCGTGATCTCGCCCACGCCGATCAGGAGCTTGACCTCGACCCCGCGCTGGCCGGCCACTGCCAGCGCCTTGCGAAATTTGTGCCCCGGCGCGAAATACGGATTGACCAGCAAAATGCTTTTCTTGGCACGGCCGATGGCTTGCAGGTAAGCGCGCTGGATCGTGTGGCGGTTGCGCAGGCTGTCGCGCACGATAAAGGCGGCCAGCATCGGCTTGTCGCCGTCGGGCAGCTGCTGCTGGCGCATTTCGCGAAACAGGCCGATGCGCTTGATCAGGCCCAGGCGCCCTACCCGGGCCCACTGGGCCTGCATTTCATGGTGAATGGTGGCGACCAGCGGGCCGCGAATTTCTGCGGCAAAATCCCAGCGCGGGGCCGGCAGGCGCTTGGTCGCGTCATAGTCGCAATACCAGTCGTCGTTGATGTTGATCCCGCCGACATAGGCCACTTCGCGGTCGACGACGGTGATCTTGCGGTGGGTGCGGGCCACGCCGCGCTTGAACCAGGCGTTAAAGGCGCGGTAGCGCACCCCTGCGGCGGCAAAGGCGATGCCCAGGCGCGTGCACTGTTTACCGCCGGTCCCGAACCAGTCGGTGACGACGCGCACGCGCACGCCGCGCCGGCTGGCCGCAATCAGTGCCTGCTCGACGGCGCGGCCGGTCGCGTCATCGGCAAAGATATAGGTTTCGAAATAGATTTCATACTGGGCGCCTTCGATGGCGGCCAGCATGGCCGGAAACAGTGCGAGACCGGTTTCCAGCAGCGTGATGTCGTTGTGGGCAACAAGATTAACCGAACGCATAGTGCTTCAGGGTTGCTTGCAGTTTCTCATGCCAGTTTGAGATTGGCGACGATCGGGGCGTGGTCCGACAGCTTGGCCCATAAAGTACCATGCAACACCTGTGCGGTATCGACCTTGAAGCCGCGCACATAAATGCGGTCGAGGCGGAACCATGGCAGTGCGGCCGGGAACGTGCGCGCTGGATGAATGATTTTTTCGCGCCCTGACAGGTTGCGCACCAGGTCGCCGATTTTCGACGTCTTGCCCAGCTCGTCGAACACTTCCACCACGCCGAGCGCATCGCGCAGCTTGCCGCTGAGCGTGTTGCGCCAATCATTGAAGTCGCCGGCGATGATCACCGGTTCGCCGTTCGCAGCCGACGCGTTGACGCAATCGATCAGCGCCTGCGTCTGGCGCCCGCGGCCGGACTCGAACAGCCCAAGGTGAACCACGAAGCAGTGGATCGGGCACGATGCGGTATTGATCACGCAGTGCAAGATGCCGCGCTGCTCGTAGGCGTGGTCGGAAACGTCGTGGTTGTGCGAGTTTTCAATCGGGTACGAGCTAAGCAAGGCGTTGCCGTGATGGCCATGGTCGTAGATGGCGTTCATGCCGTAGGCGGCGTGGCCGTGCAGGTCGTCGGCCAGGTACTCGTGCTGGGATGCGTCGGGCCAATGGCGGTGGCCGCGGCTTTCCTCGCCAAACTTGCCGGACAAGCGATCGTGCCGCCCTTGCACTTCTTGCAGGAACACGACGTCGGCGCCGAATTCGCCGATGGCCTTTTTGAGGGCAAGTACGCGGGGTGTGCTCCGGATGGAGGACACGCCTTTATGGATGTTGTAGGTGGCGACACGAATCTTCATAGGAACATTCTAACCCCATCAGCCAGAGTTCTTCAGAAGAAACTCTATCGTGCGCAACTTGTCTCCTTAGCCAGATTGCACCTGCCGTCCCAGCACCCGCGCCAGGACCTGTTGTTCGAGTGCAGCAAAGGCGGCCGAACCGCGCCGCGCCCCGCGCGGCAGCTCGACCCGCAAGTCCAGGCCAATGCGGCCATCCTCGATCAGCAGCACGCGGTCGGCCAGCGCCAGCGCCTCCGTCACGTCGTGCGTGACCAGCACGGCGGTAAAACCCTGCTCAATCCACAGCGCTTCGATCAGCTGCTGCATGTCGATCCGGGTCAGCGCATCGAGCGCGCCAAGCGGCTCGTCGAGCAGCAGCAGGCGCGGCGCGTGCACCAGCGCACGCGCCAGGGCCACGCGCTGGCGCTGTCCACCCGAGAGCACGGCCGGCCATTCGCGCGCGCGCTCGCGCAGGCCGACCGTGGCCAGCGCTTCGGACACGCGCGCGGTCGCACCGGTCAAGCCCAGCGCGACGTTATCGATCACACTTTTCCAGGGCAGCAGGCGCGCTTCCTGGAACATGATGCGCACTTCCGGCTTGCTCCCGCCGTCGCCGATCAACACGGTACCGGCGTCGAGCTGTTCGAGTCCGGCGATGGCGCGCAGCAGCGTGCTCTTGCCGCAGCCGCTGCGCCCGATGACGGCGACAAATTCGCCGGGCGCGAGGCGCAGGTCGATATTGTCCAGCACGGTGCGCGCGGCATACGCCTTGCTGGCGCCGGCCAGCACCAGGCTCACGCCATGTTCGGCCGGCGCGGCGGCGCGCACGGTGTCTTTTTCGATACGGGTATTATGCATGGGGTCCCTTGGTTAGCGGTAAGCCGGATTCCAGCGCAGGAAATAACGTTCCAGTGCGCGCGAAAACAGGTCGGCGCCCTTGCCCAGCAGCGCGTACAGCAAGATGCCGACCAGGACGATGTCGGTCTGCAGGAATTCGCGCGCATTCATTGTCATGTAGCCGATCCCCGACTGGGCCGAAATGGTCTCGGCCACGATCAGCAGCACCCACACCAGCCCCAGCGAAAAGCGCACCCCCACCAGGATCGACGGCAGCGCGGCCGGCAAAATCACGTCGCGGTACAGCGGCCAGCCCGCCACGCCATAGCTGCGCGCCATTTCAATGAGGCCCTGGTCGGCCGAGCGAATGCCGTGGAAGGTATTCAGGTAAACCGGGAAGAACACGCCAATGGCCAGCAAGAACAGCTTGGCCGTCTCGTCAATGCCGAACCACAGGATGACCAGCGGGATCAGGGCCAGCGCCGGGATGTTGCGGATCATTTGCAAGGTGGTGTCGAGCAGCGTCTCGGCGCGCTTGACGCTGCCGTTCAACAGGCCGAGCAGCAGACCCAGACCGCCGCCGATGGCAAAGCCGCTCGCCGCGCGCCACAGGCTCGTGCGCAAGTGCACCCACAGTTCGCCGGACGCGGCGAGCGTCCAGAACGCCTTGGCCACGGCCCACGGTTCGGGCAAGATGCGGCTCGACAGCCAGCCCCCCTGCGCCGCCACCTGCCAGGCCACGACCAGCGTCAGCGGCACCGCCCACGGCGCCAGCAGCGACGCGCGCGCCGGTTCTGGTACGCGGGGCGCCATCTCAGGCCGCCTTCTGCGGCTTGATATCGCTGGCCATCATTTCGCCAAACGGGCCGCTGATCGATTGCTCGCCATGTGCCTTGCCCTTGCCCAGCAGCGGGAACACCAGCTCGGCGAAGCGGTACGATTCTTCCAGGTGCGGGTAGCCCGACAGGATGAAGGTGTCGATGCCAAGATCAGCGTATTCCTGCATGCGCGCGGCCACTGTTTCAGCGTCGCCCACCAGCGCGGTGCCGGCACCGCCGCGCACCAGGCCCACGCCCGCCCACAGGTTGGGCGAGACTTCGAGCCGGTCGCGCCGCCCGCCATGCAGGGCCGCCATGCGGCGCTGGCCGACCGAATCCATCTTGGCGAACGCGGCCTGCGCCTTGGCGATGACGTCGTCGTCCAGGTGGCTGATCAATTCGTCGGCCGCGCGCCAGGCCGCCTCGTTGGTTTCGCGCACGATCACGTGCAATCGGATGCCGAAGCGCAGCGTGCGTCCCCGTTTGGCGGCGCGGGCGCGAATGTCGGCAATTTTTTCGGCCACGGCGGCCGGCGGCTCGCCCCAGGTCAGGTAGACGTCCATTTGCTCGGCCGCCAGTTCGTGCGCCGGTTCCGACGAGCCGCCGAAGTACAGCGGCGGATACGGCTTTTGCACTGGCGGGTACAAGGTCTTGGCGCCTTTGACCTGGATGTGCTTGCCCTCGAAATCATAGCCGGCAGCGCCACCCTCGCCCGCCATCGTGGCGCGCCACACGCGCAGGAATTCGTCCGAAATTTCGTAGCGCTTGCTGTGATCGGCAAACACGCCGTCCGCCTCCAGCTCGCCTTGGTCGCCGCCGGTGACGACGTTGATCAAGAGGCGCCCGTTGGAGAGGCGGTCGAAGGTGGAGGCCATCCGCACCGACAGGCCGGGGCTCGACAAACCCGGCCGGATCGCGACCAGGAACTTGAGCTTTTGGGTGACCGCGATCAGCGACGATGCAACCACCCAGGCATCTTCGCACGAGCGCCCGGTGGGCAGCAGCACGCCGTCGTAGCCGAGCGTGTCGGCGGCTACTGCCACCTGCTTGAGATAGTCGGCATCGACCGGGCGCGCGCCCTGCGTGGTGCCAAGATAGCGGCTGTCGCCGTGGGTCGGTATGAACCAGAATACATTGAGTGACATGGAAGACTCCTGTGCTTACAGCTTGAACGGCAGCTGCGCGTCTTTGACGACGATGGTTTTCGGGATCAGCTTGAGGCGCGCAAAGACGTCGGCGATCTTCTGCTGTTCGACGACCACTTCGGCGCTGACCGGCTTGACGCCATAGGAATAGCGGCTGGCCGCCAGCTCGACCACGGCCGGCTCGAGACCGGTCTGTTTGGACAGGATCGCGCTGACCTCCTTTGGATTTTTGCGGCCCCAGTCGTCGACCTTGGCCACTTCGTCGAGCACGATGCGCAGCGTTTCCTGGTTGGCCTGCGCGTAAGGGCGCGCGGCGAGGTAGAACTGGTGATTGGCGACCAGGCCCTTGCCGTCGGCCAGTACGCGCGCGCCGAGCTGCTTTTCGGCGGCCGCCAGGAACGGATCCCAGATCACCCAGGCATCGACCGCACCGCGCTCGAACGAAGCACGGGCATCGGCCGGGGGCAGGAAAATGGTCTGCACATCGTGGTAGTCGATGCCGGCCTTTTCCAGCGCCTTGACCAGCAAGTAGTGTACGTTCGAGCCTTTGTTGAGGGCGATTTTCTTGCCTTTCAAGTCGGCGAGGCTGCGAATCGCCGAGTCCTTGGGCACCACGATCGCTTCGGTCGCAGGCGACGGCGGCTCGTTGCCGACGTAGACCAGATTGGCGCCGGCCGCCTGCGCGAAGATCGGCGGCGCCTCGCCCACCGTGCCAAAGTCGATGCTGCCTACGTTCAAGCCTTCCAGCAGCACCGGGCCTGCCGGAAACTCGGTCCACTTGACCGTGATACCCTTTTGCGCCAGCCGCGCTTCAAGTGTGGCGCGGCCTTTGAGCAGCGTCAGCGTGCCGTATTTCTGGTAACCGATCCGCACTTCCTTGCTGGCCTGGGCCTGGGCGCCGGCAGGCAGGCCGGCGCCGACGGCAGCGGCAAACAACAGTCCCAGGGTCAGGCGGCGGGCGGTGCGCTGGCCGGTATGGTGGGTATGGCGGGTATGGTGAGTCATGTGCAAGTCTCTTTCGTAGTGTCGGGCTGCGAGAGCCGGGATAGGGTGTAGAGGTCGGCCGACAGCTGGGCCACGCCACGTGCCAGGCGCGCAGCAATCGGCGCGTCGGGCGCCAGGCCGCCTTCAACGCTCCACGGCAGCTGGGCCGACGTGGCGTAAATGCCCGGCAAGATGGCGCGTGGCGAGAGCGACGCCAGTACCTGGCGCAGCGCGTAGTCGAGCACCAGCATGTGTGACTGGCTGCCGCCGGTGGCCAGCGGCAGCACCAGCTTGCCGTCCAGCCCATCTTGCGGCAGCAAGTCAAGGAAAGCTTTTAGGATGCCGGTGTAGGACGCCTTGTAGACCGGGGTGGCGATGACGATAGCGCGCGCTTCGCGCACCAGCGCCAGCGCTGCGGCGATGGCCGCGTCCTGCGTGTCGCCATGCAGCAGGGCCTGTGCCGGCAAGTCGCGCACTTGCAGCCGGGCGCAGCGATGGCCCTGCGCCACCAGCCGGTCGCCGATGTAGTGCAGCAGCCTGCCCCCGCTCGATGAAGCCGAGGGACTTCCGCCCAATAGTAATACGCTCATGGTGTGTCCGTTCCGGGTAGGTTGTCAGTCAGTGGATGGCTACAGCGTACGGCGCAGGCCTGAAAATACGAACGAATGCTTTCACGCTTGAATATGCGGTTTCCGTTCGAGCGTTTTGCGCATATCGAAGGCCGCAAATCTTCGTTCCGGCAGGCTGGCGTCGGTGCAATACTGGCCGCATCGCTTACCTCAGGGTCTTGCATCATGCATGCCATCGCGCTCCCCGATCCCGTCGCCGTCGCCAGTGCGCTCGCCACGCAACTTGCCCGCGCCGCCGAACGTGAATTGATCCGCGAAAGCGGTCTGCTCACGCTGTCGATTCCGGTCCGCTTCGGCGGCCAGGGCGCCGCGTGGCCGACCGTGTATCAGGTGATCCGCATCCTGGCGGTGGCCGACCGCGCACTGGCCCACCTTTTTGGCTTACACCACCTGCAACTGGCCGGTATCCGGCAATCCGGCAGCGCGGCGCAGCAGGAACGCCTGCTGACGGCGACGGTGGCGCGGCGCCTGTTCTGGGGCGATGCCTGCGATCCGCCCGAACAGCGCACGAACGGACGCCGGCGCAGGTACAGGTACGGGACAGGGCGGCGCCTGTGCGGGCAATCCGGCGGCAAAGTGCTAAAGTCTGGCATCTTTACAATCGAAAGCTCCCACCATGAAAGCTCTTTTGATGTTGCCAGCGACCATCGCCTTGCTGCTGGCGCAACCGGCCTTTGCCGCCGCGCCTGCCTGTCCATCGGACAAGTTCGAGCCCTTCTTCAAAGCCTACGCCGAAAGCGCGGCCGTGCAAAAGGCGTTCACCGAGTACCCGCTGGCCCACGTGCTGCTCGACCACTCGGCGGAAAAGCCGCGCGCAATCAAGGTTGCCTTGCCCCAGGCGAAACTGAGCTTCCCCCTGCTGCCGTCGGCCGCCAAGCGCAAGGCCGACCATCTAGCGTTTCGGGTCGATGCCGTCACCGCCGACAAGGCCCAGGCCACCATCTTCAACACGGAACGCGGCTACCAGAAAGCCTACTTTTTCCGCAAGTCCGCTTGCTGGAAGCTGGAGCTGATCGAGGACCGCTCGCTCTGATTCATGGCGCCTGCAAGTAGTCGAACCTGAGTTCGATGGCCCGGTAGGTGCCGTCCATTTCCATATCGTGCAATGCTGCGTTCATACGCGCGGCCACAGGCTCCGGCAGCGCGCGATTGCAAGCCAGGTACAGCTTGGCCTGATGGAACGTCAGCAGCGGCACCACCTTCCCCGTCAACCCCAGCCTGGCTGGCATCGGACCCGATGAACGGGTGCTATTGGCCCACAAGTCGATCCGGTCGAGCATCAGCTTCTTGGGATTGGACTCGTCGTTCTGGACAAATTCAACGTTCATGCCATGGTCCGCCAGCCACTGGCCGCGCGAGTCGCCGTTGTACGAACCGATCCGCAGGCCGCGCGCCTGCTCCACGCTTTGCATGATGGCATAGCGATCGGCGCGTCCATACAGCACCCAGTCGGCCTACGAAATCGGGCCAATCCATTTGAACAGCGGCCCCCGCTCCGGCGTCCGGCTGGTCATGAACACGCAGGCGTTCTGCGCCGTCGCGGCCAGCGTGTAGGCGCGCTTCCAGGGCATGGTCGCCATGCTGTAGTCGATGCCGGTGCGGCGCATGATCTCATGGATTTTTTCGGCGGCGTGGCCGGTGACGCGCGCGCCCTGCGTCATCACGGCCGGATAGGTCGTCTCCGCCGTCAGCGTCAGTTTGAGCGCGAGCGCCGGCTGCATCAGCGTGGCCGCCAGCAGCCCGGCGCACAGGCTAGCGCTGTACACCGGTGCCGGCATAATGGTATTTTTTCTCGATGGCTGCCGACACGCCTTCGCTGTTCATCGCGCGCAGGGCAGTGTTCATTTTTCTCACCAGCGCGTCGGGCAAGCCCGGATTGCAGGCCAGGTAAAGCTCGGTGCGGCGGAAGGTCAGCACCGGCACAATCTGCCCGCCCCAACCATTTTCCGCCACGATGGCGCTGCCAACGCGCATGCTCGAGGCCCACAGGTCGATGCGGTTGACCAGTAGCTTGCGCGGGTTGGCCAGCTTGTCCTGCACGGTGTCGACGATGAAGCCCTGGGCGATCAGCGCCTCGCTGCGCACGTCGCCGTTGTAGGCGCCGATGCGGTAGGCGCGCGCGTCTTCGATGGAGGCGATGCGGTAGCGGCGATCGGCCCGGCCAAACAGCGTCCAGTCGTTTGCGTGCGTGGGGCCGATCCACTTGAACAGCGCTTCGCGCTCCGGCACGCGGGTGGTGGAGTAGACGCAGGTGTTGGTCTTGGTTTGCGCCAGCAGGTAGGCACGCTTCCAGGGCAGCATCTCGATCTCGTAATCGATGCCGACACGTTCCATGATGCGCCGGACTTTTTCGGTCGCAAAGCCGATCACCATGGACTGGCCCATCATCGCCGACGGCGGCGAACTCTCGGTGGTGATGTGCAGGCGCGGGCGGGCCGCGGCACCGGCCGCGCACAGGCAGGCCAGCGACAGGATGGCTAGCCGGCGCGTTGTTCTCTTCATCGGCGCAAGGATAGCGCAAGAGGGCAACGCGGGCCAGAGGAATTACATGCGTTGCGGCAACTGGAGAATGGCTTCCGCATTGGAAGATGAAAAACAGCGGTCGGCGGCGGCCATGTAGGGCAGCCACGCGTATTGCAAGTGTTCGCGTGGGCTGAGAATGATGGGCGTGTCGCTTGGGACGCACACGCCGAAAACGTGTTCGGTGTTGTGAGTGACGCCGGGGGCATAGCGGTGCCGCCAGACGGGGTAGATTTCGTAGATGTTGGACAAATGCCAGTCATGCAGGGCGATGATCTCCCCGTCGGCGACGATGCCGGTTTCCTCGAACAGTTCGCGCCTGGCGGTGGCAAGCAGCGGTTCGTCGGGGGCGTCAAGCGAGCCGGTGACCGATTGCCAGAAGCCTGGTTTGTCGGCGCGCTCGATGAGCAGCACTTCCAGTGCGGGCGTGTGGATGACGACCAGGACGGATTCGGGAATTTTGTGCAACGTAGCTCCATGCAAAATGGACGAAACGCAAGAATACTACGACTGCAGCGATGATGCTGGACCAAGGCTTGAAAGGCCTCTCGGTCGTTGTCAGGCCTATGGCGCCATTGCTGAAGAAATTTTTCCGCTCTGTCGTGCCGGCGCCCCAGTTCCAGGCCACATCAATGATTTCTTTTGAAGAATATTTCAAATGTGCAATACTGACGCGAGTTCAACAACGCCTACTGCCGGTACACGCTGTGCCGGGTCACCGGCGCACCGGATCCATTCAACCAAGCATCAAACCGACCGCGTCTCACCCCCGTAGATTGCCGCGTCATCACTGGAGCTGCCCCATGTTTCAATCGAGTTTTTCTACGCGCACCCCACCCGCTCTTCGGCGCAGCGTTTCCATAGCATGCCGCTTTATTACCGTGGCCGCGTTGGCCACACTGGCGGGGTGCGCCGCGATCAAGGCGATCGACAACGCCATCGACCCGCTGGCCACGCCCTTGGGCGACCCTGCCCGGCCCGTCATGGAGCAAGGTCAGGGGGCGGTAGCGAGCAGTTTCGAGTACGTGATGCCGATTCAGGAGTTTGCGCAAATGGGACGGCTCATCGCCACCATTCACCTTGAAGCCGTCGACGGCAGCAAAAAAATCACTTATCTCAGCACGGGCCGCGATGTGCCCAACCTGCAGACCAAACTTGCGCACGAGCCGAATGTCGTCCCACCAGTCCTGTTCATTCACTCAGTGCCGCCGGGGAAATATCGCATTAAAGAGATAGCGATCGGCGCCGACTATCGGAACTTACAAACCTTTCAAATCTACGATAGTCCCGACATTACAGTTGTGGCCGGCCAGTTGAACTACCTCGGAAATTTCTACGTCAAATACATGACCAGATTTACCAGCAAAGGGGAACTCGTGCTGCGCCACGCCTCGTTGTCTGGTCCGCACAACAAATTCGAGCGGGACATCGCCGAACTCAAGACGGCTGAAAAGAGGCTGGACACTGTCGTGATAACGAACCCACTAGTGCGCTAAGCCCACGCGAACGCAAACGCCAACGGGGTCAGTTACCCCATTGCGACACGGCCTCATCTGTAACGTAGTTTCCACTAGCGTTACAGATGAGGCAGTGTCGCAATGGGGGAACTGACCCCGTTTGAGATGCGTTTAAATGTTGCTTAGACGACTTTTGGCTCGGCGTTGCGCAGGCGGATATGCAGTTCGCGCAATTGCTTCTCGTCGACTTCGGACGGTGCATTGGTCAGCAGGCATTGCGCGCGCTGGGTTTTCGGGAAGGCGATCACGTCGCGGATCGAGTCCGAACCGGTCATCATCGTGACAATCCGGTCCAGGCCGAAGGCCAGGCCACCATGCGGCGGCGCGCCGTATTGCAGCGCGTCGAGCAGGAAGCCAAACTTGAGCTGCGCTTCTTCAGCATCGATCTTGAGAGCGCGGAACACTTTGCTCTGCACTTCTTCGCGGTGGATACGGATCGAACCGCCGCCCAGCTCCCAGCCGTTCAAGACCATGTCGTAAGCCTTGGCGATGCAGGCGCCCGGATTGGTCTCGAGCATGTCTTCGTGGCCGTCTTTCGGCGCCGTGAAGGGGTGGTGCGTCGCGGTCCAGCGGTCGCTCTCTTCGTCGTAGTCGAACATCGGGAAATCCACCACCCACAATGGCTTCCAGACGTCGTCGAACAGGCCGGCCTTTTTGCCGAAGTCAGAATGGCCGATTTTAACGCGCAGCGCGCCGATGGCGTCGTTGACGACCTTGGCCTTGTCGGCGCCGAAGAAAATCAGGTCGCCGTCTTCGGCGCCCGTCAGCTCGATCATTTTGGCCAGCGCGGCGTCGTCAAGGTTCTTGACGATCGGCGACTGCAAGCCGTCACGGCCCTTGGCTTTCTCGTTGACCTTGATGTAAGCGAGGCCCTTGGCGCCATAGATGCGCACGAACTGGTCATAGGCATCGATCTCGGAACGCGGCATGCTCGCGCCTTGCGGTACGCGCATGCCGACCACGCGGCCGCCAACCATGTTGGCCGCGCCGGCAAATACCTTGAACTCGACCGACTTCATCACTTCGGTCAGGTCGGTAAAGGCGAGTTTGACGCGCATGTCCGGCTTGTCCGAGCCATACAGGCCCATCGCAGTGGCAAAGTCCATCACCGGGAACGGGTTTGGCAGGTCGATGTTCAGCGTATTCTTGAAGACGATGCGGATCATGTCTTCGAACAGGTCGCGGATTTCCTGCTCGGTCAGGAACGACGTTTCGCAGTCGATCTGGGTAAATTCCGGCTGGCGGTCGGCGCGCAAGTCTTCGTCACGGAAGCACTTGGTGATCTGGTAGTAGCGGTCGAAGTTGGCCACCATCAGCAGCTGCTTGAACAGCTGCGGCGACTGCGGCAAGGCAAAAAAGCTGCCCGCGTTGACACGCGACGGCACCAGGTAATCGCGCGCGCCTTCCGGGGTCGACTTGGTGAGCATCGGCGTTTCGATGTCGATGAAACCCAGGTTGTCGAGGTACTTGCGCACTTCCATCGTCACCTTGTAGCGCAGGCGCAGGTTGTTCTGCATTTGCGGACGACGCAAATCGAGCACGCGGTGCGTCAGGCGGGTGGTCTCGGACAGGTTGTCGTCGTCCATCTGGAACGGCACCGGCACCGACGCGTTGAGCACTTCCACGGCGCTGGCGACGACTTCGATCTTGCCCGACTTGAGGTTGACATTGACGGTGTTGCCGATCCGTTCGGTCACCACGCCGGTGATGCGCAGGCAGTACTCGTTGCGTACCGTGGAGGCGACCTTGAACATGTCGGCGTTGCCGGGATTGCAAACCACCTGCACCAGGCCTTCGCGGTCGCGCAGATCGATGAAAATGACGCCACCATGGTCGCGCACGCGATGAACCCAGCCGCACAGGCTGACGGTTTGGCCGAGCGATTCTTCAGTGACAAGGCCGCAGTAGTTTGTACGCATCGAGGACATATTATTTTCAGTCTAGGTTAATTATTTGGTTGGCAAATGCTCGGGAGCGACGACGCCCATCGAGACGATATACTTCAATGCGGCGTCGACCGTCATGTCGAGTTCAACCACGCGGCTGCGTTCCATCATCAGGAAAAATCCGGAGGTGGGGTTGGGCGTGGTGGGCACGTACACGCTCACGTAGTCGCCGCTCAGGTAGTTCTTGACGTCGCCGCCGGGCACGCCGGTCAGAAAGCCGATTGTATAGCTGTGCTCGTGCGGATACGGCAGCAGCACAGCCTTGCGAAACGCATTGCCGGATGACGAAAACAAGGTGTCGGACACTTGCTTGACGCTGCCGTAGAGCGAACTGACCACGGGAATGCGATGCAGCAGGCGTTCCCACAGCCGCACCAGGTAGTTGCCGATCAGGTTATTGCACAGCAAACCGGTAACGAACACAATGGCCACCGTCAGGATCGCGCCCAGGCCGTGGATGTTGTAGCTGCCGATATGCGGCTTTTGCCAGGCGGCAGGCAGCAACAGCAGCGACTGGTCCATAATCGCAATGACCGAGCTGAGCACCCACACGGTGATGCCGAACGGAACCAGGATCAGCAAGCCGGTGATGAAATATTTACGCATTAACACTCTCGATCAAGGTGGGGCGACGATTGCTTCAGGCCGTCCCGCTGCCAGGCGTGGCTGTCGTCGGGGCAGCCGCCGCCGCGGCGGGCGTTGCCTCCTTGGCTGCGGGGGCTGCTGGCGCGCCCGCTTCGGCCGGACCGGTCGGGATGGCCGTGGACGGCGCAGCGCCGCCGCGGAAGTCGGTGGCGTACCAGCCCGTACCCTTGAGCTGGAAGCCGGCGGCGGTCAGTTGTTTCTTGAAAGATGGCTTTCCACAAGACAGGCAGACCGTCAACACCGGGTCTGAAATCTTCTGCAGTACATCTTTGGCAAAACCGCATTCATCGCAGCGGTAAGCGTAAATCGGCATTGAATACTCCGCAAAAATCGTCAAAACCCTGAATTATAAGCCTTTTTTAAGGCTGCCAGCATAAACTCGGCGACCTGGACAGTCCATTGCCCGCGCAAGCTGGTAAGATGCGGACCTGCTGCGCCGGCATGAGCCGGGCTAACTTAAATAAGGAATCTCACGATGTTGATGAAGTCTCGCGTTTTGATGATCGGCGCCGCCTCCGTGCTGGCATTGTCGGCATGCACCAAAAAAGTGGACGGCGCACCCGTAACCGCCACCGCCACCGCGCCTGCCAGCGCTGGCGCCAGCGATAACAAGGTTGCCGCTACGGTCAACGGCACGCCGATTTACGCGGCCACCGTCGAGATGATGGTCAAGGAGCGTACCGCCCAAGGCCAGCCGGACAGCCCGGAACTGCGCAAGGCGATCATCGACAACCTGGCCATGCAGACCATGGTTGCCGCCGAAGGCCAGAAAAAAGGCCTGGACAAGGCGCCCGAAACGGTACGCCAGCTGGAAATCCTGAAGCAGTCGGTACTGGCCCAGGCTTTCGTACAGGACTACATCAAGGCCCATCCGGTGACCGATGCCATGGTCAAGGCCGAGTACGACAAGCTCAATGCCAAGGCTGGCGGCAACGAATACAAGGCGCGCCACATCCTGGTAGCGAGCGAAGCGGAAGCGAAAGACATCATCGCCAAGCTGAAAAAAGACATCAAGTCTTTTGCCGCACTGGCCAAGGAAAAGTCAATGGATCCGGGTTCGAAGGCCAACGGTGGCGACCTGGGCTGGTTTAACCCGGCCGGCATGGTGCCTGAATTTGGCGCCGCTGTCGCCAAGCTGGAAAAAGGCAAGTTCACCGAAGCGCCGATCAAGTCGCAGTTCGGCTACCACGTGATCGTGCTCGACGATTCGCGCGCGCTGACGCCGCCACCGATGGAGCAAGTGTCGGAGCAGCTCAAGCAGCAGATCCAGCGCCAGAACCTGAAGACGTTCTTTGACGACATGAAGGCCAAGGCCAAGATCGATATCGTTGGACAGCCTGCAACGCCGGCAGTTGCGCCGGGGGCAGCGCCCGCAGCGGCACCAGCACCTGCAGCACTGCCGCACTAAGCCACTAGAAGCGCAAAAGCCCGCTTCGGCGGGCTTTTTTATTGGCGAAACGACTACCGGTGAATAACTTGAATCGGCAAGACCCTATTCGTGTTCGGGGTGTCGTTACTCGTAGGGCGGAAAAGGACGCAGTCCGCATTCCGCCATGAGTCGTCGACGGCGCTTGGCGCAATGCAAACTGCGTCCTTTTCCGCCCTACCTTGGGTGCGTAGCGGGTTTTCGCTGCCAGACTTGCCAGCGCTCTTTGCCTGCAAAGACGGGGATCGAATCTTCAACCGCAGCATCTTCGATCCTGACGAAATAAGGTGTCAGCAGCCCAGCGAGCTGCTCGGGCGCGATCCCGAACGGTGGCCCTTTCTGCGCATCATCGAAAAAGAAAAAACCCGCCAGCAGCGCGCCCGGCGGCAACAACTGGGCGTAGCGCGCCGCCAACTGCGGCCACATCGCCCGCGGCAGCGCACACAGAAACGCCCGCTCATAGATCAGCTCAAGCGGGAGCGCGGATTCATATTTGAAAAAATCTGCCTCCACGACCCGCTCGGCCCACTGCCCCACCGCCGCCTTGGCAACGCCCACCGCCGCCGGCGAAAAATCAATCGCCGTCGCGTCCCACCCCACATTGCTCAGGAACGCAAGCTCGTATGCCGATCCGCACCCGGGAATCAAGGTGCGCCTGGCACCGACCGAGCGCGCCACGAAGTCGCGCAAGGCAAGCGGCACCCCGCCCCTGTCCCAGGGCGTGAAACCACGCTCAAAGCGCTCATCCCAAAACCCGGGCTGCAAAGGATCGCGGCGCGAAAAATCGACCATGGCCAGGCTAGTGATACCAGCGCGCGTAGACGCTGTAGGCAATCAGGGCTGTGCCAAACGTGCCAACAAAGTACACGAAGAACGACAGCATCCGGTTGGTCCGCCTTTGTTCGACTACCAGCAGTCGCAGGAGTTCATCATTGGCTGACCTAGGCTCGGCCGCTTGCGTCAGCGCGCGGTGCACCAGGCGCGGCAACTGGGGGAGGATGTGGGTAAAGCGCGGCGCCTCGGCCTTGAGACGCTCGACCATGCCCTGGATGCCGACCTGCTCGCCCATCCAGCGCTCCAGGTAGGGTTTGGCGGTCTTCCACAGGTCAAGGTCGGGATCGAGCTGGCGGCCCAGGCCTTCAATATTGAGCAGCGTCTTTTGCAACAGCACCAGTTGCGGCTGGATCTCGACATTGAAGCGGCGCGAGGTCTGGAACAGGCGCAGCAAAATCTGGCCGAACGAGATATCTTTCAGCGGACGGTCGAAGATCGGCTCGCACGTTGCGCGCACAGCAGACTCTAACTCGTCGACCCGCGTTTCGCGCGGCGCCCAGCCTGATTCGATATGCGCCTCGGCCACGCGCTTGTAATCGCGCCGGAAAAACGCCAGGAAGTTTTGCGACAGGTAATCCTTGTCGAAGTCGTTGAGCGTGCCGACGATGCCGAAGTCAAGCGCAATATAGCGGCCCATTGTTTCCGGCGCGACCGACACTAGAATATTACCCGGGTGCATATCAGCATGGAAAAAGCCGTCGCGGAACACTTGGGTGAAAAAAATTTCTACCCCATCGCTGGACAGTTTTTTCAGGTCGACACCCTCGGCCGCCAGCCGTTCAATTTGCGACACGGGAATGCCGTGCATGCGTTCCATCACGATCACGCTGTTGGAGCAATAGTCCCAGTACATTTCCGGCACCATCAGCAAATTGGAGCCGGCAAAGTTGCGCCGCAGCTGGCTGGCGTTGGCCGCCTCGCGCATCAGGTCCAGTTCGTCGTGCAGGTATTTGTCAAACTCGGCGACCACTTCCTTGGGCTTCAAGCGCTTGCCGTCGGCCCACACGCGGCCGATCCAGTCGGCGGCGATGTGCATCAGCGCCACATCTTCGTCGATCGATTTTTTCATGCCGGGCCGCAGCACCTTGACCGCGACTTCCTTGCCATTTTTTAAGGTTGCGAAGTGGACCTGGGCAATCGATGCCGACGCCACCGGCGTGCGTTCAAACGTGGCGAACAGTTCGTCCGGATGCGCGCGCAGCGACTTGGTAATCTGGGCAATGGCCAGATCCGAGCTGAACGGGGGCACGCGGTCTTGCAGGCGCGCAAGTTCATCGGCCAGGTCAGGGGCGACCAGGTCGCGCCGGGTAGAGAGCACTTGGCCGAACTTGACGAAAATCGGCCCCAACTCTTCAAGCGCCATGCGCAGGCGCACGCCGCGCGGGGCGGATATGTCGCGCCAGAAAATGACGGTATCGATCAGCTTGGCCGTGCGCGGGACCTTGAGTCCGGAAATGGCGATCTCGTCGAGACCATACTTGATCGCGACGCGAAGAATTTTAAGCAGTCGCAGGAATTTCAATATCATTAAATGTCCAAATCCTGTGGCCCGGCAATGCGGGGAGTCATGCCAGGCTCGGCATTGCGGGGTGCCAGCCTGCTTTCCAGCTTGGCGATGCGCTTGGCGGTGCGCTCGACGTCGTCGCGCAGGCGGCTCACTTCGCCTGCGTATTCCTCGACCATGGCCGGGCGAATCAGCAAGGGATTTTCTTCGAGGAAGTATTCGGCAACGTTTTCCGCCAGTTTTTGCTGACCCGTGCGGGCCGCGTCGAACAAGCCCTTGGCGCTGCCGACCACCCGGTTGGCGGCGATGGGGCCGATGAAGCGCTCGAGGTCGTGCTCGGCCTCCCAGCGCAAGCCCTTGCCCAGTTGCGATATCGTGTTGGCAAACTCGGCGTCGCCCTCGATCTTAACGTAGGAAAAGGCGCGCTCATGGTTGTGGGCGATCAGCGGCAAGTCGGCCAGCTTGACGCGGATGGTGACGTTGGCCGTGTCGTCCGCATTGCTCGCTTCGACCATGCCATCGGCCGTTACGCGCAGGCGCAGCGTGACTGTGCTCGCGTCGATGCAGGCTTGTTTTCCTGCGTGCATGGCGAGCGCATCGCGCGCCCACGCTTCCTGTGCCAGCAAGTGATTGATGGCCGCGACGACGGGCGCCATGAGCGTTGACTGGGAAGTAAAGGAGTTCGAAGGTGGCATTCTTTATACGCATATGAAAGCAAAACCGCCCTGAAAGCGGGCGATTTGATCTTACCAGTTTGCCGGGCACATTTCCCGCAGCGCAGGAACTTTCCACATTTATATTAAGAAAGCTGCTGTATTCCGGCCAACATCCAGCCGCCACTGCCGTTCAAGGGCTTGGCCAGGTTCCACACTTCGGCAAACGGTTCGGCCACGGCGGTGGCCGACGATTTAATCATGCCGTTGAACTTGACGCTGGCAAGATGGTCTTCGCCCATGGTTTCGATGCCGAGCAATTCAGCATCGATGGCCACCACGTCGGTCACGTCGTTGCTTTGCGGGCGCTGCTCGACCTGCGCTTTGAGTTCTGCAAACACTTGCGGCGTGGTGAACTCGCGCAGATCGTTGGTGTCCGCCTTGTCCCAGGCTGCTTGCATGCGCACAAAACTCGCTTTGGCTTGCTGCAGGAAGAGCTGGTCGTCAAAGCCTTCGGGCATGCCCCATTTTTGCGCGGGCGTGAGGACGGGCGCCACCGGCACCACTGGCACCGGCACCGGCTTGGGCTTGACGTGGCCGCTGCGCTTGGGCGGCTCGGTCGGCAAAATCTGCTTGGTCGAGCCCGACAGCGCGGGACTGGCCGGCGTGTCTTTGCGCTTGACCATGCGCACCATGAACAGCACGGCGCCGACGGCCAGCGCGAGTGCCAGCAGGGTGACGATCAGGTGCGCCGTGTCGCCGCTAACGCCAAGGCCCGTGAGGAACGCACTCCAGCCGTTTTCAGCGGGCGCGACCGGTGTATTGGTTTGGGCCATGGCCGGCAAATTAGCCAAGACAATCATCATGCTCAGTAAAAGTTTTTTCATGCAGTCATCCTTATAACTTGATACCAGTGTGCAAGGCGGCAACGCCAGCGGTCAGATTGAAATATTCGACGCGCTCCAGTCCTGCCGTTTGCATCATGGTCTTGAGGGTTTCCTGATCCGGGTGCATGCGGATCGATTCGGCGAGATAGCGATAACTTTCCGCGTCGCCGGCGATTTTTTGTCCCAGCCAAGGCAGCACCGAGAACGAATACACGTCGTACGGCTTTTGCAGCGGCGCGGCAACCTTGGAAAATTCCAGCACCAGCAGCTTGCCGCCCGGCTTGAGAACGCGGTGCATTTCCGCCAGCGCCTGGTCCTTGTGCGTCATGTTGCGCAGGCCAAAGGCCACGCTGACACGGTCGAAATAATTGTCCGGAAAAGGCAGCTTTTCGGCGTCGCACAGCAAGGTTGGTGTAACCAGGCCTTTGTTAAGCAGGCGGTCGCGGCCCACGCGCAACATCGATTCATTGATGTCGGTGAGCCAGACTTCGCCAGTCTTGCCCGCCTGCTTGGCGAATGCCTTGGCCAGGTCGCCCGTGCCGCCGGCGATATCGAGCACCTTGAAGCCGGGCCGCACCGCCGCGTTGGCGATGGTAAATGTCTTCCAGAGTCGGTGCAGCCCGCCCGACATCAGGTCGTTCATGACGTCGTACTTGGAGGCGACCGAATGGAAGACCTTGGCGACTTCGTGAACCTTGTCGTCCTCGGAAACCGTTTTGTAACCGAAATGGGTGCTGTTTGTCATAGTAGGGAGGCCGTTTAACGTAGCTGCATTATACAAGCGTCATCGTTGTACGGGCGCGCGGGGAATGCACCTGCGCCGGAATCGGGATCAGATTTGACATCAGATTCGGGGCCAAACCACTGTTACAATGACTTGTTGCGCTTTATACAATCCCAGGAACCCTGACTTGATGAACGCCTACCGCGATCCGAAACGCTACTCCTGGCTGCTGTCGCTGCTGGTGCCTGCCTCGCTGGTCGTCGGCCCGGCCGTGTACTTGTGGCGTCACCAGGCCTGGGGCTTGTGGGTGCCGGTTGCCGTCACGTACATCCTGATTCCCCTGCTCGACATGCTGATCGGCGAAGACCGCAGCAATCCACCCGAGGATGCCGTGGCAAGCCTGGAGGCCGACCGTTATTACCGCTACATCACGTATGCGCTGGTGGCGGCCATGTGGCCCTGCATCATCTTTTGCGCCTGGTTCGTGGCCACGCAGCACTTGCCGTGGCATGCCTGCCTGGCGGTGGTGATCAGCACCGGCATGATGGGCGGTTTTTGCATCAATGTCGGTCACGAACTCGGTCACAAGCGGACGGTGCTCGAGCAGACATTGGCCAAGCTGGTGCTGGCGCCAACCGGTTACGGGCACTTTTATGTGGAGCATAACCGGGGCCATCACCGGCATGTGGCCACGCCTGACGACCCCGCCTCGGCGCGCATGGGTGAATCGATTTACGCGTTTGCCCTGCGCGAACTGCCGGGCGCGTGGCGCCGCGCCTGGGCGCTCGAAAGGCAGCGGCTAGGCGGCGCGCCATGGCATTGGAAAAATGAAGTCCTGCAGCCGCTGGCGCTGACGATCCTGCTGTGGACGGCGCTCGCTGCGTGGCTGGGAGCGGGCATCCTGCTGTTCATGCTGGCGATGTCGCTGTGGGCCAACTTCCTGCTGACCTCGGCAAACTATATCGAGCATTACGGCCTGCTGCGCCAGATTGCGCCCAATGGCAAGCCAGAGCCGTGCCAGCCGCACCACTCGTGGAACAGCAATCACGTGGTGACCAACTGGATGCTGTTTCACTTGCAGCGCCACTCCGACCATCACGCCCATGCTTCGCGGCGCTACCAGTCGCTGCGCAATTTTGATGAGGTGCCACGTCTGCCGAACGGCTACTTCGGCATGTTCTTGCTGGCCTATGTCCCGCCGCTGTTTTTTGCGGTGATGAATCCGCGCTTGCTGGAGGCTGTGGGACGGGATTCAGCCAGGATAAATTTTCAACCCGGCAAACGCGAGCGGCTTAGCGAGCGGTATGGGATCGAAGACCGGGACCACACCTTTTCTTGACCCGAATGAGCGGGATCTGGCCCGCCAATACCACCAGACTAGTGCTTGTGCCCGCAGCCTTTGGCGGCCGTCGCCGCGCCCTCGATGACGGCGCCGCTATCGCGTCCGCTGTCGCCTTCAAAGCCGGCCGCCTGCAAGCGGCCCATGTAATCATTCCATAGCGCGGCTTGCTCGCTGCCCAGCTTGTACAGGTAATCCCACGAAAACAGCCCGGTATTGTGGCCGTCCGAGAACGTCGGCTGAATCGCATAATTGCCAACCGGTTCCACGCCCGTGATGCCTACCTCGCGCTTGCCCAGCTGGAGCACTTCCTGCCCCTGCCCGTGGCCGCGCACCTCGGCCGACGGCGAATACACGCGCAGCAGTTCGAACGGCAGCGAGAACGCACTGCCGTCGTCAAAGGCAATATCGAGCACGCGGGATTTCTGGTGGACGGTCAGTGCAGTCGGATTCATTATTTGCCCAGTCGGCGGACGATATCGGCCGCCAGTGTTGGCAGCAGCGCGCGGCGCGCCGCCAGGATTGGTTCTTCGGTCACGCGCACGGCAGCGCCCCACACGGGATTGGGAAAGTGCGCGTCGTCGGCGAAGCGCGGTATCACGTGCCAGTGCAGGTGCGGCGTCATGTTGCCAAGGCTGGCCACGTTGACCTTCCCCGGCGCCATGACGGCGCGCAGCGCCAGTTCAACGTGCCACACCGCGTCGTTCACCAGCATGCGGTCAGGGGGCGACAGGTCGCTCATTTCCTTGACGTGGTCGTTCCAGATGACGCGGCAAAAACCCGGGTAGGCCGCATCGTCAACCAGAATCACCGACAGCTTGTCATCCCGGTAAATCGGGGCGACGGCCAGCTCGCACAATTCGCAGGCAGTGGCAACCGTCATACCAGCACCCTTTCGATGCCGCCGTTGTTGGCGCGCGCCACATACTCGGGCATCCAGTTCTCGCCCAGCAGGTGCCTGGCGATCTCGATGACGATGTAGTCGGCCGTGGTGCCCGCATCTTCGCTGTAGCGCGAGACGCCGCCCAGGCATGCCGGGCAGCTGGTGAGGATTTTCACGTCGCCCGTGAAACCGTCGGCGCGCAGCTTGTCGGCGCCCTTGATCATCTCTTCTTCCTTGCGAAAGCGCACCTGGGTGGAGATGTCGGGGCGCGACACGGCCAGCGTACCGGCGTCGCCGCAGCATCGATCGTTCTTCTCGATCTTGACGTTGTCGATCGTCGAAATGAGCGCGTTGACGGTCTTGACCGAATCCTGCAGCTTCATCGGATTATGGCAAGGCTCGTGGTACATGTAGCGCGTACCGTTGACGCCTTCGAGCTTGACGCCTTTTTCAAGCAGGTATTCGTGGATATCCATGATGCGGCAACCCGGGAAAATCTTGTCGAACTCGTAGGTCGCGAGCTGGTCGTAGCAGGTGCCGCAGGAAACGAGTACGGTCTTGATGTCCAGATAATTGAGCGTGTTGGCCATGCGGTGGAACAGCACGCGGTTATCGGTCATCATCTTCTCGGCCTTGTCGAATTCGCCGTTGCCGCGCTGGGGATAGCCGCAGCACAGGTACCCTGGCGGCAGCACCGTTTGCACGCCCACCTCCCACAGCATGGCTTGCGTGGCCAGGCCCACTTGCGAGAACAGGCGCTCCGAGCCGCAGCCAGGGAAGTAGAACACCGCTTCCGTATCGGCCGTCGTCGTCTTCGGATTGCGAATGATCGGAATCACCTTGTCGTCTTCGATATCGAGCAGTGCGCGGGCCGTTTTCTTGGGCAGGTTGCCCGGCATTTTCTTGTTGATGAAGTGGATCACCTGTTCACGCACGGGCGCTTTTCCGGTCGTCGGCAACGGCGCCCTGGTCTGCTTCTTGGCGAACTTTTTCAGCACGCGGTTGCCCAGCCGCTGGGCCTTGAAACCCCAGCCGAACATCACGGTACGCGCAGCGTTGATCGTGGTCGGGTCGGTTGCGTTAAGGAAGAACATGGAGCTTGCCAGTACCGGCTTGAAGCTCTTTTTATCCATCTTGCGCAGCAGATTACGCATGTTCATCGACACTTCGCCGAAGTCGATATTCACCGGGCATGGCGTGACGCACTTGTGGCACACGGTGCAGTGGTCGGCCACGTCTTCAAACTCTTCCCAGTGCTTGATGGAGACGCCGCGCCGGGTTTGTTCTTCGTACAGGAACGCTTCGATCAGCGCCGACGTGGCGAGGATCTTGTCGCGCGGCGAATAGAGCAGGTTCGCGCGCGGCACGTGGGTGGCGCACACCGGTTTGCATTTGCCGCAGCGAAGGCAATCCTTGATGCTGGTGGCGATCTCGCCGATATCGCTTTGCTGCATGATCAGCGATTCGTGGCCCATCAGGCCGAACGACGGTGTATAGGCATTGCGCAGGTCGGCGCCGAACTCGGGCAGGTTGAGCAGTTTGCCCTTGTTGAAGCGCCCTTCCGGATCGATGCGCAGCTTGTAGTCGCGAAACTCGCCGATTTCGTCTTCGGTCAAAAATTCGAGCTTGGTGATGCCGATGCCGTGTTCGCCCGAGATCACGCCGTCGAGCGAGCGCGCCAGCTTCATGATGCGCGCGACCGCTTCATGCGCGTCCTGCAGCATCGCGTAGTCGTCGGAATTGACCGGCAAATTGGTGTGCACGTTGCCGTCGCCGGCGTGCATGTGCAGCGCCACGAACACGCGCGAACGCAAAATTTTCTGGTGGTGCGCAGTGCACTCGTCGACGATCAGCTTGAACGCGGCGCCATTGAATATCTGGCGCATCTGGGCGCGAATTTCCTGCTTCCAGGAGATGCGCACGGTGCGGTCCTGCACCACGTCGAACAGCGTAGCATGGGGCTGCTGCGCCAGGCGCGCGTCGAACACCACGGCCAGGCGGTCCAGGCCGAGCGCGTACAGCGACTCGGCCACTTGCGCCAGCGGCTTGTCGAGGTTGGCCAGAATGAAGGTCCAGCGCGCACGCGCGCCGTTCAGCACGTCCTGCGCCTGCGGCACGCGGTCGCCCAGCATTTCCTCGGCGCCGATCGCTTCGCCCGCAGCGTCGTCGCTTTTCCCGACCGGCAGATGACCGGCGGCGAAAAAGTCGATCAGGCTGTCGGCCAGCTGCAGCTTGTTCTTGATCGACAGCTCGATGTTGATGCGCTCGATGCCGTCGGTGTATTCGCCCATGCGGTTAAGCGGAATGACCACGTCTTCATTGATCTTGAAGGCGTTGGTGTGCTTGGCGATGGCCGCGGTGCGGGCGCGGTCGAGCCAGAATTTTTTGCGCGCCTCAGGGCTGACGGCGACAAAGCCTTCGCCCACGCGGGTGTTCGCAATGCGCACCACTTCCGAGGCGGCCTGCGCGACCGCGTTTTCGTCGTCGCCGACGATGTCGCCAAACAGCGCCATCTTGGGCAGCACGCCGCGCTTCGATTTGGTGGCGTAGCCGACCGCGCGCAGGTAGCGTTCATCGAGGTGCTCCAGGCCCGCCAGACGCACCGTGGCAAAGGCGTCGCCGCCCTTGGCCGGCAAGCCGTCCAGGTAATCCTTGATTTCGACGATCGATGGAATGGCGTCGCGCGCCTGGCCGAAAAACTCCAGGCAGACGGTGCGCGCGAACTTGGGCATCTTGTGCAAAATCCAGCGGCCGGACGTAATCAGGCCGTCGCAGCCTTCCTTCTGGATGCCGGGCAGGCCGGACAAAAACTTGTCGGTGACGTCCTTGCCCAGGCCCTCTTTGCGGAACTTGCTGCCCGCGATGACCAGTTCTTCGGTCCGAAACGGCGCGTCGCGCCGCTCGCCACGCACCGACGGATGGGTCCATTCGAGCTTGAACTTGGCCACCGGCGCATCGTGGATCTTGCCCAGATTGTGTTCGAGGCGGGTGACTTCGAGCCAGTCGCCGTTCGGGTCGACCATGCGCCACGAGGCAAGGTTGTCGAGCGCGGTGCCCCACAACACGGCTTTTTTACCGCCCGCGTTCATGGCGATATTGCCGCCGATGCAGGATGCCTCGGCCGACGTCGGGTCGACCGCGAACACGAAGCCGGCCTTGTCGGCGGCGTCGGATACGCGCTTGGTGACCACGCCCGCGCCCGAGTAAATGGTCGCGTATTCGCGGTCCACGCCGGGCAGCATGGTCATTTCGACGTCGCCCAGCGTGATCAGTTTTTCGGTGTTGATGACGGCCGACATGGGCGTCAATGGAATCGCGCCGCCCGTGTAGCCGGTGCCGCCGCCGCGCGGGATGATGGTCAGGCCAAGTTCAATGCAGCCCTTGACCAGGCCTGCCATTTCATCTTCGGTGTCGGGCGTGAGCACCACGAACGGATACTCGACGCGCCAGTCGGTGGCGTCGGTCACGTGCGCGACGCGCTTCATGCCGTCAAAGCAGATGTTGTGCTTTTCGGTGTAGCGGCCCAGCACCTTGGTGGTTTTCTTGCGCAGGTCCCAGGTCTGGCGGAATTCGTTGCCGAAGTCTTCGACCGCTTTGCTGGCGGCCTTGAGCAGTTTTTCAACGCTGTCGCTGCGCATGCGCGTAGCTTCCGGATTCGCGTCTGCGCCCTCGCCGGTGTCGACCGTCAGGCGCCGCTTGTCGACTTCGGCCAGCCGGTGATGCAGCGCGTCGATCAGTTCCTGGCGCCGCTTCGGGTTGTCCAGCATGTCGTCCTGCAGGTAGGGATTGCGCCGCACCACCCAGATGTCGCCCAGCACCTCGTACAGCATGCGCGCCGACCGGCCGGTCTGGCGCGCACCGCGCAACTGGTCGAGCAATTCCCACGAGGACTCGCCAAGCAAGCGGATGACGATTTCGCGATCCGAGAACGAGGTGTAGTTGTAGGGAATTTCGCGCAGGCGGGTTGCTGCGTGGCCGTTCGGCGTTTCCGCCAGCAAGGCGGTAATTTGTGCGGGGGCGTTCATGTATGCGTGGACTTTGCGACTGACCCTAAGGGGAATCCATTCTAGCGTATTGCGGTGCACCACGCTGGCGCCATGGCCGTTTGCACCTGCTGGCAAGCAGGCAATCCTCAATAGATTGCATGGTTATCTGTTCACTTGCAAAAATTATTGCAAGTAAATGCATCAATCTGACACTGCAAAAATGGCACACTGCAGAAAAGGCAAATAATCTGAAGCATGGCTCGGATTTTTCCTCGGGGGCAATCGCGGCCCTGTAAGATTCTTAATCTTGTCAAAACCAACGCAAAGGATGTCATGTCCGAATACCAGCGTCCGGAAGATTTTGCCCTCGTCAAGGATGAGCCTGGCCCCCAAGGACGGTCGGGCACGGCCTGCTCGCGATGCGCCTGTTCGTTGAAGCATCGGCAAAGGCGCAAGGCTAGCCTGCTGCGCGCTCGCCCATCCGTTGGCGCACCGCCGCGCTATAGCGTTCGCTGGCGCTGACCACTGCGCCGCAGTGCAGGCCGAGGCGATAGGTGCCGTCGCCCGCCGCCTCGCAGGTGTGCAGCTGGTCCACCCGCACCACCACCCCGCGGTGCACCTGCATGAAGCAGGCCGGATCGAGCCGCTTGACCAGGGCGCCGAGCGGGGTGCGGTGCATGATGCTGCGTCCGGCCTGGTGCAGCAGCACGTAGTTGCCCGACGCTTCGATCCAGCGCACGTCGGCCAGTTGCACGCACTCGATGCGGCCCACCGACTTCACGCTGAGCTGCTGCAGGTACTGGCCGGCGTCGGCCACATAGGCACGCAGCGCCTGGCCGTAGCCGGCGCGCTGGCGCTGTTCGAGCATCAGCGCGGCGCGCGCAATGGCCCCGGCCAGGCGTTCGTCGTTGAGCGGCTTGAGCAAATAGTCCAGCGCGTGGACCTCGAAGGCATCGACGGCGAACACGTTATGAGCGGTTACGAAAATGACCAGCGGCGGATGAGCGCTGGCGGCCAGCGAACGCGCCAGCACCAGGCCCGAGTCGGCCGGCATCTGAATGTCGAGGAACACCACATCCACCTCGGTTTCACCGAGCACGCGTTTGGCGCATGCCACGCTGGCGCATTCGTCAACCACTTGCCAGGCAGGATAGTCGGCCAGCGCGCAGCGCAGGTTAACGCGGGCCGGCTCCTCGTCGTCGACGATCAGCGCGCGGATCGTCATGCGGCCAGTGCGTGGCGCGGCATGCTGATCGACACCAGGAAGCGTCCGTTGGCCGGAGCCGCACTGAGCGTGGCGGCGGCGCCGTAGGCCAGTTGCAGGCGCGAGCGCGAATGGTGCAAGCCCAGTCCCAGGCCGGGGTTGGTGGTGCGCCCATCGCTGAGCGGGTTCGATACGCTGATCGTCAGGCGCTCGGCGTCGCCCCCGAACACGAGCCGGATATCGCTGGGCCCTGCATGGCAGTCAAGGTCGTGCCGCAGCGCGTTTTCGATCAGCGGCTGCAGCAGCAGCGGCGGCACGTCGCCGGCCAGGCCGCGCGCGTCGTCACCGTCGATGTGCACCTGCAATCGCGCGCCATAGCGCATTTTTTGCAAGGCCAGATAATCGGCCACGAACTGGCGCTCATCGACCAGGCTGACGTGTTCGCGCTCGCTGGCCTGCAGCGCGTAGCGCAGCAGGTCGCTCAGGTGGCCGATGCCGGCCAGCGCCATCTTCCCATCCTGGGTGCGCACCAGGGCGCTGATGGCGTTCAAGGCATTGAACAGGAAATGGGGATTCAACTGGCCGCGCAGCGCGAGCAAGCGCTGCTGCTCAAGTTCCAGGCGCAGGGCGAAATTCTCGTTTTGCGACTGCATCCAGGCTTGCCGGCGTTCGCGCGCATCGCGCCAGTTGCAAACGGCGACGACGGCGGTGAAGGTGAAGGTGGCCCAGGTGAATTCAAAGAAGAAATGCAGGGAATATATCTGGGGCAAAGCCGTCAGAAGGCCGCCGGGAAGGACGGGTTTGTCCTCCAGGACTTGCCGCATGGCCGTCTGGAACAGGACCTGGACCGGCACGAAGCACAGCACCAGCGCGATGCACATCAGAGCAAAGGAGCGGCGGCTGGCGACCAGGTCGGGACGGCGCCGGAACAGTTCATGACAGGCGCAGGTAAGCACGATCAGCAGCACGTGATCGAAAAACCAGCCTGCCAGCAGGGCCGAGAAAACCGGGGAGTCGCCGCGTCGGGCCTCGTCGCTCATGCTGCCGAGCGAACCGAGTACGATCAAGGCGCCCCACAACAGCACGATGACGCCGATCGACGACAGCGTGCGCCGCAAAGAATGGGGATGATTGTTCATGATGTCCAATTATACTGGCGCCCCCACTGCCGATTAGCACAGCCAGGCGCCTTTGGTCACGCAGTTGCGGCGATTCGTCACTTGCTGCGCTGCCCGCCCGGCCACTGCTTCAAACTACGGTATCCGGCCAAGCGCCCAACGCCCAAACACCACTTTTATGCGCCACCCTGTTTTGCTTGCCTTGCCTGTTTTGCTTGCTTCCTGCGCTGCCGTTGCGCAAAGTGCGCCCGCGCCAATACAGAAAGTTAAAATTCGCGCCCCGAACGACCTTGACCAGCGCCGCGACGACACCTTCGCCCGCTTGAGCGTCACACGCGACGACATTGCGCGCTATGGCGACGTCAACGTCGCGGCGCTGCTGCGGCGCCAGCCGGGCATCGCCGTGGTCAATGGCGAAGTGCGCATGCGCGGCATGGGCGCGGGCTACACCCAGATTCTGATCGACGGCGAAGCCGCGCCCCCAGGCTTTGCGATCGACAGCCTGGCGCCGTCGATGATCGAGCGGATCGACATCATGCGCAGCGGCTCGGCCGAATTTGGCGCCCAGGCGATGGCGGGCACGATCAACATCATCATGCGCAAGAACCATGCGCGGGCGCAGCGCGATCTGACCGCTGGCGCCGGCGCGGCGCGCGGCTACCTGGTCGAGCCCTCGGTCGCGCTGCGCTGGGCCGACCAGCAGGGCGAACTGGCCTGGTCGCTGGGCGTTGAGCTGTCGCGCCCGAATTTTCATTTTGATGAGTCAAGCTACGAGACCGAACGCGATGCCGCGGGCAGTATTATCAACGAGCGCATCATCCGCGCCACCGGCGGCACCAACATAGCCAAAATATCGTTCAAGCCGCGCCTGACCTGGAAGCTGGGCGGCGGCGACTCACTCGCATGGGGCGCGACGATTGAGCGCAATGGCGTGACCACGAGCGCTTGTGCCGCCGAGACGCTGCTGGCCGGCGCGTACACGAGCTACCCGGACAACTGCTTGCGCATCGATCTGACGCGCAAGTCACTGCGCAGCGACGTGACATGGATTCGCACCATCGGCGCCAGCAAGCTGGAGGCCAAGGCGGCCGTCAACCGCTACGACCGCACGTCCGACTTTTTATTTGCGGGCGCGGGCAGCACGGCGACCCTGGCCCGGCGTGTGCTCTCCGATGCACTCGACCACACCACCACGCTCAGTGGCAAGTACCTGACGCCGCTGGGCAGCGCGCACAGTCTGGGCCTGGGCTGGGATGGCGGACTGACGCGGCGCACCGAATTTCGCAACCAGCACGACACCACCACCGGCAACGCCGTGCCCGAAGTGGTGGACGAGGACTACCAGGCCAGCGTCAACCGGATGGCACTGTTCGCGCAGGATGAATGGGCCATCACGCCGCGCCTGCAAGCCTACCTGGGCTTGCGCTGGGAAGGCTTGCAGACCGATGTGCAAGGGCGCACGATGGACGGGCGCGTGCGCAATTCGTCAAGCGTGTTCAGTCCCGTGGCAACGCTGCTGTGGAAGCTGCCCGGCTCCGGCAATGACCAGGTCCGGCTGTCCCTGTCGCGCACCTACAAGGCGCCGCTCACCAGTTTGCTGGTGCCCCGCCGCTATACGACCAACAACGGCAACAGCCCGACCAATCCGGACGTGCGCGGGAACCCGGAACTGCGCCCGGAACTGGCGTGGGGCCTGGACGCCGGCTACGAAAAATACTTCGGCAAGGATGGCGTGGTCAGCGTGTCCACGTACGTGCGGCGCGTGCAGGGCGTAACCGTGCAGTACGTGGACCCGAACATCCGCCCCTGGCTCTCGACGCCCATTAACAAGGGCAATGCGAATGTGGCCGGACTCGAAGCTGACACCAAATTTGCGCCGAGTCCCAAGCTGGATGTGCACGCCAACGTGGGCTACAACTGGTCCGAGCTGGACGCCATTCCGGGTCCGTACAACCGGCTGGCCGAGCAGGTAGCGGGCACCGCCAATGTGGGGCTGGACTACCGCCCTGCCCCGGCGTACACGGTGGGCATGAACCTGAACCTGCAGTTCGGGGGGGCCGTGCGCTCAAGCGAACAGCAACGGGCCTATACCGGCCCGGTGCGCAGGCTGGACCTGTATGCGCCGTGGAAGCTGAACGAAACGACCAAGTGGCGCCTGTCAGTGTCTGAAGCGCTGCAGCAGGACCAGGTAAGCGAGCGCTCCTACAGCAGCGACGCCGGCGCCTTTAACCGGCGTTTCGTGGAAACGAACCGCATGGTCATCCGGGTGGTGCTGGAAAAACGCCTATAGCCACCACTAAATCACCACAGCATTGCCGCCAGATTTTTCCAGAAGCTGTCGGGAATGTACAACAGGGCTGCGGTCATGGTCAGGTAGCGCATGAATTTGCCGATGGCCATGTAGACAATGCTGGGCCAGAACGGCAGGTGCAGCCAGCCGCCCAGCGTGCACAGCGGATCGCCAATCACCGGCACCCACGACAGCAGCATGGTCTTGGCGCCGTAGCGCGCCAGCCAGCCGAACCAGCGGCTTTCGCGCTCCTTGGCAAAGGCGACCTTGGCGCGGTATCCCAAAAAGTAGTCGAGCGCGCCCCCAAGCGTATTGCCGCACGTGGCCACCAGAATGGCGGGCCAGAACATGGCGGGGTTGACCTTGATGACGGCGAACACGGCCGGCTCGGACCCCAGCGGGACCAGCGTGGCCGAAACAAAGGCGATGACGAATACGGACGACAGGCCGACGGCGGGGGCGGCGAGCAGCGCCAGCAGCCAGTAGACGGCGCGTTCAACCATAAGGTAATGCGGAGGGCGAGGACATGGCGACTCGGCGGTGACAGGACCGGTCCATTATAATGAGGAATAACTATTGCAACGACACGATACGCCGAGCCCGCTACCCGGGCTGGCGCATCGCACTGCAGCCTCGGTCATCCGCCGACGACACAGTCCAGCGTCATCTTAGAATCGCGTTTCGGCGCGGCCGGCCCAAGAATTTACCTGTCTGCAGACTATGACCATCGACTACCTGAAGAAAATACTGACCGCGCGCGTGTACGACGTCGCTTCCGAAACGCCGCTCGAACTGGCGCCTATCCTGTCGCAGCGCTTCGAAAACCGCATTTACTTCAAGCGCGAAGACATGCAGGACGTGTTCAGCTTCAAGATTCGGGGGGCGTACAACAAGATGGCCAACCTGGCGCCGGCCCAACTCAAGCGCGGCGTGATTTGCGCGTCGGCCGGCAACCACGCGCAAGGCGTCGCAATGTCGGCAGCGCGCCTTGGCTGCCGCGCCGTGATCGTGATGCCAACCACCACGCCGAGCGTCAAGGTCGATGCGGTCAAGACCTTTGGCGGCGCCAATGTCGAGGTGATCCTGCATGGCGACTCTTACACCGACGCCTACAACCATGCGCTGACGCTGGAAAAGGAGCAAAAGCTGGCCTTTGTGCACCCGTTCGACGACCCGGACGTGATCGCCGGCCAGGGCACGATCGGCATGGAAATCCTGCGCCAGCACTCCGGCCCGATTCACGCCATTTTCGTGGCGATCGGCGGCGGCGGTTTGATTGGCGGCGTGTCCGCTTACGTCAAGCAGATCCGTCCCGACATCCGCATCATCGGCGTGCAATCGATGGATTCGGACGCGATGGCCCGTTCGCTCAAGGCCGGCGAGCGAGTGACGCTGGCCGATGTGGGCTTGTTTGCGGACGGCACGGCGGTGCGCCTGGTGGGCGAGGAAACGTTCCGCCTGGCGCAGCAGTATGTCGATGAAATCATCATCGTCGACACCGACGCCATCTGCGCGGCGATCAAGGACGTATTCCAGGATACGCGCAGCATTCTCGAGCCATCGGGCGCGCTGGCCATTGCCGGCGCCAAGGCGTACGTGGAGCGCTCGGCCCTGTCGAAAAACCCGATCCGCAACGAGACGCTCATTTCAATCGCCTGCGGCGCCAATATGAACTTCGACCGGTTGCGCTTTGTTGCCGAGCGCGCCGAGCTGGGCGAAGCGCGCGAAGCCGTGTTTGCCGTGACGATTCCGGAAAAGCGCGGCAGCTTCAAGCGCTTTTGCGAACTGGTCGGCCCGCGCAATGTGACTGAATTTAACTACCGCATCAGCGACGCCAGGGATGCCCACCTGTTCGTCGGCATCCAGATCGCCAGCCGCGGCGAATCGAGCGTGCTGGCGCGTACCTTCGAGCAGAGCGACTTTCGCACGCTCGACCTGACGCATGACGAACTGGCCAAGCTGCACATCCGCCATTTGGTCGGCGGCAAGAGCGCGCTGGCCGAAGACGAGCTGCTGTATCGTTTCGAATTCCCCGAGCGGCCGGGTGCGCTGATGCGCTTCCTGTCGAGCATGGCGCCGAACTGGAATATCTCGCTGTTCCATTATCGTAACCAGGGCGGCGACGTCGGGCGTATTCTAGTGGGGCTGCAAGTGCCGACCGGTGAAATGGACGAGTTCCGCCAGTTCCTGACCACGCTTGGCTACCGCTATTGGGACGAAAGCCTCAACCCCGTGTACAAACTGTTCCTGGGTACTTGATACAATAAACGCATGACCAATACTGCTGATCAATCACCACTGGGCAAGAGCGCCGCGTACCAAACCCAGTACGCGCCCGAGTTGCTGTTTCCAATTCCACGCCAGCAAAAGCGCGACGAACTGCAGCTGACGGGCACGCTACCGTTTTTTGGCGTGGATATCTGGAACGCTTACGAACTGTCGTGGCTGAACATGCGCGGCAAGCCGCAGGTGGCCATTGCCACCATCAGCGCGCCGGCCGATTCGCCCAACATCATTGAATCGAAGTCATTCAAGCTGTATCTCAATTCCTTCAACCAGACGCGCCTGGCCAACACCGACGCGCTGCTCGCGCTGCTGCGCGAAGACTTGTCGAACGGCTTTGGCGCGCCGGTGCACATTGTGCTGACCCAGCCGGACGGCTTCGAAGGCGTCAAGATGGGCGAACTCGACGGCCTGTTGCTGGACCGGCTCGACGTGGACATCGACCAGTATTCGCCCTCGCCTTCGCTGCTCAGTTCGGCGCGTGGCGAGGCGCCGGTCGAGGAAAAGCTGGTGTCGCATTTACTCAAGTCAAACTGCCTGGTCACCGGGCAGCCGGACTGGGCGAGTGTGCAGATCCGCTACGTGGGTCCGCAGATCGAGCAGGAAGGCTTACTTAAGTACCTGATTGGTTTTCGCGAGCATAACGAGTTCCACGAGCAGTGCGTGGAACGCATTTTTGTCGATATCTTGCGCCAGTGCGCGCCGCAAAAACTGGCGGTGTATGCGCGCTATACGCGGCGCGGCGGACTGGACATCAATCCCTGGCGCAGCAATTTCAGTGGACCGCCGCCAAAGAACCTGCGGACGGCACGCCAGTAATTTGACCCATCGCAAAGGCTGACCAATCAAGCTTTGACCTGATTGACGCTCGGGAATACGTTTCTGTGAGCATTGGCATGCTCGGTCTTGCCTATAACGCTGTGATTTACAAAAAAACAACAGTATTGATAGTATGCTGAGGTTTTGCCAGGTAGCGAATAGACTATCCGTATTGTTGGTTTGCCGGAAATTTTCGTAGCGAAAAGTGGGCGAACGCTGCATTTTTCCATGCGTTCTTCATGTTTTGCAGGGGCCGGCATTGCGCCATGCTTATCCTGTTGTGTAAGTCGCCATTCCTCTTGCAAAAGGTCAATGCAAGGCGGATACTTGCCGACGACAAATTTGAATGCCATCGCTGTAAAACAGGCCTATAATTCTGGCTCCCAAGCACATTTGTGCATTGCACCATTTGACTCGTGTTATGACTAACCTCAGCAAAATCCTCTCGCTCGAGAACGTGTTACTCGATTTGGAAGTATCCAGCAAGAAGCGTGCTTTCGAGCAGGCTGGACTCATTTTCGAGAACAATTGCGGCATTGCCCGTTCGACCGTCTCGGACAACCTGTTCGCGCGCGAACGGCTGGGCTCGACCGGCCTCGGGCATGGCGTTGCCGTGCCGCACGGGCGCATCAAGGGCAGCAAGAGCCTCAAGTCGCCGCTGGGCGCGTTCGTGCGCCTGGCTGAACCCATTCCATTCGAGTCGCCCGACGGCCAGCCGGTGAACCTGCTGTTTTTCCTGCTCATTCCCGACCACGTGACGCAGCAGCACCTGGAAATCCTGTCCGAAATCGCTGAAATGTTTTCCGACGACGCTTTCCGCACCGCCCTGGCGACCGATCCTGATCCCAAGTCGGTCCATTCGCGCATCACCAATTGGCAACCAAGTCTACAGGCCTTGGGTTAAACTTCCCGGCGCCGGGCGCCGCCATTGACATAGCCCCCACCAACCTGAAGACGCCCGACCATGCTGCAAACCCCGCTGACCATCCAACGGCTTTACGACGACAATCGCGAAAGCCTGCAGCTTGGCTGGTTCGCCGGCTTTCCGGGCGGCGAGCGCCTGATCTCGGGCGACGTTGCCTCCGCCGCCGACCAGGTCGGCCACCTGAACCTGATACACCCGGGCCGCATCCAGGTGTTTGGCCACCAAGAATTAACCTATTACCACCGTCTTAAAAGCGGCTCGCGCAGCCATGTCATTGGCGAACTGATCGCTGGTGGGCCGCCGGCGCTGATCATCGCGCAGGGACTGGACACGCCGGCCGACATTCTCGCCATTTGCGACGAGCAGAATATTCCCCTGTTTTCAACGCCCTTGCCCGCTGCACAGGTGATTGACTTTCTACGCGTGTATCTGTCCAAAAAGCTGGCGCAGCGCATCATCATGCATGGCGTTTTCATGGATGTGCTGGGCGTGGGCGTGTTGATTACCGGCGACTCGGGCCTGGGCAAGAGCGAGCTGGGGCTCGAACTGATATCACGCAGTCATGGCCTGGTGGCCGACGATGCGGTCGAGTTTTCGCGCATTGCGCCCAACATGATCGAGGGGCGCTGCCCGCCATTGCTGCAGAACCTGCTGGAAGTGCGCGGCCTGGGATTGCTGGATATTAAGGCGATCTTTGGCGAGACGGCGGTCCGGCGCAAAATGCGGCTCAAGCTGATCGTGCATCTGGTACGCAGGAGCGCGCTCGAGGAAGAAGTCGAACGGCTGCCGTTTTTGTTTCCAACCGAAGATGTATTGGGGCTGCCGGTGAGGAAGGTTGTCATTCCGGTGGCTGCGGGCCGGAATATTGCGGTGCTGCTGGAGGCGGCCGTGCGCAATACGATTCTGCAATTGCGGGGCATTGATACGTTGCAGGAATTTATGGAGCGCCAGCGGCAGGCGATGTCGGGGGACTAGAAACTACCCGTTACTGCCTGGTTTGGAATCGCAGCTGAGACCGGATTGCTGAGCGTCCCAAAAAGAGCCGGCGACATCAGCGATTCGAAGTATTGGGAAAGTCACACATATACGTTTCCGTCCCGCAAAAGACGGTCGCATGCGGTATCATAATTACCATGCGCATCGTACTCATTACAGGTATTTCAGGTTCCGGCAAATCAGTGGCAGTCAAGGTGCTGGAGGATTCCGGCTACTATTGCGTTGACAACCTTCCACCCGCCCTTCTGCCGAGCCTGGTAACCGCCCTGATCGCCGACGGGACCGAATCACTGGCCGTCGCGGTCGACGCGCGCAGCGCCGAATCGCTGGTGGAACTGCCTGCCAATATTCGCATGCTCAAGGACGAAGGCCATGACGTCAAAGTCATGTTCCTCACGGCAAACACCCATTCGCTGGTGGCACGGTTTTCCGAGACCCGTCGCAGCCACCCGCTGTCGCACCAGTTGCGCCCGGACGAAAACCCGGCTTCGCGCCGCACGCTGATCGAATGCATCCTCGAAGAGCGCGAGCGCCTGTCCGCCATCGAACAACTGGGCCATGTGATCGATACGTCGGAATTGTCAGCCAACAAGCTGCGCGCGTGGATCAAGGAGCTCGTCGAGATTGAACGCGCGCCCATCACGCTGTTCTTCGAGTCCTTCGCCTTCAAGCTGGGCGTGCCGCTGGACGCCGACTTTGTGTTCGACGTGCGGGCCTTGCCCAACCCCTACTACGACCTGACGCTGCGCCCGCTGACCGGCATGGATGCGCCCGTGATCGCCTTCCTCGACGCCCAGCCAAGCGCGGCCGAATTGCTGGAAGACATACGGGCTTTTATTGCCAAGTGGTTGCCGTCGTTTAAGACCGACAACCGCAGCTACTTGACGGTGGCGCTCGGCTGCACAGGGGGCCAGCACCGCTCGGTCTACATGGCCGAGCGCTTGGCCGCTCACTTCAGCCCGACCGAGCGGGTCGTGCTGCGCCACCGCGAGCAGTGCTAGACGTAGCGGCGCGCGTTGGAGAACAACCGTGCTCGCACTTGGCGCCGATCTGGACGCGAACTACCTGGGTTTTTACTGAAAATGGAACGGCGCTCGTGCTTGCATGAACGGCAAATGTAGACCTGTCCAACCTACCATTGCGACAACGGAAAAACTTCCCTGTTGAGACTAGAGGTGTCTCGCTCAAGTAACCCGTTTGGGTACACCCCGATCGAACTGCTCAGGGGCCGTAATAGTTGCTTGCGAAAATAACACGGTTGGCCGTACACTCAGCCGGACAAAGGCCGCTTTCGGCCAAAGCGGTCATTGCATCAAGCGGCCTTGGTACTGCGGCTAAGCTAAATGATTTTTTCTCCGTTTACTCATTCACGCCAAACAGTTTTCCTCATGTCGCTTCAACGGAATGTTCAACAACAGAACGAACTAGCGTTTCACGAAATGCTTCCCGCAGCGGAGCATTTTAGCGCGAGTGGATTCCTGCTGGAGCCCGGAATTTTCTAAGCAAGCAGGGGATTGACCTCGACACGTCCGTAATCGTCGCAGCATCCGAGGGTTTTGTACTTTGGTTTTCCTTCGGACTCGGCGGAATACTTCTGACGGCAGACCGTCGGTTCTTTAGCTTTGAATTGGAGCTCAATGACGCACTCCACAGATGTTGTGTTTGTGCACGAATTTGCTGACGTGACCGCCCAGTTGAGGCCGTCGCTATGCCGTCGAGTACCATCGACCGACAGGGACCGGCCATAACCTGACACTCGCGGAAGTCGGTGATAGGGCATCATCAAGGCACTCCTGTTGAGTAGCGGGTTTAGACTGTCAGATTTTGCAGTGTGCTCTGACTTCGATGATGTCGGGTTCATGGCTGCCATTTGCCGACATGTGCACGGAGAATTAACTGATGTGGGAACTGGTACTTGAAAAAATTCAACGTCTGAGACAGTTCGACGCGCAACGCCAAGCCTTCGGCGCGGAACTTCATCAATACGAAGCGGCAGCCCCATTGAGTGAAGGGGAGATCGCCGCTGCGGAAGCACGTCTTGGCTGCGCACTTCCAAGTGAACTCGCAGGCTTCTATCGCGAGGTCGGAGATGGCGGCGTGGGGCCATATTACGGAACCGTGCCCGTCAATTCGCTGCAGACAGAGGATGCTAAATACATATTCATCGGTGAGCAAGGCTGCGGACATCGAACTTATGTCATTTCGTCGGGACCGAAGGCGAACGCGATCGTGTTTCGAGATTTGGATGAGGACGGCTTCACCGAGACTGCCACTTCGCTTCTCGCGTTTTACGAAAATTGGCTCGATGATGAACTTGCAGCCTTTCAGGAGGTAAGGCGACTGATTGACGAGGGTTTGTCCGCCGAGGCGATTGTGCTGGAACTTTCGAAATCCCATAAACGGCATGACGGACGCGATCTTGTCGCGAGTGTCATCGACGCTCAAAAGCCAGTAGGACTGTTTGGGTCAAAAGGGCAGCGGATCTATCACGGAGCTACGCAGTTCCCATGGTATGAAAACAGGCTGAACGAGTTCCGCCGACGGACTGCAACTGGGGGTGACTCGCCGGATTCGAGTAAACCAACGGGCGCCCGGGACCAACCTTGGTGGCGCATTTGGAATTAGGCGGTGGTACTCATGAATGTCGAAATGAGCGCAAGTTGAACTCCGGATACTCTCGCCGGCGCCTGGCGAACCGTACACGACCCAGCAGAAAAACGTGCGTCCTCAGTGGGCAAAGCAATGAAATGATCACTTGCCGGTGTCTGACCGGTAGCGTTTTGGCGAACGAAACGGGCCAACGTGCATCCGGAATAGGGCGACGGTAGCGGCCCTTTATAAAAAAGTTGCGAAACTTTCGGAGGCCCGTCAGCGGCCCCACTACCCCCGTCAGGTTTGACCACTTTGGTTCCTTAGCGAGCTGATTCAGGTTCAACCCTAGCGGCGAAATTGCGTGGAAAACGCCGACATTGCCGTGTCTTTACAGCATCACCCTTGCAAATGCCGCAGCGGGTGCGCGCCAGCCGGCCACACCGGCGTAAAAAAGCGTTCGACCATCTCACCACTCACTTCGTCCAGCGTGCGCGGATTCCATTGCGGCGCATTATCCTTGTCGATGACCAGCGCGCGCACGCCCTCCAGCACTTCGCCATGCTCAAAATTGTGGCGCACCAAGGTGCGCTCCATGCGCAGGCAGCTGGAAACGTCGAGCCCGGCACCGCGGCGCAGCAGTTCGCGCGTCACGCACATCATCAGCGGCGAGCGCTGGGCCATGGCCGCATGGGCTCTTTGCGCAAAGACGTCGCTGTCCCCCGCCAGCGATTGCATGATGGCCGCCACGCTTGGCGCACTGAAATGGTGGTCGATCCGGCTGCGCTGCGCTTCCAGTTCACTGGCGCCGGCGAACCCCGCATACGGCGCGGCAAAATCTGCGATCATGGCGCGCAGCTCGGCCCCGGGCGTGCTGTCGATGCGTGCGGCCAGCGCGGCCATCTGCTCTTGCGGCACGAACACGTCGGCCAACCCCGCGTACAGGGCGTCGGCCGCGCCGACCGTCAGTCCGGTCAGGCCCAGGTAGTTGCCCAGCTGGCCAGGCGCGCGCGACAAAAAGTAGCTGCCGCCCACGTCCGGAAACAAGCCGATGTTTACTTCCGGCATCGCCATCTTGGTCTTCTCGGTGACGATGCGGATACGGCAGTCGGGCCCGCCCTGCGCAATGCCCATCCCGCCGCCCATGACCACGCCGTCCATCAGCGCCACGTAGGGCTTGGGATAGAAATGGATCAGGTGATTGAGCGCGTATTCTTCGGTAAAAAAGTCTTCCAGCAAGGCACTGCCGCCCATCGGGCTCTTGCCGCCCACCTCATGGAAAAAACGGATGTCGCCGCCGGCGCACAGCGCCTTGGGGCTGCTGCTGCCAAGCACGACCGCATCGACGGCGTCATCCGCGCGCCAGGCCTGCAGCACCGCCGTCAAGTCGCGCACCATCTGCAGCGACAGCGAATTAAGCGCTTTGGGACGGTCGAGGGTGATGATGCCGGTACGGTTGGCAACGCGGGTCTGGACGTATTCGCTCATGGAAGGCTGACAATAAATGGATAGACCCATATTTTAGCCTCCGCAGATGCAAAAAGGGCGCCGCAGGCGCCCTCGTGTCAAGAATCCCGGGCCTTAGATGGCTTCAGGGAGTTCTTCTTCAGGCAGGTGCTTGATGGCCTGGTGATTATGGTCCTGGACCTTGTCCTTGTACTTCATGACTTGACGGTCGAGCTTGTCGATCAGGGTGTCGATAGCGGCGTACAGGTCATGCGACAGGCTTTCTACATACACGGTCTTGCCCGACAGGCGAAGGTTGATTTCAGCCTTTTGTCGTTTTTCTTTTTCAGTCAGGTTATCCACGGTGAGGATCACGGCAATATCAATCACGTGATCGAAATGGCGCTTGACGCGCTCGAGCTTGGTTTGTACGTATTCACGGATGGCTGGGGTCACTTCGAGATGATGTCCGCTAATTGTGAGATTCATACACACTCCTAATAATGGTGTCACTTTCCGTTCGTGCGCGGCGCGCAGAGGAACGGCATAAAAATGCCGATTACAGACACTTCCTGAGGCTGACGGGCGGGATTTTGAGCGCTTCGCGGTACTTGGCAACGGTGCGGCGAGCGATGACCATACCCTGTTCCCCCAGCATGTCCGCAATCTTACTATCGGATAATGGATTTTTAGGGTCTTCTGCTCCTGTCAATTGCACGATGAGTGCACGAATCGCCGTGGAAGATGCTTCTCCCCCCGCTTCGGTGGCGACATGGCTACCGAAAAAGTATTTCAACTCAAACATGCCATGCGGGGTCAGCATGAATTTCTGAGTTGTTACACGAGAAATAGTACTCTCGTGTAGACCAAGTGTATCAGCTATTTCGCGCAGCACAAGGGGACGCATGGCTACCGCGCCATGGCTGAAGAAATTGCGCTGGCGCTCAACAATAGCCTCGGAGACACGCAAGATGGTGTCGAAGCGCTGGCGCATGTTTTTGATCAGCCACTTCGCTTCCTGCAACTGGGCGCCCATCTGGCCTTCGCCCTTGCCCTGCTTGAGCAGGCTCGCGTACATATTGTTCACGCGCAGGCGCGGCATCACGTCGTTGTTGAGCGAGACCGACCAGCCGCCCTTGGCCTTGCGCACAATCACGTCCGGGACCACGAAGTCCGACACATCGGAGGCGAACACGGCGCCCGGGTGCGGATTGCAGCGGCGGATGATGGTCTGCGCCTCGCGCAAGTCTTCGTCGTCGCAGTCGAGCGCTTTTTTCAGCTTGTTGAATTCACGCTGGGCGAACCAGGTCAGGTGCTTTTCGACGATGGCCAGCGCCATGCGGCGCGTCACCAGCGGCACGCCGCGCATGGCGCGAATCTGCAGCGCCAGGCACTCGGACGCATTGCGCGCGCCCACGCCGACCGGATCAAAACTTTGCAGCAGCGACAGCGCGGTCTTGAATTCATCGAAATCGATCTCGAGTTCTTCGGGCATGCGCGCATGGATTTCTTCCAGCGTCTCGGTCAGGTAGCCGTTGTCGTCGAGCGCGTCGACGATCAGTTCGACCAGCGCGCGGTCGCGCACTTCGAGCACCAGCACGCGCATCTGTTCCATCAGATGCTCGCGCAGGGTGGTCGCGCTGCCCTCGAGCTGCGGGCGCGAATCTTCGTCGTCGCTGCTCTTGGCGCGGCCCAGGTCACCCCACTCGCCGTCGTTGTCGTTGTTGTTGTCGTTGTTGCTGGCAGCTTCCCCCTCGGGTGCATCGGCGCTTTGGCCTTCGGCCGGCGCCGGTGCATCCTGCGCGCCCGGTTCGGGCGGCGCCTCGGCCGGCGTGGCGCTGCTGCCGATGGCGCCGTCGGCCAGCAGGCGCACCGAATGGTCGAGCGGATCGTCAAGCCGTTCGAGCAGCGGATTGTCGGTCAGGAGCTGTTCGAGTTCCTGGTGCAGTTCGAGCGTGGACAACTGCAGCAGGCGGATCGACTGCTGCAGCTGCGGCGTGAGCGCAAGGTGCTGCGAGGTGCGTAGTTGCAGGGATTGTTTCATCGGTTTGACCTGCTTACATCCGGAAGTGCTCACCCAGATAAACGCGGCGTACCGATTCGTCTGCGATGATGTCGTCCGGACGGCCAGAGGCCAGCACCGCACCCTGGTTGATGATGTAGGCACGGTCGCAAATGCCGAGCGTTTCGCGCACATTGTGGTCGGTGATCAAAACGCCGATGTCGCGCTCCTTCAGGAACCGCACGATGCGCTGGATCTCGATCACGGCGATCGGATCGACCCCGGCGAACGGTTCGTCGAGCAGCACAAAGCGCGGATTGGTGGCCAGCGCACGCGCGATTTCCACGCGCCGCCGCTCGCCGCCCGACAGCGACATGGCCGGGTTCTCGCGCAGCTTTTCGATCTGCAGGTCATGCAGCAGCGTGTCGAGCCGCTCCTTGAGTTCTGGTTTGCTCAGGCGCTTGCCGTTGACCTTTTGCAGTTCCAGCACGGCGAGGATGTTTTCTTCGACCGTCAGGCGCCGAAACACCGACGCTTCCTGCGGCAGGTACGACAGGCCGAGCGCGGCGCGCCGGTGAATCGGCAGGCTGGAGATATCCACGCCGCTGATGTCGATCGAGCCGGCATCCGACGGCACCAGGCCCACGATCATGTAGAACGAGGTGGTCTTGCCGGCGCCGTTGGGCCCCAGCAGGCCGACTACCTCGCCGCATTCAACCTGCAGCGATACGTCGCGCACGACCAGTTTTTTGCCGTAGCTTTTCTGCAGGCCGCGCACGATCAGCGTGCTGCCACAAGCTTTCGGTTCGATCATGGCATGCCCGTCGGAGCTGGCGTGCCAGTCGGCCCCGTTGGCGCAGTTGGCGCGGTTGGCGCCGGCGCGGCGCGCGGCTTGCGCGGCGCGATGATCAGCTGGCCGCGGCCCTCGCCCGGCTTGCTCGCGCCGCTGGCGTCGTTACGGGCGGTGAATACCTCGCGCATGCTGTCGTACGAAATGAATTCGCTCTTGATTTCGTCGGTCATGGTGCTGCCCTCGATCTGGCGGATATGCGCGCTGCCGAACAGCTTGACGACGCCGCTGCGCTCGTCGTATTCGATGCGCTGCGCATTGCCTTCGACCCACAGCTCGGGGCCGCCGTCGCGCTTTTGGCGAAACGTCGCCATCTTGCCGGGCACGCCCGTGAGCGTCACCTGCATGTCTTCTTCGGGACTGGTCTTGATCACCGCTTTTTCAGCGCGCAGCACCAGCGTGCCCTTAGTGACGACGATGTTGCCGGTAACGATGGTGACCTGGGCGACTTCGTCCACCAGCAGCGTGCCGTAGTCGATTACCGCGCGCTTGCCGGCGTCGGCTTTCTCGGCCGAGGCGCCCAGCGCCACTAGGCCAAACACTGCAATTGCTATTATTTTTTTCATTTTCTACTGCCCTTGGGTGGAACGATGATCTGGCCACCGCCGGCAAACTGCACCTGGCGCGTGGCGTTGTTGGCCTTCATGCCGACGCCGGTAATGGTGTTGGCGCCCAGCGCCATGTCGACCCGCACGCGGGACTCCATGCGGTCTTCTTCCGGAAACACGGTCAGCGCTTCGGTGGTCATGTGCATCAGGCGCGCCATAGGCGAAGCGGGGCGAAAGACGTCGACCTTGCCCAACAGGTCGACCTGGTCGTCCGCATGCCGCAGGCGCGCTGTGTTGGCCTTGACGGTCATTGGACTCTGGCCGGGCGCCAGACTTTGCAGCATGGGCTGCTCGACGTCCGAGACGTCGCCCAGCGGACGGTGGGTCAGCTTGGCGCCGTAGAACAGGTAGCGCGGCTTGCCTTCGGGCGTCATGCGCACGAAACTGAATTTTTCAACGATGTAGTCAGGCTCGTTGCCGGCTGCGGCCGGATCGACCTGGCCGTCGCCGCGCTGCATCACCTGCACCAGCCAGAAGCTGCCCAAGGCGGAGAAGATGAGCGCCGTGATGGTCAGCAGCAGCGGCCAGCGATGGGCGGTGCGCTTATCCATGGCGGCCCCCGCCCCGCAGGCATGGGTCCCGCAGGCCTGATTCCTGATTCTTGCCTGTCACGCGAAATACGGCGCCAGCGCCGCCTCGTACGTGCCCTGCGCGCGCATCACCAGGTCGCACACTTCGCGCACGGCGCCGCGCCCGCCGCCGGCGCGCGTGACGTAATGGGCGCGGTGTTGCACCTCCGGGTGCCCGGTGGGCACAGTGACCGCAAAGCCGACCTGCAGCAGCAGTGGCAGGTCGATCACGTCGTCGCCGATATAGCCGCACTGCTGCGCCGTCAAGCCGGTCGCTTCCAGCAGTCTGGCAAAGGCGATGCGCTTGTCGTGGATGCCCTGGTGGACATGCATGATGCCCAGGTCGGCCGCGCGCCGCACCACAATCGGCGACTCGCGCGCGCTGATGATGGCGGTGGCCACGCCGCTTTTTTGCAGCAGCTGGATGCCCAGGCCGTCGAGGACATTGAAGGTCTTGGTGGTTTCGCCATCCGGGCCGTAAGTCAGGCTGCCGTCGGTGAGCACGCCGTCGACGTCGAAGATCATGACCTTGACGGCCGCAGCGCGGCGCATGTGTTCGAGCTGGTTCATCAGATTACCTTTGCGCGCGTCAGGTCGTGGATGTGCAGGGCGCCGACCAGGCGCCCGTCGTCGTCCACCACCAGCATCTGGTTGATGCGAAACTGCTCCATGACGGCCACCGCGTCCACCGCCAGCTGTTCGGGGCGCACGCGGCGCGGTTCGGCATGCATGACGTCGCGGATCGTGATCTTGGTGAAGTCCTGGACTTTCTCGATCAGGCGGCGCAAGTCGCCGTCGGTGAACACGCCCACTGGACGCTGGTCGGCGTCGACGATGGCGGTCATGCCCATGCCCTTTTGGGTAATTTCGAGCAGCGCGGCGGCCAGCGGCACATCGGCCGTCACCATCGGCACGTCCGAGCCGCTGCGCATCACGTCCTTGACGTGGGTGAGCAGGCGCCGGCCCAGCGCGCCGCCCGGGTGGGAGCGCGCAAAGTCTTCTTCCTTGAAGCCGCGCGCGTCGAGCAGCGCCACGGCCAGCGCGTCGCCCAGCGCCAGCGTGACGGTGGTGCTGGCCGTTGGCGCCAGATTGAGCGGGCACGCTTCCTTGGCCACGGAAACGTCCAGGTGCACGTCGGCCAGCAGCGCCAAACTTGATTTGGGGTTGCCCGTCATGGCGATCAGCGGCGCGCCCATGCGCTTGACGATCGGCAGGATCGACATCAGTTCGGCCGTTTCGCCGGAATTGGAAATGGCGATAAAGGCGTCCTTGGGGGTCACCATGCCCAGGTCGCCGTGGGCAGCTTCGGCCGGATGGACAAACATGGCCGGGGTGCCGGTGGACGAGAGCGTGGCGGCGATCTTGCGGGCGATGTGGCCCGACTTGCCGATGCCCGAGACGACCACGCGCCCGCCGCATTCGAGCAGCATGGCCACTGCCTGGCCGACGCTGTCGTCGCCGACCAGCCGGTCCTGCAGCGCGTGCATGGCGTCGGTTTCGATTTCCAGCGTTTCGCGCGCCATCGCCATGGCGCGCTCGACGACGTTTTTGTCAAAAGCTTTCAGCATTGTTTTTTCATCGGTTACACTCATGGAAGCAGTATAAACGAATTGCGAAAGCAAAAAACTTGCCAGACGCAACAAATAGCGTTTTACCCCTCCACGTCAACGGCATAGCATGGTTTCAGGACTTGAACTTACCCTCTTATTGCTAGGCAGTGCGGTGCTCGGCGTGGTCGCCTTCCGCATGCTGCATCTGCCGCCCATGCTCGGTTATCTGGCAGTTGGCATCCTGATTGGCCCGCACGCGCTGGGCCTGGCCGAAAACAACCATACCACCGAAACGCTGGCCGAATTTGGCGTCGTCTTCCTGATGTTTTCCATCGGCCTGGAGTTTTCGCTTTCCCAGCTGATGGCCATGCGCCGCATCGTGTTCGGGCTGGGCATGGCGCAGGTGGTGCTCACGATCGCGGCCACCATGCTGTTCGGGTGGCTGCTCGCCACCCAGCTGCCGGCCAGCATTCGCATCACGTGGCAGGCCGCCTTTGCGCTGGGCGGCGCGCTGGCCATGTCGTCCACCGCCATTGTCGTCAAGATGCTCACCGAGCGGCTCGAACTGGAAAGCGCGCATGGCCGCAAGATCATCGGCATCTTGCTGTTCCAGGACCTGGCCGTGGTGCCGCTGCTCATTCTGATTCCATCGCTGGGCAAACCGGCCGACGAACTGGCGGGCACGCTGGCCTTGGCGGGCCTGAAGGCGGTCTTTGTGCTGTTGCTGCTGCTGTTCATCGGCCAGAAGATCATGCGCAAGTGGTTCACCATCGTCGTCAAGCGCCGCTCGCAGGAGCTGTTCATGCTCAACCTGCTGCTCATCACGCTGGGCGCGGCCTGGATCACCGAGCGCGCCGGCCTGTCGATGGCGCTGGGCGCTTTCGTGGCCGGCATGCTGATTTCCGAAACCCAGTACCGGCACCAGGTGGAAGAAGACATCAAGCCGTTTCGCGACGTGCTGCTCGGGCTGTTTTTCATCACGGTGGGGATGCTGCTCAATGTGCGCGTGGTGCTGGAAAACTGGTGGCTGGTGCTGATTTTGCTGTGCGGGCCGGTAATGGTCAAGTTCGCGCTGATCGCCGCGCTGGCCAAGCTGTTCGGCGCCTCCGACGGCACCTCGATTCGCACCGGCCTGGGCCTGGCGCAGGCCGGCGAATTCGGCTTCGTGCTGCTGACACTGACCGCCGACGCCAATCTGATCGACCCGTTCATCATCCAGCTGGTGCTCGCCTCGATGGTGCTCTCGATGCTGGCCGCGCCATTCATGATCGAGAAAGCGGACATGATCGTCATGAAGATTTCGTCCAACGAATGGATGCTGCAGTCGCTGCAGCTGACCCAGATCGCCACGCGCACCATGGCCAGCCAGAAGCATGTGATCGTGGCCGGCTTCGGGCGCAGCGGGCAAAGCCTGGCCACGCTGCTGTCCGAGGAAAAAATCGCCTACCAGGCGCTCGACCTGGACCCGGAGCGGGTGCAGGAAGCGCAGGCGGCCGGCGCCCACGTGTCATACGGCGACGCGGCGCGCCGGGAGAGCCTGATCGCCGCTGGCGTGTACCGCGCCAGCGCGCTGGTGATCACGTATGCGAGCACGCCGTCGGCGCTCAAGGTGCTGCACCTGGTGCACGAGCTCGCACCCGCGCTGCCGGTGATCGTGCGCAGCCATGACGACACCGATCTGGACTTGCTCAAAAAAGCCGGCGCCGCCGAAGTGGTGCCCGAGGCGCTTGAGGGTAGCTTGATGCTCGCCTCGCATGCGCTGGTGATGATGGGCGTGCCGCTAAGGCGCGTGGTGCACCGCGTGCAAAGCGCGCGCGACGAGCGCTATGCGTCGCTGCGGGGCTACTTTCACGGCGCGAGCGATATCGGGGACGATCCGGAGCATACCTATGTGCGGCTGCATTCGGTGACGCTGCGCGACGACGCGGGGGCGGTCGGCAAGCGGCTCGAGGAACTGGCGCTGCATGAGGTGGGCGCCGAGGTGACCACGATCCGGCGCGGCAAGGAGCGGCTGGAGGTGACGCCGCGCACGGAACTCAAGCTGGGCGACGTGGTGGTGCTGCGCGGCTCGGCCGAGGCGGTGGACCGGGCTGAGGGGCGCTTGCTGCATTAGACAACGTGATGCAGGCATGGCGCAATGCGCTGCGCTTTTGCGCCCTACGGGTTGCGGGCGGCGGCCGATTTTTCGAGTTTTGATAGCCGATTTTGCGCCGTCGTGACGGCGCTATGCCCGTTCGGGGTGGTACGCGATGACGCGGTTGCGGCCGGCCTGCTTGGCTTTGTACAGCGCAGAATCGGCCTGCGCCAGCAGCACCTGGGCCACGCCTTCCACCGGGTTTTCGCGCGCAAAGTCGTCCAGCGTCGCCACCCCGATCGAGACCGTGACCGGCAGCGACAAGCCGCACGTCAGGTCAAAGGCGCGGTCGGCGATGCTGGCGCGGATGCGCTGCGCCACCATGCTCGCGCTGTCGAGCTCGGCGTCGATCAGGAGCACCACGAACTCTTCGCCGCCAAAGCGCCCCAGCGCGTCGGAGACGCGCAATTCATCCTTGATGCGCGCCGAGATTTCGCGCAGCACTTCGTCGCCGCCCTGGTGCCCGACGGTGTCGTTGACGGTCTTGAAGTGGTCGATGTCGATGTACATGACCGAGATGCGGTAAGCCTGGCGCCGCGCGCGCGAAATTTCTTCGATCAGGCGCCGGTCGATGTAGCGCCGGTTATACACGCCGGTGAGCGAATCGGTCAGCCCGATGTACTTGAGCATCTCGTTGCTGATTACGTTCTCGAGGCAGATCGCGATGATCGACGCCATGTGCTCGACAAAGTCGGTGCCCATCGACGGCGTGAAGCGCACCGGATCGAGGCTGCCCAGATTCAGGCTGCCGATCAGCCGCTTGTTGCGCAGCAGCGGCACCAGGGCAATGCTTTGCAGGCCGGCGGGAGGGTGAGGGAACATCGGCTGGTGGGTGGCGGGAATGTAGGGGCCGAGCATCGGCTTGGGCGGGCCGGTGTGCTCGCTGCGCGACGGCACGAAGCCAAGCGCCCCGCTGGCGGCTACAAACACCAGGTGCGGGAAGTCGGCGAAATCCACGCCCAGCTTGTTCATGACGGTGCGGATGTCTTCGCCTTCGTCGACCAGGCTCAGGGTGACGATATCGAGCTCGGAAATCACCGGCAAGCTGCGAAAGATGGTGGTGATCAGGGAGGGAAAGCTGTCGGAACCGACGATCTCCAGGTCGAACGCCTGGTGCCGGCACATGATGCCGTGATTGCGCTCGGCCTGTTCCATCATGTAGGCCATGCTGGCGCGCAGCGATTCGTTTTCTTCGGCCAGGTCGCGCGGTAAAGCGCCCGCATCATGCATACAGATCCTTCCCTTGTTCCGTGTTCATACTTAGCTCAACGTTACGCCAATTGCCGTACCCGACCCATATTATGCCCTGCCCCGCCTACGGCGAGCGTTTTGCATTCTTTTGCCTTAAAAGGCGAGCGTCATGGTCGCCGCCTGGCCGACGTACAAGCGCTCGCCGTCGCCCTGGGTGACGATGCAGTTCATGCCAAAGCAGATGGCGCCATCCAAGGCCGGCTTGGCGCGGTAGCGGCTCAAGATATCGAGCGGATCGGGACCGGCCACGCCGGTGCCCTGGTCGACCGAGGGAATCGGGCAGCGCGGGCAGGGTTTGACCGGTTTCAGGTGCGCCTCGCCCAGGGCGAACAAGTCGGCGTAGTCTTCCTCGAAGGCGTCGATGCCGTCGATGACAAGATTGGGACGGAAGCGGTTCATGGGCAGTGCATCGCGCCCGGCTGCGGCCAGCTTTTCGTTCAAGTCAGCCAGCGAGGCCGAACCGATCACCAGCAGCGGGTAGCCGTCCGAAAACAGCGTCGGCGCTTCGACGCCGCCGGTCCACTTGGTGCTGGTCAGGCGCGTCACGCTGGGGTGAAAACGCACCAGCCGGCACGCCACGCCGATTGCTTTCGAAAACCAGGCGGCGGTGGTCTCGTCGCAGTCGTAGGCCAGCCAGGTGTCATCCCACAGCGTGACCTGGCGCGTTTTCTCGTGCTCCGGATCAGGCAGGCCGAGCGGAATTTCCAGGCGCAGCATGCCGGACGCGCGCAATTCGAGCGTGTCGGTTTTCAGGCGCGGCACGATCAGCGCCATGCGCGGATGCTCGCGCTGGGTGAGGAAGACGCCATCCTCGCCCACCACCATCCACTCGCGGTCGTAGACGGCATCGACCGACAGGCCGGCGCTGGTCAGCGTTGCTTCGCGCACCGAAATGCCGGCACAGGACTTAACAGGGTACAAGATGATTTCCGAGAGAATCGCCATGCTGTTTCATTCCGTAAAGATAATGGCGGGTAGTATGCCTCGCAAATCCAATTGCCGCCAGTCCTGGCAGTCCTGGTAACCCCACAGCCATTCTGCGCAGAAAATTGGGAAAAGAACAAAAAACCGTTTAGTATCTGCAATATTAAATTTAAATACACTTTTACCGGGGACTTCATGCTCAAACTTCAACATTTTGCCGCCGCCAGCGCCCTGCTGGCGCTATCGGTCACGCCGGCAACGCAGGCCGCGGCAGCGGCGCCCGCCGGTTTGAAGAGTGCGCTCGCCGACGGCAGCATCGGCCTGCTGCCGGTGCAGAATTTTCGCCTGACGGATGGCAAGTGCGCCGACTGCGCCACCTTGCCGCAAGCCTTATGGTACTTCAAGGACGATGTACTGGCCGTGCCCCAAAGCGCGCAGCCCATGTCCGGTTATGCCGCGCATGCCGCCAATATGCAGGATGTAAAGGAATGGTCGGCCACGCTGGGTGCGGCCACGCTCGCCCATCCGCCCCTGGTGTGGCTGGGCGCGCCCTATCTGTTCGACGACGTGACGCTGCTGCCCAACGGGCGCGAGGTGCGCGCCGCGGACGGCAGCCTGAACGCGCTGCACCTGGCATCGAAAATCCCGACCAATCTGTCGTACTGGAATGAAAAGACGACGGCTTACTTTGCCAAGCGGCCGCTGCGCATGCGTGGCAGCATGAAGGATGTGGCGGGCACACCGACCTTTGTGGCGCGCACCGTCTGGCCCAAGGATTTTGCCATCGATGCCGCCAGCATGCCGGTGCGCCCCTTTGCTGCGGGCGAGAGCCTGACCTCGTTCGTGCAGGAAGCGGGCGGCGGCGCGGCCAGTGCGTTTTCGACGCGCCTGCTGTGGGAGCGCAGCGCCGGCCAGGGCCGCCAGTGGCAGGACAAGCCGGTCATCGGCATCATGCTCAACGGCGCGCAGGGCGATGACGATGAAGCCTTCGGCGGGCACTTTGCGGTTGCCACCGGCACCATCGGCCAGCAGGGGCAAATGTCGGACTGGGTCGTGAACAACTTCTACAATCTCGATTCGTTCAGCGAAAAAGGGATTGTCGCCGCGCCCGTCCCGATGGACAACTACCTGATGGACTTGAACAGCGGGCAGCAGTATTACCGGCCCTCGTACATGCTGGTGGCGGTGCTTGGAAGTGCGCGCACGGCCGTGGCCTACCAGGGCGGCGTGCAGCGCGTCTTCAACCATTTTTACAAGCACGACTTCACTTACCGGCATGCGGCGGCCAATTGCGCCGGCATCAGCGTGGATGTGTTCAAGGCCCTGGGCTGGAATATTCCGCAACGGGGTGCGACCAGCAGCCTGAAGGCAATCGGCGCCTATGGTTACCTGTCGGCCAAGGACATGAGCCTGGCGAGCGGGCGCAAGATCTACGATTACTTGACCGAAGAGCAGACGCGCCTGTATCCGGCGGTTGCCTTCGACGCGGCCGGTACGGACCTGATGCAACTGGTCGGCGCCGGCGCGGCCAAGCCGGTGCGCGAACTGACCGGCTTTGAAAAGCAGTTGCGCGACGACGTCGAAGCGATCGTGCTGGTGCGCATTCCGCAAATTCCATCGAGCCGCGCGATGGGCTCAAACCCGATCTTTTCGTTCGACGAATTCATGGCCCGCACCCCGCCCGACCAGAAGGACTGGAAGATCGTGCCCGTCGGTCCGCGTCCATTTCCAGCCGAACTGCGGGGCGACACGCCGCTGGCTGCCGGACCAAACCCGGTGCCTCTGCCGGTGGCGGGGATCGCGGCCGTTGGCGTGATCGGGATCGGCGCGTTCATGCGCCGGCGCAGGAATGGCAAGGCGAAGCGCGGCTAAGGGCGCGTCGACTTGAGCGCTTGGGAAAATCCACTCCCACCACAACAAAAAAGCCGCGAATTTTCGCGGCTTTTTAATTGTGCACAAGTACTGGCTGCAATCAGACGTTGAACAGGAAGTTCAACACATCGCCATCCTTGACGACATATTCCTTGCCCTCGGCGCGCATCTTGCCCGCCTCCTTGGCGCCGCTCTCGCCCTTGAACGCAATGAAGTCGTCGTAGGCAATGGTCTGGGCGCGAATGAAGCCGCGCTCAAAATCGGTGTGGATCACGCCGGCCGCCTGCGGCGCGGTGTCGCCCACATGGATGGTCCAGGCGCGCACTTCCTTGACGCCGGCCGTAAAGTAAGTCTGCAGGCCCAGCAGTTTATAGGCGGCGCGGATCAGGCGATCCAGTCCCGGCTCTTCCATGCCCATGTCGGACAGGAAGGCGCCTTTGTCGGCGTCGTCCAGATCAGCGATTTCCGACTCGATCGAGGCGCAAATTGCTACCAGCGGCGCGCCCTGGCTCTTGGCGTATTGCGTGAGCTGGTCGAGCAGCGGGTTATCCTTGAAGCCCGTGTCGGACACGTTGGCCACGTACATGGCCGGCTTGGCGGTGATCAGGCACAGCGGCTTGATCAGCAGCAACTCTTCGGCGTCCAGGCCCATTGCGCGTACCGGCTTGGCGTCGTTCAGGAACGGCATCATGCGTTCCATGACGGCCAGCAGCTTGGCCGCATCCTTGTCGCCGGAGCGCGCTTTCTTGTTTTCGCGGTGAATCGCTTTTTCAACGGTGCCCATGTCGGCCAGCGCCAGCTCGGTCTGGATGACTTCGATATCGTCGAGCGGGCTGACCTTGCCGGCTACGTGGATCACGTTGTCGTCTTCAAAGCAGCGCACCACGTTGACAATGGCGTCGGTCTCGCGGATGTGCGATAGAAACTGGTTGCCCAGGCCTTCGCCCTTCGAGGCGCCCGCCACCAGGCCGGCGATGTCGACGAATTCGACAATGGCGTTGACCATGCGCTCAGGCTTGACGATCGCCGCGAGCGCATCCATACGCGGATCCGGCACTTCGACCACGCCCACGTTCGGCTCGATCGTGCAGAACGGATAATTCTCAGCCGGAATGCCGGCCTTGGTCAGCGCATTGAAAAGGGTGGACTTGCCGACGTTAGGCAGGCCGACGATGCCGCATTGCAGACTCATGGGAAAACTTTCTAATTCGATTGACGATGGGCGCTACCAGCATACGCGACCCTGAACCCCATATTGTAACTCGGAAGGGACCTCGCGCCCAATTTCGGCGGCTCGCCCGCCTTCAGAGCAAGGCCCCGTATGCTGCAATCTTGTCGGCCAGGCGGGCCGCAAGCCGAGGGCTGGCCGAACCGAGCGCATCGAGGATGGTACGCGCCTCGATCTTGTATTGCGCGACCTTGTCGGCGTTCCAGTAAAACGGCGGATGATACAAATTGGCGATGCGGTCGGCCAGCTTCACTGCCCAGACCTCTTTCGGCTCCAGTTGTATGCGGCGCAGGGTGTCCTGCATGCGCAAGGCGCTGGTGCCGAGCTGCGCATCCTTGCTCAAGGCTTGCACGCCGCGCGCCACTGCGATGCCGAACCGGTCACGCACGTCGTCGAAGGTGGCGTTCGTATCTTCGATCACGTCGTGCAGCAATGCGCACTGAATGGCCAGGCCGGCATCCCATCCCGCTTCGCCGCCTATGCCCCAGGCCACTTCGGCCGCCACGCTGGCCAGGTGGTTGATGTAAGGAATTTGCTGGTCAGCACTGCGCCCGCCGTAGGTCTGACCCATGTGCTTGAGCGTTACGTATTCCCACGCGCGTGCATAGGTGTCGATATCGGCAGTCATTATTTCCTTTCGATGTGGAGCTCGGTTGCTCGGCCAACCCGGCCATGGAAGCGGTCCACCCAGTATGCACCATCGAAGCTGCACTGGCTGATGAGCCGGCGGTGCATGCCCGCTCTCGACCAGCCGCCGTCGCCCCCCCCCCCCCCCCCGAAATGCCCTTGACCGTCACAGGGGTTTTACGCGCGACATGTCGTTTTTCACGGCAAAGGCGGCGAAGTCGTCGCGCAGGGCTTGGCCCTGGATGATCGCCTGTTGCCAGTTGGCGTGGCGCAGGTCGTGATCGAGTCCGTAATGCTTGAAATCCTGGCGGTCGGGCAGTTTGCCGCGCGGCAGCGAGCGCAGGAATTGCCTGGTGGGCGCCACGATCAGTACATTGTCGAGCCAGCCGCGGTTGGCGCCGCGCGCGGTACGCCGCCACGCCATGGCCTTGTCCAGCCAGCCCGGAACGATGTGCTCGCTGAAATGGGGATACAGCACCAGCTCGCCCGGTCCCAGGCGCGAATATGGCAGCGCCAGATTGTAGTCGATGATGCCGCCATCCCAATACGTGCCCGGCGGGGCGCCGGCAAGGCCGCGCACCGGTTTCATTACGAGCGGCAAGGTGCCCGACGCGAGCAATGCGGCGCCCAGGTTGCCTTCGCTAAGTTGCGCGAAATGGGTGGTGAAGTTGTCGAAGCGCGGCGCCAGCCACGCCGGAGCGCCCGGCCCGCTGCTGAGCACGACGCGCTCGAGCATGTGCGCCAGGCGCTTGCGCGAAGCGGCGTTGAGCAGCGTTGCCGTGACGAAGCCGGCAACTTCGGCGCGCCGATGCGCGGGCGCGGCCAAGGCGCGCAAGCCGCGCACGGTCAGCAGATGCAGGCGATGCTGCGGATGGTTGACGACCTCTTCTTCATAACCGCCGACGAAGCTACTCAGCAATTGCCGGCAGACGTCGTCGATTTCCTGCGGCGACGGCGTCAAGCTGTGGTAGCGCTGGCCGCAATACACATCCCCCAGCCGCGCAAAGGCGGCGACCGGGTCGGCATGGCAGGCGGCGGCCATGCGCCAGGCGCCGATGGACGAGCCGATCAGCGCGCGCTCGCGGGGCGCCGCCGCCAGCCAGGTGCCGAACAGGTATTGGTCGAGGGCCTGGAAAATGAGCCCCTTGGGCCCGCCTGCGGCGGCCGGTACAATGGCGACGTCGGCGGCCCGCAGGCCGTGGGCCTGCAAGTGGGCCAGCGCGCGCGGGCCGGCGTGAAAGGAAAGTGCATGCATTGCCGGATTATCCCGGCTGAGCCCGCAATCGTCCAGTCGGCGTTCCATCCACAGCTAACCGCGGGAAATCAATGAAAAAGCTGATCGTTATTTTGCTCGTCCTGTTGACCGCATGTTCGAAAGTTTCTTCCGCTCCCCCTGAGCAGCCCGATCTGGAAGCGGGCCTGATCAAGGCGCTCAGTCTCAATCCGAGTACCCGTGACCGCCTCGGCGACTCGGGCCAAGCGCTGCAGGCCTACATCAAGGCGGGCTACCTGGACTTGAAGCCGGCGCAACGGGCCGACTACACGGACTACCGTGTGTTCAAAAAGCCGGCAACGCTGATGGGGCACACGCTCGTCATCGTGGAGGAAGAATACATGACCCGTTTTATTGGCTGCTGCGTGAGCCCAGGCGTCGGCGTGACGGTTCGCCTGTCCGGCAGCAGCGACAATCTGGAAAAGTTTGCCGACAAAAATGGCTGCGCCTTCATCGCACTGGAACATCCTCAAGCGGAATTGTCAACCTTCGGCATCAAAGCAAGTTTTCCGAAAGGAAAATATGCGTCATTAAGTTGCAGAGAGCGCGACGCCCTGGCTGATCCGGACAAACGCTGATGGGGTAACAGCGGCGGGGTAACAGCAGCGGGGTAATAGAAGCGGGGCAAAAGCAAACCACGCATTCACGAAAAAAAACAGCACCCGGTATCGCGCGCTTGCGTGCGCGCATGGGCAGGCCTCAAGGGCCTGCGTACCATGCACGTTTGCCTCACGCCTTGCCGGAGATTTTCATGCCACTGCGCCTACTTGCGGTCCTGTTCTGCCTGCTCTACTCCTTGCGTGCCGGGGCGGCGGACGACACCGATCCCTCGCTCGTGATCGACAGCTACGTCCAGCAGTACACGGTGGCCACCAACGGCGGCTACCGCATGACGGTGGATCATGCCAAGACCATCGTACAGGCGCGCGCGGTGCAGGAACACAGCCAGTATTACATCAGCTACAACCGCGCGCTCGACGTGGTGGAAACGATCGACGCCCATATCCGCAAGCGCGACGGGCGGCGCGTGCCGGTAGCATCCGCGCAGATCAAGGACCAGCAGGAGGCGGTGTCCAGCGACGCGCCCATGTTCCAGGACACGCGCCTGAAAATCATCGTGTTCCCCGGCATTGAAGCAGGCGACCAGCTGGTGGTGCACTACGTCGTGCGCCGCCACACGCCGCTGTTTCCCGGCCACTTTGAAGACCTGTCGTTTTCGCGCTCCTTTGCCAATCCGCACTTCCAACTCATCTACGATATGCCGGCGTCGATGCCGCTGTATGCCGACGCGGTCGGCTTCGCACCCGTCCAGCTCGCCAGCGCGCCAGGACGCAAGCGCTACCAGTGGCACTACATCGACGGGCCCAACCCGCGTATCGAAGACGGCTCGGTCAGCTATCTCGACTACGGCAAGCGGCTGGCGGTATCGACGTTTCCGGGCTATGGTGCCTTTGCGCGGGCCTACGACGCGCGCTCGGCCGGCCAGGCGCGCGTCACGCCAGCCATCGCCGCGCTGGCGGCGCAGCTGGTGGCACACTTGCCCGACCCGCGTGCGCGCGCGCTGGCGCTGTCGGACTGGGTGCGCAAGCATATCCGCTATGTGGGCGTGTATGTGGGACCGGGCGGCGTGGTGCCGCATGCTGCCGCCATGGTGCTGGCCAAGCGCTACGGCGACTGCAAGGACCATGCCATTTTGCTCGAGTCGCTGCTGCGCGCGGCCGGCATCGAGAGCAGCGCCGCGCTGGTCAACAGCGGCAATGCCTACCGCCTGCCGGCCACGCCCACACTGGGCATTTTCAACCACGTGATCACCTACGTGCCGGCGCTCGATCTGTTCCTGGACTCGACGGCCGAATCAATTGCCGCGGGCTACTTGCCGATGGGCGTCATGGATAAACCGGTGCTGCTGGCCAAGACGGGAACGCTGACACGCACGCCGTCGCGCCAGCCGGAGCGCAACCGCAGCTTCACCTGGTTCGCCATCGACAAGGATGGGCGCAGCAGTTTTAGCATGGCGAAAATCAACGCGGGCGCGGTGGCCGAACCGTACCGGCAGGCGGTGCGCGACACCAAGGAAGCTGACCGCCGGCTGTTGGTCGAACAGATGCTGCAGGGACTGGGGCAACGAGGCGAAGGGGTGTTTGATGCTGGCAAGCTCGACGACAGCGGCGACGAATACAGCATGCGCCTGAGCGGCAACAGCGACAATTTCGCCAGCCTGCCGGGGCCGGTGGGGCTGCCGACCAGTTTCAATTTTTGGGGCGGGCTGGGCGAGACGGTAGTTGCTTTTGGCCAGGAGCGCGCGCGTACGCAAGACTTTGTGTGCCCCGCCTTTGACACGGAAGAGGAAACGGGCTTTACCTTTCCTGACGGCATACGGATCATCGCCATGCCCAGGCCGGTGGCGCTGCACGACGCCAATCTCGACTACAGTGCGCGCTACACGCTGCGCGGCAACGTGGTCGTCGCGCAGCGCCGCGCCACCTTCCGCCATGACGGCATGGTGTGCACGGCGGCCGAGTACCAGCGCATGCAGCCGCTGCTCAATAGCATGATCGCCGACCTGAAAAGCCAGGTCATCATCGGCGACTAGGCCCTAGGCAGTATGCAACTGCATGGTTGCGGTGTCGAATTTACCTTCGACCGCCAAGGGCAGCACGCGCAGGCATTTTTCGATCGATTCCTCGATCAGCACTTGCTCTTCCTTGCGCGGACGGTGCAGCACATAGTCGGCTACTGGCTGCTGCGAGCCCAGCGTGCGCGGATGGCCGATGCCGATCCGCATGCGCCAGTAATCCTGTGTGCCGAGCGCGGCGGTAATATCTTTCAGGCCATTGTGCCCGCCGGACGAGCCGCCCTTCTTCATCTTGACGATGCCGGGCGCAAGGTCGAGCTCGTCGTGCACGACCAGCACTTCGTCGGCGTTGATCTTGAAAAAGCGCGCCAGGCCGCCCACCGACTGTCCGGAGCGGTTCATGAAGGTTTGCGGTTCGAGCAGCCACACTTCCTGGCCCTTGATCACGCTTTTGGCGACCAGGGCGTTAAAGCGCGACTCGCGTTGCAAGCGGCAACCCGGCAAGCTGTTGGCCAGGTTGTCCACCAGCCAGAAGCCGGCGTTGTGGCGGGTCAGTTCATATTCGGCGCCGGGGTTGCCCAGGCCGACGATCAGGCGAATTGGCATGTTCTTGTCGTTGTAGTGAGGTGTCGCAAGGATAGCAGACGTTAAAAAACCCGCGCGGCGCGAGCCAGGCGGGCTTTCCATCCATTTTCCGCATTGCTGCGGAAAAAGATAATTACTTCTTCTTGCCGGCTGGCTTGGCAGCAGGAGCGGCGGCTGGCGCTTCTGCGGCGGCAGCGGTGGCTTCAGCGGACACGTGGCCAGCCGGAACCGACGCGGTAGCGACGGTCGGGTTCTTGCCGTGGGTGATTGCGGTTACGCCTTTTGGCAGCGACAGGTCGTTCACGTGGATCGAGTGGCCAACGTCGATGGTCGACAGGTCAACTTCGATGAACTCAGGCAGGTCGGTAGCCAGGCAGGAAACGTCGAGCGACTCCATCACGTGCGAGATGGTTGCGCCGTGCAGTTTGACTGCTGGCGAAACGTCGGCGTTCGTGAAGTGCAGCGAGATCTTCTTGTGCAGCTTGCTCTTTGCGTCAACGCGCTGGAAGTCAGCGTGCAGGACCAGTTGCTTAAATGCGTGCATCTGGAAGTCGCGCAGCAGCACTGGCTGGGTCGTGCCGTCGATTTCCAGGTCCAGTACGGAACCGTGGAACGCTTCTTTTTTAAGCGCGTGGTACAGGGCGTTGCCGTCCAGTGCGATCATGACGGGGGCTTGCTCGCCACCGTAGATGATGCCTGGGGTTTGGCCAGAAATGCGCAGGCGGCGGCTCGCTCCGGACCCCTGCAAAGTGCGATTGAATGCGATAACTTTCATGTGTTGCTCCAAAAATTGCAGGGCTAGATTGCCCCACGGTGTGAAAACCCCCGCGACCAGGGGTTTTCGAAAACGGCCGTCAACAACAACGGCCGGAAAAATCTGACTTGAGATACCCGTAGGGCGGAAAAGCGCCAGCGCATTCCGCCATGAGCCGTCAATGACTCATGTCGGAATGCGAGGGGAACTCAGAGCCCGGAGCTTTTCCACCCTACGAATTTCGACGATGACGGACGGCTTACCGCTAATTCTTAATCAATAAACAGCGACATCACCGAGTCGCCCTTGCTGATCCGCTTGAACGTCTCGGCCAGCAAAGGTGCGCACGTCAGCTGGCGAATCTTGCTGCAAGCCAAAGCTGCCGCGGACAGCGGAATGGTATCGCACACCACCAGTTCGTCCAGTGGCGAGGCGGCAATGCGGTCAATCGCCGGGCCCGACAATACTGGGTGGGTACAGTAAGCAACAACCTTCTTGGCGCCGCGCTCCTTGAGCACTTCGGCCGCCTTGGTCAGCGTGCCGGCGGTGTCGACCATGTCATCCATGATCACGCAGTTGCGCCCTTCAACTTCACCAATGATGTTCATCACTTCCGACACGTTCGCCTTTGGGCGGCGCTTGTCGATGATGGCCAGGTCGCAGCCGAGGCGCTTGGCCAGCGCACGGGCGCGCACTACGCCGCCAACGTCGGGCGACACGACCAGCAGGTCGTCGTAGTTGCGCTTTTGCAGGTCGCCCAGCAAGATGGGGGAAGCGTAGATGTTATCTACCGGAATATCGAAGAAGCCCTGGATCTGGTCTGCGTGCAAGTCCATGATCAAAACGCGCTCGACGCCGGCTTTTTCAAGCATGTTGGCGACGACCTTGGCGGAAATGGCCACGCGGGCGGAACGGGGACGGCGATCCTGGCGGGCATAACCGAAGTAAGGAATCGCGGCGGTGATGCGCCCGGCCGAGGCGCGCTTGAGCGCGTCGACCATCAGGATGATTTCCATCAGGCTATCGTTGGTGGGGGCACAAGTCGATTGCAGCACGAAGACGTCTTTACCGCGGACATTTTCGTTGATTTCGACCATCACTTCGCCATCTGAAAACTTGGAGACGACTGCCTTGCCAAGTGGGATGCCGAGGTTTTTTGCAACTCCTTCAGCCAGGGCCGGGTTAGCGTTTCCGGTAAAAACCATCAGGTTTTCGTAAGCCATGGGAGTCCCAAGAGGTAAGCGTTGATTTCTTGAATGACGACAGCCAGATATTCCTGGACGCCGCTTGTACTATAGGATGACCCGCGAGAGCGAGGCCACCGCGCTCGCCTGCTGGACGCTGACTTCGCATCGACAGATCAGGCTAAACGAATGGCAGGGGAACAAGGAGTCGAACCTTGGTATGCTGGAATCAAAATCCAGTGCCTTAACCAGCTTGGCGATTCCCCTACGCAACTGACTACTTGTCGTCACATTCAACGCATTTTACCGTCGAACTCAACGCCAAGCCAAATTTTATACTACATCCGGCTCAACTTGCAACACAGCGTGAAGCGGATGCCGCGCCAGCGCTTGTGCTTTCCAGGCGAGCCAGACGGCAGGCATGTCAGCCAGCACCGCATCGCATTCGCTCTCGCTGGAAAACGCGCAAAACACACACGCTCCTGAGCCAGTCATCCTGGCATCACCGTAAGACCCCAGCCATTCGATCGCCTGAGCTACCGGCGGGAACAGCAAAGATGCTACAAGCTGCAAATCATTTTTACCAAACTGCTGGAAGTCTGCTCGACTTGTCAGGTGCCTGGAAAAGTCCGCTATTCTGACGGGTTTCGTGTTCCTTGTCAAATGATCAGAGCAAAAAATTGCTGCCGTGGGCACTGCAACCCCTGGCTCGATGACGACGTACCAACAATCGGGCGTGTGCACGGCTTGCAGGTCTGCGCCTACACCTTCGGCAAATGCGCTTTCACCAAAGATGAAAAACGGGATGTCGGCCCCCAGCGGCAAGGCCAGAGCGATCATATCCTGGCGCGACAGTCCAGACCCCCAGATTCGATTGACCGCCATCAAAGCCGTGGCCGCGTCCGACGAGCCGCCGCCCAGGCCGCCGCCCATGGGCAATATTTTGTCGATGGCGACATCGATGCCGGGCGCCGCGACCCCGTGGCGGCGCAAGTGCTCGGCCTGCAGCAGGCGCAGGATGCGTACGATGAGGTCATGCTCTTCGGGCACGCCGGGAACATCGGTCGTGCGGCGCACCTGCCCGTCGGCGCGCAGGTCGAAATGCAGCACATCGCCGTGATCGATCAGCTGGAACACGGTTTGCAGCAAGTGGTAGCCGTCGGCGCGCCGGCCATTCACATGCAGGAACAGATTCAGTTTGGCCGGCGCCGGGCAGTGATGCAGGAACGTCAATGCCATGCTCAGCCCTTCGGGTCGACCAAGATGCGCAGCGCCAGCTGGCCGCTCGTTGCGGTGGCGTCGCGCTGGGCGTCGATGCGGCGTGGCACGGGCAAGGCGCCGGGTGCGTCTTGCCCGCTGACCTCTTGCCAGCTGACAAAGGTCAGCTTCCAGCCATCTGCCGTGGTGACGGTGTTGTTGGCGGGCGAAGCGGCAAAGCGCTTGCCGTTGGCGAGCGTGGCATAGCCTTGCAGCCAGTCGCGCAGGCCCGACACGGGCAAGGCAAAGCCCAGCGTTTGCGCGGCCAGGGTGTCGATGTCACGCGCGATGCGCGGCACCTGGCCGCCTTGCGTCAGCGTGGCCGCGTCTGGCGTGACGGAAATTTTCGCCATCGTCTGACCGGTTGGCGACAGCAGCGAGACGCCCGTTTCGCGCGCTGTCTGGGCCCAGGCGAACTTGACGGACAGTAGGTCCGGCTTGCCGTCGCGCTCGTAGTTGACGAGCAGGCGGCCGGTCAGGTCGATGGCGTCGCGATAGGCGCCAACGACCGTGTCGGGCGCAGGGGCGGTGCGGGTGCCAGTGGTGGCGCAAGCCGACAACAGTGCGCAGGCGAGCGCGGTAGCGACCGCTCGTAGCAAATTATTTTTCATTGATGCAATTTCCAGAAAATGCGGCCCGCCAGGGCGAAGAAAAGCATTATCGCCCATTTGGCGTTAACCGCAGCGTTACAGGCTCAGCTGCAATCGCGCCAGCGTGCTCTTGAGGGCATCGTTCTTGGGATCCTTGGCGCGCGCTTCGCGCCACAGTTTTTGCGCGTCGTCTTTCTGGCCTTTTTTCCATAACACTTCGCCCAGGTGCACGGCAATATCGACATCGCTGCGCAGCGCATAGGCCCGCCGCAAGTGCTGTTCCGCCTGGTCGAGATTGCCTAGCCGGTACTGCACCCAGCCCATGCTGTCCATGATGAACGGGTCGCCCGGTGCCATTGCCAGCGCCTTGCCGATCAGCGCCAGCGCTTCTGGCAGGCGCACGTTGCGCTCGGCCAGCGAGTAGCCCAGCGCGTTGTAGGCGTGGTGGTTGTCCGGCGCCTGTTCCATGACCGTGCGCAGCGTGGTTTCCATGACGTCCAGGCGGCCGGTTTTTTCGGCCAGCAACGCAAAATCGTACAGCAGGTCCGGGTTCGACGGAAAGCGCTTGGCGCCGGCGGCCAGCAGCGCGTAGGCCGCCTCGTTCTGGCCGGCGTCGCGCAAGACCTGGCCCTGGGCCAGCACCACCAGCGCCTGGTCGGACGGGGCCTCGGCCTTGAGCGCGCCAAGAAATGCGCGCGCCCCTTCAAGGTCGCCCTGGCGGGCCATCAATTGGCCGCGCCGGACCTGGGCCGAAAAATACGTCTCGCCTTCTCCGGGTGCGACTTTTTCAAGCCAGCGCTGGGCCGCTTTCAAGTCGCCGCGCTCTTGCGCGAGCTGCGCCAGGATCAGCAGCACCTTGCCCGGGTCGCGCTCATCGTCGTCGCTTTTTTCGAGCAGGTCGACATATTGCGCAAAGTATTTCTCGGCGCCGGCAACGTCGTCCAGCTGCATCGATACCAGTGCAAGCGCATATACGGTGCCCGCGTTGGCGCCGTCTTGCCTGAGCAGCTCGGTGAACTCGGCGCGCGCCAGTTGGTACTGCTTCTGGCCCAGCAGCACGCGCGCGCGCGCAGCGCGCACTTCGCGCGCCTTGGGATTGGCCGCCAAAAACCTGAGCAGCAAGGCATCGACCTCGGCCTGGTCGCGCGTGACCTGCGCCAGCGTCAGGACCGCGATTTCAGAGTCGGGTTTGCTCGCCAGCGCCGCCTGCGCCTGGCGCGCGGCGCGCTCGACGTCGCCGCGCGCAAAGGCAGTTTGCGCCAGCAGCAAGCGCGCCTCGAAGGTGTCGGCGTAGGGAGCGAGCAGGCGCTCGAGGAGCGCGCCGGCCTTGTCCTTGTCGCTGGCGCGCAGCAGGTATTGCTGGACCTGGTACATGGCCATGCCGCGCGCGGCCGGCGTGGCTTCCTTGAGGCGCTGGGCGAACAGGGTTTCAGCTTCCGACAGGTCGTCCGACAGCACGGCCAGCCCCAGGTAATACTGGGCCGCCTCGTCGGAGGCGGGCGCCAGTTCGCGCCACAGGCGCACCGCGGCCAGCGATTCGCCGCTTTGCCGGGCCTGCAGCGCCACTTCGGCCGCGCGGCGCGCCAGGCGCGGGTCGCGCGTTTGCTGGGCCAGCCCCAGCATGGCCATGTAGGCGCTGCGCCAGTCGCCGCCACGGGCGTCAAGCTCGGCCTTCATGAGGCGGTACAGCAAGTCGCGCGTCAGCGGCACCTTGGGCAGCGTTGCATCCTCGGCGATGGCGTCCGAGTCGGCGTCAAAGTCGCCGGCGACTGCCACCGGCATGGGCTCGATGCGCGCGGGGGCCTGCTGTGCGGGCGCCACGGCGCACGCCGAGATCAGGCTAGAGAGGGTTACAATAACGAAAGCGTTTTTCAAGGCAATTCCAGAATGACGGCGGCACAGATCAATTCTGCGCCCACCTGTTCAATTTACACCATTTCGCCAATCTCCCATGCCTGAACTGCCAGAAGTCGAAGTCACCCGGCGCGGCGTCGCGCCCCACCTGGAAGGCCGCGTCGTCGACAGCGTGCTGGCGCGCCGCGAGGGCCTGCGCTGGCCCTTCCCCGCCGGCCTGTCCGGCAAGCTGGCCGGACGCACCATCGCGCACATTGGCCGGCGCGGCAAATACCTGCTGATCGGCTTTGAACACGGCACCTTGATCATCCACCTGGGCATGTCGGGCCACCTGCGCGTGTTGCCAGTCGATACGCTACCCAGAACGCATGACCATTTCGACCTGGTGGTGCACGGCGCGCATGGCTTGCAAGTGCTGCGCCTGAACGATCCGCGCCGCTTTGGCGCGGTGCTGTGGCACGCGGCCGACGACGGCGACCTGGACCAGCACGTGTTGCTGCGCGGCCTTGGCGTGGAGCCGCTCGAAGACGCGTTTTCGGGCGCCCTGCTGTACCGCGCCACGCGGCGCCGTTCGGCGCCCATCAAGCAGGTGCTGCTGGCCGGCGACATTGTCGTCGGCGTGGGTAATATTTATGCGTGCGAGAGCTTGTTTCGGGCCGGCATCAACCCGAAAACCTCGGCGGCGCGCATTGGACGTGAACGTTATGACAAGCTGGCGCTCGCCATCCGTCAGATTCTAGCCGAGGCAATTGTGCAAGGAGGCAGCACTTTGCGTGATTTTATTGCCGTCAACGGGCAATCGGGCTATTTCCAACAGACATATTTCGTCTATGATCGTGCAGGCGTACCCTGCAAAATTTGTGGCACGGCAGTACGCCAAATCAGACAGGGACAGCGGTCGACTTTTTATTGTGTTATTTGTCAAAAATAACAAATTGCCAGGTTCGCAAGGATCGGCGCGCGAGGTGAATGTGAGCATCATGGTGCAGGATTTTGAGCAGTACACGCAGTGGCGCCAGGCAGTCGTCGCCGCCCTCGAGGAGTACCGGCGCTGGGTCGCGCAGGCCGAGCTGACCGACCAGGCCACCGACCAGCGCATCGCGCGCGCGCTCGCGCGCCTGGCTGACGACAAGCTGTCGGTCGCCTTTGTGGCGGAGTTTTCGCGCGGCAAATCCGAGCTGATCAACGCGCTATTCTTCGCCGATTATGGCCAGCGCATCTTGCCGTCGGCGGCCGGTCGCACCACCATGTGCCCGACCGAGCTGATGTACGACGCCGCCTTCCCGCCCTGCCTGCGTTTGCTGCCGATCGAAACGCGCGCCACCCATTTGTCGACCAGCGATTATCGAGAAGACGCTTCTGCCTGGACCGTGCTGCCGCTGGCGCTGGACGCCGGCGACGAGATGAGCGAAACGTTCAAGCAGGTCAGCATGACCAAGCAGGTGAGCATCGCCGAAGCGAAACGCTACGGCCTGTACGACGAGACCGACCCGGACATCGCTTCCACGCTGGACGGCGACGGCATGATTGAAATTTCGCTGTGGCGCCACGCGATCATCAACTACCCGCACCCGCTGTTAAAGCAAGGCCTGGTCATCCTCGACACGCCGGGCTTGAACGCGATCGGCACCGAGCCGGAACTGACGCTCAACCTGATTCCGAGCGCGCACGCGGTGCTGTTTATCCTGGCTGCCGAAACGGGCGTAACCAAGAGCGACATCGAAGTGTGGCGCACGCATATCGGGCCGGGCGCCGGGCGCATCGTGGTACTCAATAAGATCGATGCGATGTGGGATGAACTGAAGTCCGAAGCGGACAATAATGCCGAGATCGAGCGCCAGCAGGCCAGCGTGGCGCATATGCTCGCGATCGATCCGCGCCAGGTGTTCCCGGTGTCGGCCCAAAAGGCCTTGGTCGGCAAGATCAACGCCGACATGGCACTGCTGGAAAAGAGCCGCTTGGGCGCGCTGGAGGCAGCGCTGTTCAACGAAATGATCCCGGCCAAGCAGGACATCATCCGCAAGCAGCTGGCCGACGACCTGGGCGCCCTGATCGCCACGCAGCAGGGCATGCTGGCTGCGCGCGTGCGCAACATCGTCGAGCAGCTGCAGGAACTCAAGTCCCTGCGCGGCAAGAACAAGAGCGTGATCTCGCACATGATGAAGCGGGTCGAAGTGGAGAAAAAGGAGTTCGACAGCAGCCTGTTCAAGCTGCAGGGCACGCGCTCGGTGTTTGCGCGCCTGTCCACCGAGTTGTACACCACGCTGGGCATGGAGCTGGTGCAAACTGAAATCACCAAGGTGCGCGAAGCGATGGAAGCGTCGCGCTTTGCCACCGGCATGCGCGGCCCGGTCAAGGAATTTTTTGAGCAGGCGCGCGTGAACCTGGATATCTCGTCGGGCAAGATCGGCGAGATCAGCGAAATGATGGAGATCATGTACCGCAAGTTCGCGGCCGAACACGGCCTGACGCTGGCGGTGCCGATGGCGTTCTCGATCGAGAAGTACCGGCGCGAACTGGACAAGATCGAAGAAGTCTACAGCAAGCAGTTCGGTACCACCACGCTCTTGATGACGAGCCGCAGCCAGATCCTGGAACGCTTTTTCGATTCGATCGCCTCGCGCGTGCGGCGCACCTTCCGCGCCGCCAATGCCGACGTCGAAGCATGGCTGAAAGTGATCATGTCGCCGATCGAAGCGCAGATCCGCCAGCACAAGGACCAGCTCAAGCACCGCCTGGCCTCGATCCAGCGCATCCACGATGCGTCGGACACGCTCGAGACCAAGATCACTTCCTTTGAATCGAGCCAGCTGCAGGTCGAGCAGGTCAAGGCGCGCCTGGCGCAGCTGGCCGGCGGCGTCACCATGGCGATGAACGCGGGTTCGGCGCCGGCGCTGGTGGCCGCTGCGTGAAACGCCTGACCGAGTTCGACGAACTGGCCGACCCGTCGTTTTCGCTCGCGGTTGTCGCGTGGCAGAAAACGCACGGCCGACACGCGCTGCCGTGGCAGAACACGACCGACGCTTACCGCATCTGGCTGTCCGAAATCATGCTGCAGCAAACCCAGGTCGCCGCCGTGCTGGGCTACTATGCGCGCTTCCTGGAACGCTTCCCTACGCTGCAGGCGCTCGCTGATGCGCCCGCTGAAGAGGTGATGGCGCAGTGGAGCGGCTTAGGCTACTACACCCGCGCGCGCAACCTGCATGCCTGCGCCAGGCGCGTGGTGGCCGAGTACGATGGCGTGTTCCCCACTGACCCGGCATTGCTGGCCGACCTGCCGGGCATCGGGCGTTCGACGGCGGCGGCAGTGTCGGCTTTTTCAAGCGGCACGCGCGCGGCGATTTTGGATGGCAACGTCAAGCGCGTGTTTGCGCGGGTGTTCGGCATCGAGCAGTTCCCGGGCGAGAAAAAGGTGGAGGACGGGCTGTGGAAGCGCGCCGAAGCTTTGCTGCCGCAGACGGGTATCGAAGCCTACACGCAGGGCTTGATGGACCTGGGGGCCACGTTATGCACGCGCAGCCGGCCCGATTGCTCCCGTTGTCCGCTGCAGCAGCGCTGCGTGGCGCATGCCACCGGCCGCACTGCCGAACTACCGGTCAGAAAGCCGAAGAAGACGATTCCCGAAAAGCAGGCGGCTTTGCTGATCGTGCTCGATGGCGGTCAGGTACTGCTCGAGCAGCGCGCCCAAAGCGGGATTTGGGGCGGGCTGATGTCGCTGCCGGAGGTGGGCGGGCATGGCGCGCGCGGTCAGGTCGATGAGGCGGCGATGCTGGCTGCCGCGGCCGCGTTTGGCGAGGTTGAAGAGATGCAGGCGCTGCTGCCGCTGGTGCATGTGTTCACGCATTATCGGCTGCATATTGCGCCGTACAAAGTGGCGTTGGCCAGACGTGGCGCGACGCCGCAGCAGCATCTGTGGTGGGATCTGGCGGACATACAACGGGCTCCGCTGCCGGCACCGGTTAAAAAACTGTTATCGGAACTGGCCAAGCCAACGCTGTTTTCGTAGGGCGGAAAAGCGTAGCGCATTCCGCCCTACAGGTTTAGAGAGCTACAGCTCTTCGAGCGAGAATATGCGGCGGTGCTCGCGGATCGCGTAGCGGTCCGTCATGCCGGCGATATAGTCGGCGATCTTGCGCGCCTGTTTGGCCGACTCGCCCGACCCATCCTGATAGTCCGGCGGCAGCAGCACCGGCTCGGCCATGAAGGCTTCATACAGTTCGCGCACGATGCGGCTCGCTTTGACGCGCATCCGGTTGACCTTGAAATGGCGGTACAGATTGGCGCGCAAAAACCGTTTGAGCTCCGTCGCGTCCTTGCGCATCGGGTCGGAAAAACGAATCAGCGGCGCACTGGCGCGCACCGCGTCCACGTCGCTTGGGGCGGCCTCCTGCAGCAGCGCGCTGGAAGTGGCGATCAGGTCGTCGGCCAGCACCGTGATCAGGCGCCTTAGTGTCTCGTAAATGGCGCGCCGTCCGGACAGGCCCGGGTAGGCAGCCTGCACTTCATGCCAGCGGCGCGCAAAAAAGTCGACTTCCTCAAGCTGCGCAATCGTGATCAGCCCCGAACGCAAGCCATCGTCGATATCGTGGCTGTTGTAGGCAATTTCGTCGGCCAGATTGGTCAGCTGCGCTTCCAGGCTGGGCTGGGTGCGGTCGATAAAGCGCTGGGCCACCGGCCCCAGTTCCCTGGCGTTGGCCAGCGAGCAGTGCTTGAGGATGCCTTCGCGCGTGTCAAACATCAGGTTCAGGCCGTCGAAGGCGCCGTAGTGCTCCTCCAGGGTGTCGACCACGCGCAGGCTTTGCAGGTTGTGTTCAAAACCGCCGAAGTCCTGCATGCATTCGTTGAGCACGTCCTGCCCCACGTGGCCGAATGGGGTGTGGCCCAGGTCGTGCGCCAGCGCCAGCGCTTCGACCAGGTCTTCGTTCAGGCGCAGATTGCGCGCCATCGAGCGGCCCACCTGGGCCACCTCGAGGCTGTGGGTCAGGCGCGTGCGGAACATGTCGCCCTCGTGATTGAGGAAGACCTGGGTCTTGTATTCGAGGCGGCGAAAGGCCGAGCAGTGGATAATGCGGTCGCGGTCGCGCTGGAATTCGCTGCGCGAGGCATGCGCCGCTTCGGGGTAGCGGCGCCCGCGCGCCGTGGCCGACTGCACGGCGTAGGGCGCGAGGTGCTGGTCTGCGGGGTTCATGCTCGACTCATGCTCAACTCATGCTCAACTTAGCTGGACTTGACGCAGGCGCCCAGCGTTGCCAGCAGCAGCGCTTGCGGCACGCCCTGGATGCTCGGGCTGCCCAGCGGCTTCATCAAGATGAACTTGATCGCGCCGCCTTCGTTTTTCTTGTCCACTTCCATCAGCTCGAGCCAGCGTTCGGTGCCCAGGTCGGGCGCCTCGGTGGGCAGGCCGGCGGCGGCCACCAAAGCGCGCATCCGCGCCACGGTGGCAAAGTCGACCAGCCCTGCGCGGTGCGACAAATCGGCCGCCATGACCATGCCGCAGCCGACCGCCTCGCCGTGCAGCCACTGGCCGTAGCCCAGGCCAGCTTCAATCGCGTGGCCGAAGGTATGGCCAAAATTGAGGATGGCGCGCAGGCCGCCTTCGCGCTCGTCCTGGCGCACCACATCGGCCTTGATTTCGCACGAGCGCGAAATGGCATGCGCCAGCGCCTGCGGCTCGCGCGCCATCAGGGCGCCGACATTCTGTTCGATCCAGTCGAAGAACGCGGCGTCGATAATGGCGCCATGCTTGATCACTTCGGCCAGGCCGGCCGACAGTTCGCGCGCCGGCAAGGTGGCCAGCGTGGCGGTATCGGCCAGCACCGCGCGCGGCTGGTAAAAAGCGCCGATCATGTTCTTGCCGAGCGGGTGATTGAGGCCAGTCTTGCCACCAACGGACGAATCGACCTGCGAGAGCAGCGTGGTGGGAATTTGCACGAACGGCACGCCGCGCATGTAGCTGGCCGCGGCAAAGCCGGTCAGGTCGCCGATCACGCCGCCGCCCAGCGCCACCATGGTGGTCTTGCGGTCGCATTTGTTGGCCAGCAGTGCGTCGAACACTTGCATCAGGCTGGCCCAGTTTTTATGTTCTTCGCCGTCGGGCAGCACGATGGCGTGCACCTCGTGCCCTGCCGCGCGCAACGGTGCGGCGACCTGCTCCAAGTACAGCGGGGCGACGGTGGTGTTGGTGACAATGGCCACCTTGCGACCGACAATATGCTGGGCCAGCAGGGACGGGTCGGCCAGCAGGCCGGCGCCGATGGAAATCGGGTAGCTGCGCTCACCGAGGTCAACATGGAGGGAAATGGAAGATTGCTGGTTCATCGATGGTTCGGTATCTTGGGCGCGCCCAGACCCGGCGCCGGAGTTTTCGAGCGCGGCAAGCTGCGCCAGAATGGTCTGCACCATCGATTGTACGTTAGGTCGGCCGGTGTCGATGACCAGGTCGGCAATTTCGCGGTACAGCGGCTCGCGCTGGGCGGTCAGTTCCTCGAGTTTCTTGCGCGGGTCGGCCGTTTGCAGCAGTGGGCGGTTCTTGTCGTTGGAGGTGCGCAGCATGATGCTGCTGACACTGGCCCGTAAATAGACAACGCGCCCCCGTTGCTTGAGATAGGCACGGTTGCGCGCATCGAGCACGGCACCGCCGCCGGTGGCGAGCACGATGCCGTCCTGCGCCGTCAGGTCGCGGATGACTTCCGCTTCGCGCCGGCGAAAACTGTCCTCGCCTTCGATTTCGAAGATCCACGGGATCGAGGCGCCGGTGCGGGCCTCGATCTCGTGGTCGGAATCGATAAAGCGTTTTCCTAATTTCCTGGCAAGGATGCGGCCGATGGTGGTCTTGCCCGCGCCCATCAACCCTACCAGGAAGATGTTTCCTGAACTCAAGGCGCCGTGAACCGGTAGGTGTAGGTCGACGCAGTTTGCAAGCTCGGCGACTTGAGTACGATGCCGAACGAACCAGCCTCACACGTATCGGACGGGGTGATCAACACATTATGGATGGTACCGCCCGGAACGGAGGTCGATGCCACGAGATTTGGCGACACTGAACTTACTGCCACTTTTTTCACATCGGCGGTACCCACCGTGGTCTCGGAAGGCAAGGGGTTGTTGTGCAGGTCGTACAGGCGGAACGCTACTGACTGCGCCTGGCAGCCAGGGCCCGTCAGCCCGGTGACGACGAACTGGTCGCCGTCAGCGGCGATCCAGTCGCGGCAACTGCCCGCGCCGCACACCTGGCGGATCAAATTCGGCACGGCATCGCTGAAGGTGATCTCGGCCTGGGCGCGGATGTAGTTCAAGCCCCACTTGCCATTGCCCGCAGCGACAAAGCTGGTGCGGTTGTACGGGACAGGCAAGTCGCCGTTCGAAAAATCGTAACTGCCGTCAAGTGCACCATAGCGGGGGATGTTCTGGAAGCCAAACACCGACCCGAGGACCCCGGCATCAAGGAAAGGATCGCCCAGATCGGTGAACGGCTCGCCGCCGCTATTGCAGGTATCGACCAGCGGACGATACACCCCGGTGCCGTCGGCAGAAGTGAAGTCACTGCAGCTGTACTGACCGTCGCCATTGACGTCGACGAAGTCTTCGATACCTTGCACGAAGGCCAGCACGGTAACCCGGCCGTTGGCAGGACGGAAGTTCTGGCTCTTGAGCGTGACGCTGCAACCACCATTGATGGTCTGGCAACCGCCCTGGGCCGAGGAACCGATGGCGCCGCCTTCGGTGACAAAACTGACCGCCGTGTTATCCGAAATCGGATTGCCGTATTGGTCGGCCATGCGAATCGTTACGTTGGCAATGGCGCCATCGACATTCCAGCCATTGATGTTGTAGCTGTCCACGCTGAGCGACATCGACTTCTGGATCGGCAGGCCGGTCGAGATGATCAGGGTGTCGGACAGCCCGCTGATGGTCTTGCCATTGCGGCTGGCCTGCGCCAGCACGCGCACCGGGGTCGGAATCGTACCCGACGACACCGTGGTGGTCACCTGGCCGGTGGCGTCGGTGGTGCCAGCGGCTGGAGCAACGGACAGCCCGCCGGTCGCGGTGGACGGCCGGAAGGTGACGGCCACGCCGGCCAGGCCGACATTGTTTTCGTCAAGCACGCGGAAGGTCAGCAGCGCCGATTCCTGGCGCCCCTGGCCGCCCGAGCCCTTGAGCACGATCGACTGGCCGGTCGGGTTCGAACTGACGAACTGGATGGTGCCGATATTGGCGGCATCAACGGCAATCGTGGTGTTCATCGACGAGCTGCCCAGCGTGGCGGTGAGAACGTCGGTGCCGCGGGTGCAGCCTTTGTTGACGTAGGTGGCGGTCTGGACGCCGTTGGTGAAGGTGCCCGCTACCAGCGTGGCGGTGCCGTCGCTGACGCACAGCGAGGTCAGCACCAGGCCGGGGGCCGATGCTGCCGGACGACCGCCGGTGGTGATGCCGATATTGAGCGCAGCGCTGCTTTGCGAAGGCAGCGAGCCCACCGGCGCCGGCGAAAAGGCCATGCTCGACACGGTCAGCGGAGCGGCAACCACCGAGACGTTGGTGGTGGCGCTGGCGGTCTTGCCGGCAACAACTGCCGTGGCGCTGATCGCCACCGCACCTGCCGAGCTGATGCTGGCGGGAGACACGGCGATCACGGCGAAGCCGGACGCATCGGTCAGCGCAGAACCGGACTGTGGCGTAAATACCAGCAGCGGGCTGCTGATGGTGTATTCCACGATGACATTCGGCACCACCGCCCCGTTACTGTCCTTGATCAGGCTGCGCACGTTGGCAGACTGGGTGCCGGACAACGAGGTGATTGCGGCATTGGTGTTGTCGACAACGGTCAGCGCCATGGTCGGATTGGCGGGCACGCCAGCCGGGCCGACCGCGATATTGACGGTGGCGCTCACCGGAGCATTGTTCACGATCGCGCTAGCGATAATGCCAACGGCGCCGGCCACGGTAGTGGAGGCAGGCTTGACCGTAATCACGGCAACGCCGTTGGCGTCGGTCAGCGACGAGGCAGAATCAGGAGTAAATGCCAGCAACGGATCGGTCAACGTGAATTTGACAATGGCATTCGGCACAACCGCGCCGGTGCCCGACTTGAGGACAACGCGTACGGTACCGCTCTGGGTGCCGGACAGCGAACCGAGCGGGGCATTAGCGCTGTTGACGACGGTCACGGCCAGGGTCGGCTCGACGACGGCCACTGCGGGGCCCACGGACACGTTGACACTGCCCCTGGCCGCCACATTCTCCACCGTCACACTGGCGGCAATGGCAACCGCACCAGCCGACGTAACCGAGGTGGGCTTGACCTTCAGCTCGGCAACGCCGTTGGCATCGGTCAGCGCCGTGGCCGAATCAGGAATGAATACCAGCAGCGGATCGGACAGCGTGAACTTGACGATGGTATTTGCCACGGGCAAACCGGCTTTTGACTTGACGAAAGCGCGCACGGTGCCGCTCTGGGTGCCGGACAACGAACCGAGCGGGGCATTGGAGCCGTCGACCACGGTAACGGCCAGGGTCGGCTCGACAACTGCGCCTGCGGCGATCACAGACAGGTTGAAGCTGCCCCTGGCCGTTACGTTCTCCACCGTCGTAGTGGCGGCAATGGCAACCGCACCGGCCGAACTGGCCGAGCTCGGCGTGACCTTTAGCTCGGCAACGCCATTCACATCAGTCAGCGCCGAGGCCGAATCAGGAATGAACACTAGCAGAGGATCGGACAGCGTAAACTTGACGATGACGTTTGCCACCGGCAAGCCGGCTTTTGACTTGACGAGCGCGCGTACGGTGGCTGTCTGGGTGCCGGACAGCGAACCAAGCGGGGCATTGGCGCTGTCGACCAGGGTGACGGCCAGAGTCGGATCGAGGACAACGCCTGCGGGCCCCACCGCCAAGTTGATACTGCCCGTGACAGGAGCGTTCTCCACCGTCGCCGTGGCCGTAATGGCCAGCGCGCCAGCCGCAGCGGCCGAGGTCGGCTTGACCGTTATCACGGCAACGCCCTTGTCATCGGTCAGCGCCGAGGCCGAATCAGGAGTGAATACGAGCAGCGGATCGGACAGGCTGAACTTGACAATGGCATTTGCCACCGGCAAGCCGGCTTTCGACTTGACGACGGCGCGCACGGTGGCCGTCTGTGTGCCAGACAGGCCCGTGAGCACGGTGCCGTCGGCCGCGACGGCAGTCACGGTCACACTCGCTACCGCGACGGGCGTCCCCGGCGTCCCCGGAGTGGTGCCGCTGCCCGGAACCGAGCCGGGGCTGCCGCCGCCGCCGCCGCAGGCCACCAGCGCGGCCGACAGCGAGGCCGCGACCAACAGCCGGGCAGGCCGGGCCAATGCACTTTGTATGAGTTTGAGAAACATTTTGTAGTCCTGGTAAATAATCTGCAATTAACGTGTCGTCAAGCGTTCGGCAATGATCTTCGGCGTAATGAACACCAACAACTCCGTCTTGGTGCTCTGGCGCGCCGTGGTCTTGAACAGGTTGCCCAGCACCGGCAAGTCACCGAGGAACGGCACTTTGCTGACATTGTTGGTGTCTTGCTGTTGGTAAATCCCGCCCAGCACCACGGTACCGCCATTTTCAACCATCACCTTCGTCTGCACGTGCTGCGTATTGATGGCGAAGCCGGCGCGCGTCTCGTCGCCCTTGGAATCCTTGTTCACGTTGACGTCCAGAATCACATTGCCGTCAGGGGTGATCTGGGGCGTCACTTCCAGGCGCAGGTTGGCCTTCTTGAAAAAGATCGAGGTGGCGCCGCTGCTGGTAGCGACCTGGTAAGGCAGCTCGATACCCTGCTCGATGACGGCCAAGACATTGTCTTGGGTAACCACGCGCGGGCTGGAGATGATCTTGCCCTTGCCGTCAGCTTCGAGGGCCGACAGTTCCAAATTCAGGAAGCGGTTGGCCGCGGCCGAAAACAGGCTGGCCGCGAGCGAAGCGGGCGCCACGCCATTGATGCCCTGGGCCGGCAAGTTCACCAGTTGCTGGTTGGACCAGGCGTCGCCGGCGTCGGGGGTCTGGCGCGTCACCTGGCCGACGCCGGTGTAATTGCCGCCGATGGCGATGCGCTCGTTGCCCGACACCTGGTAGCCGGCGTCGCCGCCGCGCAAACCGCGCAAGTCGGCAAAACCGAGCTTGACGCCAAGGTTACGGCTAAAGCCATCGTTCGCTTCGACCAGGCGTGCTTCGATCAACACCTGGCGCGAGGCAATGTCGGTTTTCTGGATCAGCTTGCGGATGTCTTCAAGACGCGAAGGAATATCGGTCACAAACAATTGATTGCTGCGGGGATCAATGATGGCACTGCCGCGCTTGGACAGCACGCGGTTCTGCCCACTGGTGCCGCTGGCGCCGCCACCGGCGTCCAGACCGAACACGGTACGGAACGCTTCAGCCTTCTGGTAGTTCAGCTGGAAGATTTCCGACTTGAGTGGTTCGAGGTCGGCGATCTGCGCCTTTTGTTCCAGTTCCAGCTTTTCCTTGGTCAGCAGCTCTTCTTTCGGGGCGATCCACAACACGGTGCCGTTCTTGCGCATGTCCAGGCCCTTGGCCTGCAGCATTGCGTTGAGCGCCTGGTCCCATGGCACTTCCTTCAAGTTCATCGTCAGGTTGCCGGTGACGGACTCGCTGGTGATGATGTTCAGGCCCGAAATGTCGGCGATCGCTTGCAGCGCGGCGCGCACTTCCACGTTCTGGAAGTTAAAGGTAATTTTCTCGCCACGGTAGCCCTGGGTGCCCTGGGTCAGCGCGTTCGGGTCTTCCTTGATCGGCTTGACGTCGATCACGAGCTGGGTGTCGCTCTGGTACACGGTCTGTTCCCACAAGCCGCGCGCTTCCACGGTCATGCGCACATTGTCGCCTTGCGGCACAGTGGTGATCTGCGACACGGGAGTGCCGAAGTCGGTCGTGTCGAGCCGGCGCCGCAGCGTGTCGGGCAAGCCGGTCTTCATGAAGTCGACCACGATGCTGTTGCCGACCTGGCGCACGTCGACCGCTACCTGATTGTGCGGCAGGTCGACCACGACGCGCCCTTCACCATTGGCGCCCTTGCGGAAGTCCAGGTTCTTGAGCATGGAGCGTTTTGGCGCGCCGGCCACAACGGGGGCGACGACCGCGATGCCGGCGCCGTTGACAGCCTGGGCCACGCCGCCGGAACCGTCGACGGTGACGATGACGGATTTGCCATCGATGGCCATCGCATAGTTCAGTGAACGCTTCAGGCTGAACACGAGGCGGGTGCGCTCGCCAGCCTGTACCACGTTGACCGAACGCACGTCGCCTAGGTTGACTTCCTGCGCCGTCTTGCCGGTGTTGTTGGCGGTAGAGCCGAAGTCGAGCGCAATGCGGGTCGGGTTAGCGATCGTAAAGCCGAGCGGCAACTTGGTGGGCGCGTTTTTCAGCGCGATGTTGAGCACCACGTTGCCGCCCTGCTGGGCGGCCGTGATCGATTCGATCGCGTTTTCCTGGGCCGTCGCATGCTGTGCGAACAGGGTCAGAGCCAGCAATGCGCCCATGCGTGCCGCCAGCGCGGTCACGGCGGTGAAATTTTTTCTTAGTGCGATCATTTCTTGGTCTCCTTACTTTCCTGCAACTCAAGCTTCGTCATGCGCTCGACCCATTCGCCGCCAGCGTCCTGAACTCTTTCCGCGACATTGATGGCGCTGTCGGCCACCCCCGTCACGACGCCGAAATTCTGGCCCAATTTTTGCCCTTTTTTGACCTGGTGCACGGCGCGGTCAATCTGGATCAGGCCATAGTTTACGCCCGCCTTGTTAATCGTTCCCACCATCACCATGCCATCGAGCGGAAAGGTCTCCAGATATTCCTTGCGCCGCTCGGTGTCCGGCTTGAGCGGATTGGGAATCGCGTTGGCCGAACGCGCCAGTTCGGCCAACAGCTTGTTGGCGTCGAACGGCTCGATCTCGTCGCGTACGCCATAGGCGAAGGGAATGAACGTTTTCGGTTCCGAGATCGGCTCGACGCTGATCTTGGTGCCGGCCTTGACGCCCGCCATCCAGGTGTTGATTTCAGCCTCGTCGCTGCCGCCGCAGCCGGCCAGCAGCGCGCCGCCCAGCAGCAGCGCGAGGGCATGTCGCAGTGTCGTCATTTTGGCTTGCCTTTCTTCAGGTCCGCAGCGGCCTTGCGCTGCGACGACACTTCATCCATGTCGAGGTAGCGGAACGTCTTGGCGACCGCATCGAGCACCAGGGTGCCGTTGGTGCCGGTGGTGAGCGACATGTTGTTGAGCGTGACAATGCGCGGCAAATTGGCCATGTCGCTGGCAAATGCGCCAATGTCATGGTAGGAGCCGACCACCCGGATATCGATGGGCTGCTCGGCATAATAGTCGCGCACCACCACCGCCCCCGGCTTGAACAGGTCAAACGTCAAGCCGCGCCCGGTGCCGGCCTGGTTGATGTCCGACAGCAGGGCCGCCATTTCCGCCTTGCCCGGCAATTGCTTCTGGAGCCGCTCGACATACTGGTCGACCTGCATTTTCTGCAGCTTGAGGGCGGGCAGATTGATCGCCGACGAAATTTTGGTGGTGTACTCGTCCTTGAGCGTGGTTTCCTGCGCCACCAGCGTATCGTGGGCTTCGAACTGGCCGCTCCAGTAAAAGAAGTAACCGGCCGCCACCACGGCAGCGGCCATGCCCAGGCCGCACAGCAGGCGCGGCGCGAGCGGCCACTGGCCGGGCGGCAGGCCGGCCAGGTTCTTGAACTGGCCGCTGAGCGACTGGCCGGCCCTTTTGAGATCTATATTCATCGTCGTATCCGTTCTCGGCTATTTGGGCGCAGGCGCGGCGGGCGTGACAATGACGCCGGTAACGGGCTTGACGCCGCCCTCGACCTTGTCCTTGTCGCGCGGCCGCTTGATGCCCACTGACATGGTGAACTCGCCGATTTTCTTGCCGTTCTTGCTGCCCACCAGCGGCACTGCGCGCACTTCCACCAATTCCGGCTTTTCCAGCCAGACCGAGCCAGTCGACAAGTTGCGCAGCAGTTCAGCCACCCGCTCTTGCGACTGGGCGCTGCCCGTCAGGAGCACTTTCTGGCCTTCCTGGCGGAACGAGCGCAGGTACACGCCCTGCGGCGTCTGGCGCACCAGCTCTTCGAGCAAGTACACCGGCTGGTTGCGATCGCCCTGCAAGTCCTCGACCGCCTGCTGACGTGCCTTGAGCGCTTCGATTTCCTGCTTGAGGGTGGCGATTTCCGCGATTTCCTTGTCCAGCGCCGCATTGGCGCGCGTGAGCACGGCATTGCGGTCGCTCTGGCTGTCATTGCGCGCGGCATTGTAGCCGCTGACCATGATCACGATCACCGCGCCGATGACGGCCGAGGCGGCCAGCAGCGCCATGAAGGCGGTTTTCTTGGCCTTGCGCCTGGCTTCCCGGTGGGGAAGCAGATTAATTTTGATCATCAGCCAAACCTCCGCAGGGCCAGCCCGCAGGCGACAAGATAGGCGGGCGCCTCGGCACGCAATTGCTGCTCGCGCACGGAGGGACCGAGCGACATGCCCTTGAACGGCGACACCACCGCGCTACTGATCTTGGTGCGGTTGGCAACAATGTCGAGCAGGCCGGGAATCAGCGCGCAGCCGCCGGCCAGGAACAACTGGTCGATGCGGGTGTACGGCGTGGACGTGTAGAAAAACTGGATGGCGCGCGTGACTTCCAGCGCAGCGCTTTCCAGAAACGGCATCAACAATTCAGCCGGGTAGCCTTCCGGCAGCTCGCCCGACTTCTTCTTGGCGTCGGCGTCCTCGAACGAGAGGCCATAGGCGCGTACGATGTCCTGGGTCAGCTGGTTGCCGCCGAAAGGCTGCTCGCGCTCGTAGATGGTTTCGCCGTCAAGCATGACGGAAATATGGGTCACTTGCGCCCCGATCTGGAACAGGGCCACGATCTGGCCGGCGCCGGCATGCGGCATCTGGGCCGTGATGCGGTCGAGCGCGGCGCGCGCGGCGTACGATTCGATGTCCATCACGACTGCCGTCAGGCCGGCCGCTTCGGCGATCGCGACCCGGTCCTCGACCTTTTCGCGGCGCGACGCGGCCAGCATGACTTCAATATCTTCGGGGGAACTGGCAGCCGGGCCGATCACGTCGAAGTCGAGGCTCACTTCGTCGAGCGCGAACGGGATGTACTGGCTGGCCTCGGACTCGACCTGCATTTCAAGCTGGTCTTCGGACAAGCCGGCCGGCAAGATGATCTTCTTGGTGATCACGGACGCCGGCGGCATGCCCAGCGCCACCAGCTTGACGCGGGTGCCGCTCTTCTTCCAGACCCGGCGCACCGCTTCGGAAACCAGCTCGATATTTTCGATATTGCCGTCCACCACGGCGCCACGCGCCAGCGGCTCGGACGCATAACGCTCCAAGCGCAGCTCATTTTTGCCGATCACCACCAATTCCACCAGGCGCACGCCCGACGTACTGATGTCCAGCCCCAATAAAGGCGGACTGGCCTGACCGAACAAAGAACCCAGATTGATCATCGAGCGTACTCCCTCACCTACCGACTTGATTGCTTACGCTGCAAAAGCGACTCTGCAGAACGATTATTTAAACGGCATCTATGGTGTTTAATTGTTATAAAACCGCCATTTACACACTACTCATAAGACACTACATTAAATCGTAGCAACTATCCTGAGTAGCTGTAAAGGTATTTCTGTCGAGGAATATCAAACGGTCGGGCGGGAAAGATACACTCTGTAACCCAAGGAACATCATAGTTGCGCAGAGGCAAATTTCTTTGCGTGACAAGGGGCCACGCGGGCGCGCCGCGCTCCCCAGCCGTGCTTTATAATCAACAGCAACTTCTCAGCGAAAGATCCGACCCGCATGGCCTCTTCCAAACCGGACGCAACCTCCCCCTCCACCGGCGCGCGCGGCAAGCGCTCGCCCAAGCGCCTTGTCCTGCTGTTTCTGGGCGCGGTCACCGGCACCGCGCTGGTAGGATTGCTCATCGTCGTGTTCGCGCTGGCAATGGCCTACCCCAACCTGCCGGCGCTCGACACCCTGACCGACTACCGTCCCAAGATGCCATTGCGCATTTTTACCGCTGACGGCGCGCTGATCGGCGAGTTCGGCGAAGAGCGGCGCAACCTGGTGCACTTGAAGGACATTCCGGACGTGATGAAAAAGGCCATCATCGCCATCGAAGATGACCGCTTCTACGAGCACGGCGGCGTCGACTACAAAGGCTTGCTGCGCGCCTTTTTGCACAACGCGAGCAGCAGCGGCGCGCGCCAGGGCGCCTCGACCATCACGCAACAGGTCGCCCGCAACTTTTTCCTGTCGTCGGAACAGTCGTACAAGCGCAAGGCGTACGAGATCCTGCTGTCTTGGAAGATCGAAAAAAACCTGACCAAGGACCAGATTCTCGAGGTCTACATGAACCAGATCTACCTGGGCCAGCGCGCCTACGGTTTTGCTTCGGCCGCGCAGATTTATTTCGGCAAGAGCATCAAGGACATCACGATCGCCGAAGCGGCCATGCTGGCCGGCCTGCCCAAGGCGCCGTCGGCCTACAACCCCGTGGTCAACCCCAAGCGCGCCAAGACGCGCCAGCAGTACATCCTGCTGCGCATGCACGAGCTCAAGTACATTAATGACGCCCAGTTCGCCAGCGCCAAGGCCGAGCCGCTGCACATCAAGACCGACAGCGGCGAATTTGGCGTGCATGCCGAATACGTGGCTGAAATGGCGCGCCAGCTGGTCTACGAACAGTTCAAGGAAGAGACCTACACGCGTGGACTGAACGTGTTTACCACCATCACCAAGGCCGATCAGGACGCGGCCTATCTGGCGCTGCGGCGCGGGGTGATGGACTACGAAAAGCGCCACCAATACCGCGGCCCGGAAGCCTACATTGAGATCCCCAAGAACAAGGAGGACGCGGACGAAGCGATCGAGAACGAATTGGCCGAGCATCCCGACAGCGACGACATCATCGCCGCCGTGGTGCTGGCCGCCTCGCCGACCGAAGTAACAGCCGTCACGGCCTCCGGCGAGGAATTGAAAATCAGCGGCGCCGGCTTGTCCTTCGGCCAGGGCTGGCTGTCGGCCAAGGCCGCGCCCAACCGGCGCATCAAGCGCGGCGCGGTCATTCGCATCAGCCAGGATGGCGGCACCGCCTGGAGCGTGACGCAGATGCCGGAAGTGGAATCGGCTTTTGTAGCGAGCGACCCGACCGACGGCGCGATTCGCGCGCTGGTGGGCGGCTTCGACTTCAACCGCAACAAGTTCAATCACGTTACACAGGCATGGCGCCAGCCCGGCTCGTCGTTCAAGCCTTTTATATACTCGGCCTCGCTCGAGCGCGGGCTATCGCCGGCGACCATCATCAACGACGCGCCGATCTCGTTTGATGCCGGCCAGACGGGCGGCCAGGCGTGGGAGCCGAAGAACTACGACGGCAAGTATGAAGGGCCGATGAGCATGCGGCGCGGGCTGACCAAGTCCAAGAACATGATCTCGATCCGCATCCTGCAAAAGATTGGCGCCAAGTACGGCCAGGAATACACGACGCGCTTCGGCTTCGACCCGGAAAAGAACCCGCCCTACCTGACGCTGGCACTGGGCGCGGGCGCCACCACGCCGCTGCAGATGGCGGGCGCCTATTCGGTGTTTGCCAACGGCGGCTACCGGGTCAGCCCGTACCTGATTTCCAAGGTCAGCGACAGCAACGGCAAGGTGCTCTCGCAGGCCAATCCGGACAAGGCCGGGATCGAGGCGCACCGCGTCATTGACGCCAGAAACGCCTTCCTGGTCGACAGCATGCTGAAAGACGTCGTGCGCTACGGCACCGCGGTCAAGGCGCTGGCGCTCAAGCGCACCGACCTGGCTGGCAAGACCGGCACCACCAACGACTCGATCGACGCCTGGTTCGCCGGCTACCAAAACAACAAGCTGGTCGGCATTGCATGGATGGGCTACGACCAGCCCAAAAACCTGGGCAACAAGGAAACGGGCGGCGGACTGGCCTTGCCGATCTGGATCAGCTACATGCAAAAGGCGCTCAAGGACGTGCCGATGGAAGAGCGCGAAGTACCGCCCAACATGGTGAAAGTGGGTGAGGAATACTACTACGCCGAAAACCCGCCCGGCGCCGGCGTGCAAAACCTCGACACCGGAGCGCGCGGCACCCCGGCCGAAGAAAAGGTCAAAGACGCCGTCAAGAACGACCTGTTCTAACCTCTCCCCCGGGGTGTTGCTGCCCCGCCGAGGCCTTGTTACAAGGTGACGGCGGCGCCGCCCTGGGCGCTGGCCAGTTGCGACAGCGCGGCGTACAGCTCGCTGCCGTCGCGCGTGTTGATCCAGGCCCCGTCGACGTACTTGTAGTGGAAACCGCCCGCCTTGGCGGCCACCCACATTTCCTTCATCGGCGCCTGGCTGTTGATGATGATCTTGCTGCCATTGTCGATGAACTCGATTTCGAGCACGTTGCCGCTGCGCTTGCATTCCACGTCGATCACGTCCTCGTCGTTGAGCCGGTCAAGCGCCGCTTCGATGGCAGTCAGGGTCGTTTCAGCCAGGTCCAAAAATTCTTTTTCGCTCATGCTACACTCCACAGGTCTAATCCAACCGTGATTCTAATCGTGAAGTCTCCTTTTGCGCGCAATACCGGCATCGCCGCCGTGGTCTTATCGGGACTGCTCGCGGCCGGCTGCGGCCAACCCGGCCCGCTCTACATGCCCAAGCCGCCCGCCAAACCGGCGTCTGGGCAAGCGCCGTTTCCTCCGCCGCCAACCTCTCCTCCAGTACAACAATAAAATCTATGTCGCATTTTTTTCACCTTGACGGCGTGCTGCACGCCGACAGTACCCCCTTGCCCGCCATCGCTGAGCGCTTCGGCACGCCAACTTACGTGTATTCGAAAGCCGCCCTGCTGGGCAATTTCGCCGCGTTTGCCGACGCCTGCGCCGGGCGCGACGCGCTCGTGTGCTACGCCATGAAGGCCAATTCGAACCTCGCCATCCTCGACCTGCTGGCGCGCCGCGGCGCCGGTTTCGACATCGTCTCGGGCGGCGAACTGCTGCGCGTGATCGCCGCCGGGGGCGATCCGCACAAAGTGATCTTTTCGGGCGTGGGCAAGAGCGCCGACGAAATGCGCCTGGCGCTGTCGCACGATATTCTGTGCTTTAACGTCGAATCGATTCCCGAACTGCATCGCTTGAACGAGGTTGCCGGCGCAATGGGCAAACAGGCGCGCGTGTCGCTGCGCGTTAATCCCAACGTCGACCCGAAAGTCCATCCCTACATCGCCACCGGCCTGAAGGCGAGCAAGTTCGGCGTTGCCTTTGACGATGCGCTGGCGACCTACCGCACCGCAGCGGCGCTGGCGCACATTACACCGGTCGGGATCGACTGCCACATCGGCTCGCAATTGCTGGACGACGCCCCGCTGCTGCAGGCGCTCGACAAACTGATCGAGCTGGTCGACGCGCTGGGCGCCGAAGGCATCGTGCTCGATCACCTGGACATGGGCGGCGGCATTGGCATCAATTATGGTGAAGCAGGCGGTTCGGAACCGGTGCCGGTGAGCGACTATCTGGCCCGTGTGTTCGCCCGCATCGATGCCTGGCGCGCCGACAAGCACGCCGGTCGTGCGATCAAGGTGATCTTCGAGCCGGGCCGCGCCATCGTGGGCGACACCGGCGTGCTGCTCACCCGCGTCGAATACCTGAAACCGGGCGCCGAAAAGAACTTTTGCATCGTCGATGCGGCCATGAACGACTTGATGCGCCCTGCCCTGTACCAGGCCTGGATGGATGTGCAGGCGGTGGCGCCGCACGGCGGCGAAGCGGTGACTTACGACGTGGTCGGACCGGTGTGCGAGTCGGGCGACTGGCTGGCGCGCGACCGCCAGCTAGCTGTTGCCGAGGGCGACCTGCTGGCCATCATGCAAGCTGGCGCCTATGGTTTCACGATGTCCTCGAACTACAACACACGCGGCCGGGCGGCCGAGGTGATGGTTGACGGCGACCAGGTGCACCTGGTGCGCCAGCGGGAGCATCCGGCGGACCTGTTTGCGCTGGAATCGGTCTTGAAGTAAATGCCATCCGGCGGCCAGTGATCAGCTGTCCGCCGGAAGCGCCAGCAATGCCGCGATACTGGGCGTATCGCGCGCCCTCACCAGCAAGACGCCGAGCTCTTCAAGGGACGCCTGGTCCAGCAGCGTCAGCGCTGCCGGCGGGACGACCCCGAAGCGCCTGCCAAGGACGTCCTTTAGTGCCGAGCGCACGGAACCGGCCGCAAGTTCGCGACCTTGCTGCATTCCTTGCTGCATTCCTTGCTGCATTCCTTGCTCGATTCCTAACTGCAATCCCTGCTGACGCCCCTTGTCCTCGAGGTAGTCGGCCCACGTTTCGCATTTTCTGGCACCCATGTCGCTTTCCCTTTCGCCGGCAAGCACGGCAGGCATGTCGCTCGCGTTGAACTGGCGCGCCATCAACTGCTCCACCCAAGCGAGCACCGAGCGCCGCAAGGGTGCCTGCGCGTCCTGCACCAGCCAAGCTCCCAGCAGCGGTATAACCTTCTTTAGGACGTCCGGCACTTCCGAAAGTTCCAGCCGAAAGCGCATCGCAAGCACGCCGGGCTTTTCGGCCAACGCCTCCGGGTCGAGGCGCTGCTGGTCGATCAGCACGTAGCGCTGCGCCGCCTGGAAAGGTGCCAGCTTATCGGGGCCGTCCACAATCATCGTTGCCAGGTCAGTGGCCGCCGTCCATGCTGCGGCGCCGCTATAAAACACGAGCGGCAACACCGGCGGCAACAGCGCGCGTGGTGCCAGTTCTTTTCGTTTTACCAGATCCTGATAGAGCAAGCCAATATACACTTGCATGCGCAGCGCTATCCAGCGGTCTATGCCGGATTGGAACTCAAGAAGAATGTCGATGTAGAACCACTGCTCGCCTACCCTGGCGCGCCACACGATATCATCATGCCGTTCTAAAAAACGGTCGCTGACATAGCCCGGATTGACCCGCTCGAAGGCGCTGGGAGCGAGCGCTCCCAGGGCATGAAACTCGGTGAAATCGACAAGCAATTCGCGCACCAGTTCAGGATGCGTAAATAGGTATTTGTATCCAAGGTCGTTGGGGCCAGCCATCGCTCATCGGAACGCGCCCGACAAGGCCCGGCCTGTCGGGCCTCAAGCGCGCGCCGCAGCGAGCGCCTTGGCGCGGCTCCAGTACACGCGCAAGCCCAGCAGCACGGCCACGATCACGCCAAAAATGATCGGCTCCGTAAAATTATGCTTGCCCGCCTTCATCCACCAAAAGTGCAGGATGCCGAGCGGCGCGATAACATACATGAGCCGGTGCAGCCACTGCCAGCGCTTGCCGCCGAGCCGCTTGATCATGCCGTTGGTGCTGGTCAGCGCGAGCGGTATCAGCAACACAAAGGCGGCAAAGCCGACGGTGATGAAAGGCCGCTTGATGACATCCTTGCCCATCGCGGGCACGTCGAAGCCATGGTCGCCCCAAAAGAACATCAGGAAGTGCAGAAAGGCATAGAAGAACGCAAACAGCCCCAGCATGCGGCGCAGCTTGACCAGCCAGTTCCAGCCCGTGTAGCGGCGCAGCGGCGTGACCGCCAGCGTCAGGCACAAAAAATACAGCACCCAGTCGCCGGTGCCGCGCGTGACCGCTTCAACCGGCTCGACAAAGGCCCCGGTCGCGGTCAGGTAAAACAGGCGCGCGAACGGCACCAGCGCCAGCGCAAAGAGCGCGGCCTTGATGCCGGACAGCTGGCGGGAAGTAGGATTGACCGCCATCGCGTCAAAAGTTTTTCTTCAGGTCCAACCCCGCGTACAGCGACGCCACTTCGGGGTAGCCGTTGTACATCAGCGTCTTGCGCTTCTTGGTGAAAAACCCGTCTTCGCCAATGCGCCGCTCCGTCGCCTGCGACCAGCGCGGATGGTCCACGTTCGGGTTCACGTTGGAATAAAAACCGTACTCCGCCGGCGCCGAGACATTCCACGCGGTGCGCGGCTGCTCCTTGACGAAGCGGATTTTGACAATCGACTTGGCCGACTTGAAGCCGTATTTCCACGGCACCACCAGGCGCACCGGCGCGCCATTCTGGTTGGGCAGCGTCTGCCCGTACATGCCAAGGCCCAAGAGCGCCAACGGATGCATCGCTTCGTCGATGCGCAAGCCTTCGACATAGGGCCAGTTGAGCACGCGGCTGCCCACGCCCGGCATTTGCTTGGGATCGGCCAGGCTGATGAATTCGACGAACTTGGCATTGCCGGTCGGCTCCACCTTTTTGATCAGCTCGGACAGCGAATAACCCACCCAGGGAATGACCATCGACCAGCCTTCAACGCAGCGCAGCCGGTAGATGCGCTCTTCGAGCGGCGCGAGCTTTAACAGTGCATCGATGTCGAGCGTCATCGGCTTTTTGACTTCGCCTTCGATCTGCACCGTCCACGGCCGCGTTTTCAGGCGCCCGGCACTTTGGGCCGGCTCGTCCTTGTCCAAACCGAACTCATAAAAGTTGTTGTAGGTCGTAGCGTCCTTGAACGGCGTGGCCGTTTCCAGGATCGCGTAGGCGGGATTGCGCTTGGCGGCGAGCTTGGCAGCGGCGCCCTGCGCGAATGCTTCGCGATTGGCCATTTCCCAGATCGCGCCGCCGGCAACGGCGCCAGCCGCCATTTTGGCAATGAACGCGCGGCGCTCTTGGTACACGGCCTGCGGCGTAATATCGGATGCGAGGACGATCTCGCTACTTTTTGGACGTTTGATCAGCATGACTTCTCCGGGACAGATGGCATTTATTGGCTTAATAATACCCAACATACACCATCTGGCCCGATTCGGCTGACCGCCCGTGCGGCCGTGTTTACAGCTTGCCGTAGGAGTGCAGGCCCGACAGGAACATATTCACGCCCAAAAAGGCGAAGGTCGTCACCAGCAGGCCGATCAAGGCCCACCAGGCCGCCACGCGCCCGCGCAGGCCGCTCATCAAACGCATGTGCAGCCAGGCGGCGTAATTGGCCCAGACGATCAGGGCCCAGGTTTCCTTGGGGTCCCACTGCCAGTACGTGCCCCAGGCGTCGGCCGCCCACAGCGCGCCCAGAATCGTGGCGACGGTGAAAAACGCAAACCCGACCGAAATCGACTTGTACATGACGTCGTCCAGCACTTCCAGCGACGGCAGGCGGTCGGCCAGGCGTCCCGACGACTTGAGCAGGTAGGCCGCGCCGACCATGGCCGACAGCGCAAAGCTGCCGTAGCCGATGAAATTGGCCGGCACGTGGATCTTCATCCACCAGCTTTGCAGCGCGGGCAGCAGCGGCTTGATCTGGGCCGAATCGTCGCGCGCCAGCATATACCAGATCAGAAAGGCGACGGCGGCGACGATTACCAGCATCACGAACGGGCCCAGCTGCCAGGTGGCGTAGCGCGCTTCGTAGTACAGGTAGAACATGGCCGTGATCAGCGAGAACAGGATGAACACTTCATACAGGTTCGACACCGGAATGTGGCCCACGTCCACGCCCACCAGGTAAGACTCGTACCAGCGCACCATCATGCCGGTCCAGCCCAGCACCACGGCCGACCAGCACAGCTTGGAGCCGACCGAGCCGCCATAGTTGGCGCGGCTGAAAAAGCCGATCCAGTAGTAGATGGTGGAGAACACGAAGAGCGTGCTCATCCACAATATGGCGGACTGGGACGACAGCATATAGCGCAGGAAAAATTTGGTCTCGCCCCGGGCCAGGTCGCCGCCGTACATGGCGATCGACCACAGCGCCAGCAGCGCCACCACGGGCAGCAGCCAGCGCACCGGTTTCCAGTGCCAGCCGAGCGTGGCAAAAACGGGCGCGGCCAGCACCAGAATTGCCTTTTCGTATATATCCATGTACGCGCCAAAGCGCAGCAGCGCGAACAGCGCCGCCCCCAGCAGGCCGGCGGCGAACAGCCAGTCAACCAGGCCCAGCTTTTCGAAATAGCCGGGATCCTTGCGGTAGGTTTGCGGCGCTTGTTTTTGTGTCAATTCCATGGTGTTCTCCAGATGCACGGTCAGCTTACGCCGATTGCGGCAGCTTTGCTTTCAGGTCGTTAAATTCGTTTTCAAAGTCGAGCGTCTTGCGCTGGGTGCTCATGGCCATCAACGCGTGGCTGGCGCCCGGGTCGTCGTCGTCGTCGCGCAACCAGACCCAGACGCGCCGCTCGCGGATATAGAACATGGCAAACACGCCCAGCACCAGCAGCAGCGAGCCGAGGTATACCACGAACTTGCCCGGCGAGCGCGTTACCTGCAGCACCGACGCCTTGACTTGCACGAAGTCGTCGAGTTGCAGATACACGGGCGCGCCGTAGAAAAAGCTGTCGGACAAGGCATTGCTGGCCAGCTGCAAGAAGCGCCCGTGCGCTTCGTCCGGGCTCGCTTGCGGCAGGCCGGCCTGCTCGCGCGCCACTTGCCACAATTCCCACAGGCTACCGTTAAGAATCTTCATGAAAATGTCGGCCGCCTTTTGCTGCTCGGCCGCAGGAACTTTTTCCAGAAAGCGGGCCACGCCGGCGTAGCCGCCCGCTGCGCCGTCGCCGCCAAAAATGGCCAGGCTCTTGACGCTCGACTCCTGCAGCTGCGCGGCCAGCGCGGCCGAGGCGCCGTCGGGCGCGGCCGGCATGGCGCGTTTGGCGTAGCGCGCGGCGGCGGCCTTGCGCAAGGCCGGGTCGGCCAGGGCGGCGCGCAGGCGCATCCATTCCTTGACGGTGTGCGCGTCGTCGGCGGGAATGCGCAAGTAGCTGAAGGCATCGTTGGGATTGACGCGCATGCCGGCCAGGAACACTTGGGCGCCGTCGATGGTCACCGGCTGCATGTAGTTCTGGTATTCGCGCGCCTGGCCGGTCTTGTCGCGCAATTTGTATTGCACGCTCGGGCCGACGTTTTTCAAGTCCTTGTTCTTGCCTTCCTTGCCGGCCGAGCCGGAATGCTTGTCGAGCGTGGCGGATAACTGTTCGCCCAGGCTTTGCCGCTTTTCAACGCCGCGCAACTCTTCGGCGCCGCTGGCGACGTTTTCCACGTTGAAAGCGCGAAAGTCCGTCCATTCGACTTCATAGCCGCCGGGCACACCCGTCAACGGGGAAGACGCATTGACTTCGCCTTTAAACGCGAACGGCGCCTGGCCCACGCCCGTCATGGGAAAGCCGGTCAGCGTCAGCTTGGTGCCGCCGTCGCCAAAGCTTGACTGGTAAATCGCCACGCCCTTGTAGAGCAGCGGTTCGTTGACCTTGATGGTGGCGGCAAAGCTCTTGCCGGTTTCATTGTCGCGCACCAGCACGTCGCTGGCGAACAGCTTGGGCATGCCGGTCGTGTAAAAATCGACAACGAAGCGCTTCAGGTGTATCGTGAACGGCAACGGTTGCAACAGCACGCCGTCGGCGCGCTGGACGGTGGCCATGTCGCTCGACTCGCCTTCGGGAATCGAAACGTTGGCGCGATAGGTGGGATTGTTGATCCCCAGCCTGTGTTTTTCAGCAATTTCCGAAATCAGGCCGCCGCCCTGGAACGCCGTCTTGCCCAGCACGCGCTCCTGGAACTGGATCGGCAAGTCCGAATCGAGCATCCCACCCACCAGGATGATGATGATGGCGCTATGGGCGAAAATGTAGCCGAACTTGTTGGCGGCGCCCTTCTTGGCCGCCACCAGCGTGCCGTTCGGCTTGTCGACGATCTTGGTCCGGTAGCCGGCGTGGCGCAGCCGCTCGGCGCTCTGTTCGGCCAGTGCGGCGCGGCTCAAGGGCGCGACCCATTCGCTTTTATGGTGGAAATTGCGCAGCGATACTTCGCGCACGTTCAGGCGCCAGCTGCGCATATCCTTGATCATCTTGGGCGCGTTGCGGATGATGCAAAACGTCGTCGAGGCCAGCAGCAGCGCCAGGATCAGGATGAACCACCAGGCCGAATACACCGAATACAGGCCCAGCTTGCCGAAGATGTCGTACCAGAACGGGCCGAACTGGTTGACGTAGCTGGGCAGCGCCTCGTTTTGCTTGAGCACGGTGCCGATAATGGCGGCGACCATGACCATGACCAGCATCGTGATGGCAAAGCGCATCGACGAGACCAGTTCGACTGCTTCGGCCAGGGCGCGGCTGCGGCGCTTCGACGGATCGATGTTCAGCGTAATGCCGGTGGTGGCCGGGGTATTCATGCGGTAATGCTCATACGGTTTTATTTCCTGACGCCGTTCCCGGCTCAACGCCGAGGATATCAACAAAAAGGGCAGCCTGCTTGCGCCGCTGCCCTCGATCACTGCCTGCCCGCGCCCGGCGCGGCGGCCGGTGGTGCTACTTCAAGCCGGCGATGTAGTCGGCCACGGCCTTCATTTCATCGTCGGACATGCGCTTGGCGATCGTCATCATCATCGGACCGTTCTTGCGCGCGCCGCTCTTGAAACTTTGCAGCTGGGCTACCGTGTAATCCTGGTGCTGGCCGGCCAGGCGCGGGAACAGCGCCGGAATGCCGCTGCCGGTGGCGCCGTGGCAACCTGCGCAGGCGGCCACGCCGGTGGCGGCAATCCCGCCCCGATAAATCTTTTTGCCGAGTTCGACAATATCCTTGTTCTTCGCCGCGCCCTGCTTGGGCGCCTGCGCCGCGACGTAGGCGGCGACGTTTTTCATGTCCTCGGGCGTGAGCATCTTGGCGTAGGCCGTCATGATCGGGTTGACGCGGTTGGGCGTGGTGAAATCCATCAGTTGCTTGACGATGTAAGGGCCGATCTGGCCGGCCAGCTTCGGGTTGGTGGCGATGGTCGAGTTGCCGGCCGCGCCGTGGCACGAGACGCAGGCAGGCAGGCCGCGCGCAGCGTCGCCATTGTCGTACAGCGTGGCGCCCTTGGCCGGATCCGCCTTGGCAGGGGCCGCAGCGGGGGCGTGCTCGTTGGCCGAGGCAAAGCCGGACACTGCCAGGGTGGCAACCAGCAAGGATTTCACTAAGGAAGAAAAAGCACGATTCATTCAAACACCCTGAGACAAGTCAAAAATTAGTTTTATGAAGGAGCTACCGGTGGGGAGCTGCTGCGATGATCTACACTATTCGGTACTGCGCGGTACTGCGCGGTACTGCGCGGTACTGTATTCGGTGCTGCCTGTACTGCGAACGATCTTGCTAGCGCGCTATGGCTTTTGCGGCGCAACAATTCGTAACCCCTTATTGTACAATAGCTTTCTCGGGTTATCGCCCCCTGTTGTTCCAATTTCTTGCAATTTCTGCCCATTCCATGTCCAAACTCTGGCAAGCCCGCTTCTATACGACCGTCAACCAACTGCGCGATCTGCCCGATACGCAGGCGCCTGAAATCGCCTTCGCGGGCCGTTCCAACGCGGGAAAATCGACGGCCATCAATATCCTGACCAACCAGAAGGGCTTGGCGTTCGCCTCCAAGACGCCTGGCCGTACCCAGCACATCAATTATTTCTCGGTCGGCGGCGCCCACGTGGGACAGCACCGCAAGGACGCCACCATCGTCGAGGAAATCGAGGCGCTGCTGGTCGACTTGCCCGGCTATGGTTACGCGGAAGTGTCCGGTTCGGCCAAGCTGCACTGGCAAAAGCTGCTGGGCGACTACGTCCAGCGCCGCGAACAGTTGGCCGCACTGGTCTTGATTATGGATTCGCGCCGCCCGTTCACCGAACTGGACGTGCAGATGCTGGAATGGTTCGCCCCCACCGGCAAACCGATCCACTGCATCCTCACCAAGTCCGACAAGCTTAACCGCAACGAATCGACCAATGCGCTGCGCCAGGCGAAAATGATGCTCGCCTCGTATGTCGACGAAGATGGCGAAGGCTTCCCGTTCACCGTGCAACTGTTCTCGGCGCTCAAGCGCGTGGGCATCGACGAAGCGAACGACAAGATTATCGATTTGCTGGGATTGACGGCCGTGCCGGCCGACCCGGATGCGGTGCTGGTCGACCCGGTCGACAGCGACGACTAGCCTTTTTGCAAAGTGGATTTCTGATGCCCAAGCTGCCAGCGCACGCCTACCCCGCCTCCCGTCCCCGCCGCATGCGGCGCGACCCGTTTTCGCGCGCCATGATGCGTGAAAACACGGTCACCGCGTCCGACCTGATCTACCCGGTGTTCATCCTCGACGGCGCCAACGTGCGCCAGGCTGTCGCTTCGATGCCGGGCGTGGAGCGCCTGTCGGTCGACCTGCTGCTGCCGGTGGCCGAAGAGTGCGTCCGGCTGGGCATTCCCGCCATGGCGCTGTTTCCCGTCATCGATGCTTCCCTCAAGACGGCGGACGGGATCGAGGCGACCAATCCGGACGGGCTGGTGCCGCGCGCGGTGCGCGCATTGAAGCTGCGCTTTCCGGAACTGGGCATCCTCACCGACGTCGCGCTCGATCCATTCACCAGCCACGGCCAGGATGGCTTGATCGACGAAAACGGCTACGTGATCAATGACGAAACCGTCGCCATGCTGATTCGCCAGGCGCTGTGCCAGGCCGAAGCGGGCGTGGACATCGTGGCCCCGTCCGACATGATGGATGGCCGCATCGGCGCAATCCGCGATGCGCTGGAACAGGCGCGCTTCATCCATACCCGCATCATGGCCTACTCGGCCAAGTATGCGTCCGCCTTTTACGGGCCCTTCCGCGACGCGGTCGGCTCGTCGGGCAACCTGGGCAAGAGCGACAAGAACACCTACCAGATGGATCCGGCCAACAGCGACGAAGCCTTGCGCGAAGTGGGCCTGGACATTGCCGAAGGCGCCGACATGGTCATGGTCAAGCCCGGCATGCCGTATCTCGACATCGTGCGCCGCGTCAAGGATGAATTCCAGGTGCCGACCTTTGCCTACCAGGTCAGCGGCGAATACGCGATGCTCAAGGCGGCCGCGCAAAACGGCTGGCTCGACCACGACAAGGTGATGATGGAAGCGATGATGGCGTTCAAGCGCGCCGGCGCCGACGGCGTGCTGACCTACTTTGCGCGCGATATCGCGCGCCTGCTCAAGGCGCGCGCTTAGCACGCTCGGGGACGGAACGAGCCGCCCTGCGAGGCTCCTTACGAGCCGCCCTGCGAGGCTCCTTACGAGCCGGCCGAGCGGCGGTAGCGCGGGAACAGCTCCTGGTACAAAAAGTTTTCCAGCTGCTCGGTGTCGGCCGGCCGCACGCTGAGCGTGAGCTTCTTGTTCAGGCGCTCCGAATTCCATTTGACTTCTTGCGCGTTGCCCTGACGCATAAGCTGGACCATCTTCTTCACGCACGCCGTCTCGATGTCGCGGTGCAGGCCCAGTTCAACTTCGACCCGGTCCAGCACGCGCCGCTTCTTGACCGTATCCCAGCCGCGAAAATCCAGGTTGGCCGCGTTGAACGAGAGAATCTTGGCGCTGACGCCCGTTTCCTCATCGTCGCCGCGGCTCTTGCCGTTGGCCGCCGCGATATTTGCGCGCGCCAGCCGGTTGCCGCGGTCCGCTTCGCTTTCTTCTCCGTTCTGGGCGCGTTCCTGGGCGCGCGCCGCCTGGCGTGCGGCAATGCGGGCCGACATGTCTTCGGCCGGTGGCACCGGGTCCGGCTTGGGCGGCTCGGGCGGCTCCTGCTTGACCGGCTTTTCTTCGGGCAGCGTGATGGTGTCGGGCAGGCGCTGCATCACCACCACTTCGGGTTTGCGCGCCTTGACCGGCTTGGTCGGCTTGGTCGGCTTGACGGTGCTCTTGGCTGGCTCGATGCGCTTTGGCTTGCCGGGCAGCGGCCGAATATAAGTGATGTCGGTGCCGGACGCGGGCACCGGGGGCTTTTCTTCGACGCTGCGAAATACGTACAGCAGCAAGAGCAACACGTGCAACAGCACCGCGACCACCAGGCCCGTACTGCTGACGCGCTTGTCCCCATAGCTGAGCACAGGGCGCGCCAGTTGCTGCCCGCAATGGGCGCAAGCGCCGGCGTCATCCGGCGGAGAATGGGAATGGTCGCGCAAAATAGGCTTAGTTTCCAAAAGGAATTATCGATTGATGCTGGTCCGTGCCGGAGTCTATACTTTTTGCGCGTATTGCGCACGAGCGCAGTCACCCTGAGCAGCTATGCAAGCTTACAGGGTGTGGGTCTTGAAGGTTGTTACGGGATGTTTCCGGCGCGGGCGGCGCGGCTGCTGCTGCGGCGGCTGCCTGGCTACAGCAGGGCATCCTGGACCGCGCTGCCGGCGCGCGGCCGCGCCGGGGCGGGTGCGCCTTCGCGCCCGGTGATGCCGGCAAACAGTTCGCGCACGCAGCCATCGGCGTCCTGCACCTGGCGTTCGCCGGGCGTCTGGCGCTGGGGACGCGGCAACACCTGGGTAAAATAATGCGGTCCCTCGACCAGGCAGCCGCTGGCCCAGACATTCGGAATGACGCGCCCGGCCCGGCTGAGCGGATGCCCGGCCGCGTCGATGTCCAGCCCGCCAGGATGAAACGTGCCATTGTAGAAGGGACGCACGGTGCCGCGCTTGAGCAGGTTGCGCATGAAGTCGTCGTCATTGGTTTCCGGCGAAAATGCATCCATGCGGGCGATCACGAGCGCGTCCAGGCAGGTGACGTCGGTGCCCCCGCCGGTGCGCGTGTGCAGCGCAAAGCGCGACAATTCTTCGTCGATCCGCACCGCTGGATTGGGGCCGCTCGCCATGTCCAGCACGCCCGCCTCGATCAGTGCCAGCAGTTGCTCGTTGCGCGCCCCCGGCGGGCCATACGCCACCCGGTTGAACGCCGGATGATAGACACTGAGGTACTTGCGGTGCGAGGCGGCGCTCAAGCCGCCCTGCTCGACGGCATCGCGCAACACGTCGCGCGCGCCAGCCAGCGTGGCAGCGGCCGCCTTGGCCGGGCTGGCTGTGCTGCTGCGGCGCGCTTCGGACAAGTCGTCGGCGAGCAGGCAGGTCACAAACGTGGTGAACGCGGCGCCGCTGTCAAAGGTGCGCGCGCGCAGCGGGAACAGCAGCGCTTCAATGCCGGCCAGTTCGGCCGCGCCGGGCATGTACTGGGGACCCGGCGCAGTGCCGTCCTGGACGCAGCGCCAGGCGTAACCGAGTTCTTTCATCAGCAAGGGCAGCAGGTCGCGGTCGAAATCGAGCTGGGCGCTGGCGCGCGTTTGCACGGCGGCATGGCGCAGCGCGGCAAGCGCGTCGTGTGTGAAAAAACGCGGCGCGGCGCAGCTTCGCGCGCAGGCATCCGGTTCGGCGGCGCGCGCCAGCGCCGGCAGGCAACTGCGGGAAAACAGCAGCAGGCGCGGCTCATGGCCCGACGCTACGTAGCGCACGCCGCTGCCGGCGGCCACGAAGCGCCCGCCGCGACCCACCGTCAGCTCGGCCACCACGTCGTGCGCGGTCAAGCCCATGCCGGCGATGCCGACCCGGGCATCGCTGCCGAGCGCGGCCAGCTTACCCAGCGGATAAGGATGACGGATGTACACCAGCTTGCTGTTGTAGCGCGCATGGTCCTGGGCAAACTTGCGGCACCAGGCTTGCTCGTCGGTCAGGTTGCTGCGGCTGTGTCCACTGGCCAGGAACACGAAGTCGCTGTTGACCGAAAAGCCGCTGTCCAGTTCAACGACAAAATTGCCGTCCGGCTGCTGGAACATGTCGATGGCGCGGTGCCGCAGGTGCGTCAGCCTGACTGCCGGCGGCAGCGCGCTTGCCAGCGTACGGTAAGCCCAGGCCAGATAGCGCCCCAGCAGACAGCGGGGCAAAAACGCGTTGTCGTCGAGCGCCTCGCCTTCGGTGGCGTCCGGCGCCAGCTGGTGCACCTGCTCGCCGAAGCGGCGGTAACCCTGGGCGCGCGCCCACTCGGCCAGCGTGGCGCCCGCGCATGCACTGGGCAGTTCAACGGCGCCGGGTGCCGGGAAAATGCTCAGCAGACCAGCCTCGGTATTGCATAGCAGATGGGGCGGCAGGTGCACGCCGTGCACGCCGGGCCCGCATTCGCCCGGCTCGACCAGGTTGACCTGCAACAGGCAGGCGTTGGCGCGCGCAAACGCGGCCAGGCGTTCGAGGATGGACAGGCCGCGCGGCCCCATGCCGATGATCGTGACGCTGTAACGTTTCATGGTGTGCCCGCTGGTGTGGATTCACCTCTATGTTGGCAGGCCGGCCGGGTGCGGTGTTGTCATCAGTCAATTATTACTTGCGGAACAGGGAATCGGCTTGGTAGCGGCTTTCGACGGTTTGCATTGCTATGCGTCAAGTAGGCAACCTATACTCAAGGTCTTTATTTTGTCGCTCTCGTGAAATATTTCCTATTGTCAGCATTTTGTAAGCATTTCCTCAGGGTAATGCAAGCTTGGCTTGCTAGTATGGGAACTGCACGATCAGCCTACCGCCCTGGCAAACGCCAGCAGCGCCGGCGTCGAACCCACCACTTCGGGATAACTTTATGCAAAAGCAAGCCAGTGGATTTACGCTGATTGAATTAGTGGTAACCATGGTGATTATTGCCATTCTTGCGTCGATCTCTGCGCCCTCCTTTAATTCAATGATCATCGGCAACCGCTTGAGCGGCGAAATGAACGCCATCATCGGTGGCTTAAATATTGCGCGCAGCGAGGCACAAAAGCGCGGCACCACGGTGTCGGTCTGCGCGGGCACGGATATCGCCTGCGTCACCGACTGGTCCGCCGGCTGGGTGGTGTTGTTGGAAAGTGACCCTAAGGAACAACTGCTGGTGAGACCGACGCTGACCAGCGGCGATACGATCAGTGTGAGCTTGGCGTCGGAATATCCGCAATTCAACGCGGCCGGATACACTTTTTATACTGGGAAAATATTTCTGCGCGATAAATCCAACACAGCGTCGCTGACGCGCTGCATCATATTTAACGCTGGTTCGTGGGTCAGCAAAAAGGGGGCAGCATGTCCAACAACATGAATAAAGAACGTGGGTTTTCGATGCTGGAAGTGTTGGTGGCCATGGTCGTGATCATGGTCGGCGCGCTCGGCATCGCGGGTATGCAGTTGCTTGCCATTACCAGTACCGAGAATGCCCGGTACCAGAACGTGGCAACCATCCTTACCGGCAGCCTGAGCGCCGCCATGCAGGCCAACGTCGCCTATTGGGGCACGCCGCCGACCAAGGTCAGCGTGACTGGGACAACCATCACGGGCGGGCCGGCGGCGACTGCCAAAATCTGCGTTGGCCTGACGGTCGTGTGTGACAAGACTGAAATGGCGTCTTACGATTTGAAAACTTGGGTGGACGAGCTCGCCGTATTACCCGGGAGCAGCGCGGTCATCGTTTGTCCTGCTAACAAATCGCCGGCGATTTGCTCAATCACACTGACCTGGAGCGAAAAAAACGTATCGCTGCGCAACGCCGACAAAACCGAGACTGGCGATCTGGCGAGCGAACAAAGCCAGCCCCACACCTACCAAACCTTGGTGACCATACTATGAAGCGCGCTCAACAAGGTTTCGGACTGGTCGAGATGCTGATCTCGCTGACGATCGGCCTGGTCCTGCTGCTGGGCCTGAGCACGATCTTGATCTCCATGACGCGCACCGCCGAGCTGCGCGGAAAAATGGCCGAACTTCAGGGTGCTCAACGCATGGCACTAAGTTTGGCAGGCAATGCCTTGCGCTATGCCGGCGCGTTTCCGTATTCGCCATTGGACACTCCCGCTACCAGATTTCCCGCCGCCAGCCCATTCGGCGCAGGCCAGTCCCTGGTCGGCACCGAGGGCGGCACCAATTCGGATACGGTGAGCGTGCGTTTCGTTGCCAGCGCAACAACTACCTCTAGCCAGGGATGCTCGGCCAAGCTGGTTCCAGGCCACAGCTACACCGATGTCTTTAGCATCGTCAATGGCTACTTGCACTGCGACGAAACTGACACAACGGACAGCAAGACGATCAAAGTTGATCTGATTGCCGGCCTGACCAAGATGGACATCATGTATGGCGTCGACAAGCCCAAGGCCGGTGCCGATGAAACCAAGTCCGGTTCCGTCACGCAATACTTGAGCGCAACCGATGTCGCCTCGCCCAAGGATTATTGGGATGACGTAAAGACGGTAAAGCTCACGCTCACTTTCACCAATCCGCTGGCCAATGATCCGGGCAACCAGCAGCCGCCCACCGTCAGCATAACCCAAACTATTCCGCATGCAATTGGACTATGACATGAATCAAAACAAACAACGAGGGGTGGTTCTCATCACCAGTCTGGTCATCCTGGTCGTCATTTCCCTGCTCGCCTTGTACATGTTCGGCGGCTTCACCCAGGACGAAAAAATTTCGGGCAACACCCGCGAAAAAGCGCGCGCCGTCGATGCCGCTTTCGCGGCTCTCAACGATGCCCAGTTCTGGATGGGGCAACCGGATCACACCTACAAGGGGAACTGGATCACCGGGGTTCCCTGCTCGGCCATGAGCGCCACGCCTGTGATTTGCAGCAATGCGCTGGACAAGCCGACTACCCTGCCCTGGGCCTCGGGTTACACACCCACGCTCGACGGCATGACAGTCGATGCAGACGGTGGCACCGCCGGCACCTATGCTGCCAGCACCAAGTATCACATCGAATATATCGAAACCGTTGGGAAAACGCCGGGTTCGGCCATGTACCGGGTGACAGCGTCCGCGTCCGGGGGCAATGCAACGGCAGTGGCGGTGGAACAAGCCATCTTCCAGGTGTCCACCGATGCCGATGGCATTGACGGCGGCTGAGGCCTGGCGCAGCTATCACCAGAAAAATTGTTAGCGCGGACCGATGCGCTCTTGGAAAAATCGGGGCGCAGTGCAGTCGCTGGAACATTCGGCACTCAACGGAAGGATACACAATGTTAAAGAACATATGGATAGTCGCCCCGGCAACGATGGCAATGCTTTCCGGGAGCGCTAGTGGGCAGACGCTGGCCGAGGATTTTACCAAGGCGACCATCACCAATAACTGGGCCGTGAAAGGCACGCCGGGCGCATGCCTGACGGCCGGCACCCCCACCAACAACAGCCTGAGCGGGGCTGTCCCAGCCGCCGGGAAGCCCGATCCCACCAGTACCATCCCCGGCTGCAATCTGGGCACCGCCGCCGATGCCGTGGGTTCCGGCGCGCTGCGCCTGACTCCAGCCCTCACCAATCAGAATGGCGCCATTGTATGGAAGGACACTTTTCCTACGAAAAAGGGATTGCAAGTCACCTTTACCACCCATACCTACGGCGGTAGCACGGCAACCTCGCCCAACCCGGGTTTCCAGGGCGCCGACGGCATCTCCTTCTTTCTCATGGATGGTGCCGTAGCGCCGAATATTGGTGCGTGGGGTGGCAGCCTGGGTTACAGCTGCTCGAACGGCAACGGTAACGGCGACGGCCTGGAGGGCGCCTATCTTGGGCTGGGCATGGATGAATACGGCAACTTCCTCAACAGCGGCGACAATACCAATAGCGGGATCAATGTCGCTTCTTTGCCCACCAGCCCGAATGGTTACAACAGTTATGGCAGCGGGCTATACTTTCAGAGCAACCGGATCGGCTTACGTGGCGCCGGCAATATCAGTTGGGCTGCGCTGAGTAAAGCTTACCCGCTGTACTACGCGGCAGATGCCGATGCCGCCATGCGCGTGGACATGGTGAAGCGAACTTGCGCCAGTGGATTTCTCCACAAAGTGGTTAAAACGACTGTCTACACCTACGACAGGAAAGGTAATGTCACCGGTTCGTCAATCGTTACCAAGGTCGCACCCACCACTGAAACAGTGATGGATTACCCTGCGATCAAGGACGGGTATTGGGTACTGCCGGACAATAACCTGATCTCGAATGTCACTGCCAAGGTAAGAACCAAGGCCACGCCGATTACCTATCGGCTCATGATTACGCCGGCCGGCAATCTCAATTTCATGTACAGCTACAATGGCGGCAAGTACAAGTCGGTGCTGGCGAACCACCCGATCACCAAGGACAACGGTCCCTTGCCGGCGACGTTCCGCTTCGGCTTTGCCGCAGCAACGGGTGGCTCCACCAATATCCACGAGATTTCGTGCTTTGTGGCGGAACCGACGGAGTCGACCAGCAGCGCTGGTGCCAACACCGTTCAGGCCGGACAAGTGCGTACCGGAACCCAGGTCTACCTCGCCTCCTTCAATCCAAACAATTGGACCGGATCGCTGGTATCGGCCGACCTGAAGGTGAATACGGACGGAAGCGTCGTCGTTTCCAGCGACTACAACTGGGATTTGAACTGCAAGCTGACCGGCGGTCCGTGCGCGTCCATGGGTTCGACCAACGGGGTGCCGGATAATGACATTCCGATACAAACGCCGGCGACCCGTGCCCTGATTACCTACAACGGCACGTCGGGAGCTCCGCTCGTTTTGGCAAAGCTGTCCACTGCACAGCAAAACGTCTTGAAGTCAACCGATGGATTGCAACAGGCCCGCCTGGATTGGTTGCGCGGCGACCGTAACAAGGAACAAACGGCAACGCCAACCGCCGGCCCCCTGCGCGCACGGGGCGGCGTTCTTGGCGACATTATCGACTCCAGCCCGACATGGGTGGGACCACCATCACTGGCCTACGGTACTGGCATCAAGGACGCGCTGTACGGTGCAGGTACCGAATCGTCCTACACAGCTTTTGCCACCAGCATGGCACAGCGCACGCACGTCGTGTATGCCGGCAGTAATGATGGCTTCCTGCACGGCGCGCGCGCCGGCAGCAATGACGCGAAAGGCGCGTATGTCCAGACCAACAACGACGGCGCCGAACTCATTGCCTACATGCCCGCCAGCGTCCTGGCCGATTCAAAGGTCGTGGAACTGACCAGCCCTACCTATGGACACAATTACTATGTCGATGCAGCCCCGGGCACTGGCGACGTTTATTATGCCAACGCCTGGCATACCTGGCTTGTCGGCGGGCTTGGACCCGGCGGGAAAGAAATTTACGCGCTGGACGTGACCAATCCCACGGCAACAGCCGGCCCAGGCTCCGTCGGTTTTTCCGAAGCGAACGCTGCCAATATCGTGAAAGGCTCCTGGAACGACACGACCCTGGCCAACCTTGGCAACACCTATGGCACGCCACTGGTGCGCCGCATGCACAACGGCCAATGGGCGATCATTTTTGGTAACGGCATCGGCAATGCCAACTATGTGGGCGGCATTTACATCGGTTTGATCAACCCGTCGGACGGGGCGGTGACGTTTCAATGGATCAGTACCGATACAGGTGATGTCAAAACGCCAAATGGCATCACCAACGTTGCGTCGGCTGATCTGGACGGGGACCGTGTTATCGACTACCTGTATGCGGGCGACTTGTTGGGCAATGTGTGGCGAATTGACGTTACCAGCCAAAAGCCCGTCGATTGGGCCGTCTCGACCTACGGCCAGACATCGCCAACCCCGCTATTTGTCGCCACGGATGGCACCAAGGTGCAGCCCATCACCACCAAGATCGCGGTCGCAGCAGTGCTTACGGGTGGAACACGCCGTGTAGTGTTGGGCTTGGGCACGGGACGGATGACGCCCTTCACCGATACCCTGGCCCCTTCTTATGCCGGAGGCGTTCAAACCATCTACGGCCTGTGGGACTGGGACATGGACGCATGGAACTCGGGCACGACGACCGTTGTCGGTAAGGTTGTCATTCCTGCGTCGAACAATGATTTTGCTTCGCTGACCAAGCCAGTTGCCGCACCTTTCCGCACGTTCACCAGAAGCGATCTCTACAGCGATGTGTTGGCAGCCTCAAGCTCGGACACCCAGCGTGAGCTTGCCATCGCCAAGGTCTGCTGGTTCGGCAGTTCTTCCTGCTCACTCGGCAATACGCAGTATGGATGGCGCTTTGACCTTCCGGAAACGGGAGAACAGCTCATCTACAATCCAATTTTCACGGATGGTGTATTGCTTGTGAACACGACAATTCCGCCGGTCAGTACGCCGGGGCAATGTACACCCGTGTTGCCATCAGGCTGGACAATGGCATTCAGGATGGATTCGGGCGGCGGCGCGAAGGACAATTTGTTTCCGGATCAAAATGGCAGCTTGGTGGTTCCGACTGGCCACAAATCAATCGTAGGGATCAAGAAAAAAGCAGTGGGTACTTCCTTTCTTGTTACCGTTGGCAGCAAGCGCTATGCTGTCAATGAAACCATTGAAGGCATTCCGACCGTAGACCTGTTCAACCCGCAAGGCGGGCTTGTCGTTAAACGTATATCAGTGGAGCAACTGCGATGAACCGCGTCCGAGGTTTTACGCTCATCGAATTAATGGTCGTCGTCGCCATCATCGGGATCCTGTCGGCCATTGCGATACCAAGTTACACCGCTTACGTGCTCAAGGCGCGTCGGGCTGGCGCCGTCACTGCCATCCTGGACCTTGCGTCCCGGCAGGCGCGCTACTACACGATTAATAATGCCTACACCACCGACATGAAAAAGCTGGGGTACTCTGCCGATCCAATGCCGATCGACAATGCATCAAAGCGATTTTACGACCTCAGCGTGACGAAAGGCGATGCGACAGAGTTTGGCCTGAAGGCTGCGCCGTATGGCAACCAGACCAAGGATGTGTGCGGCGACTTCACGTACACCGAACTTGGGAGAAGGGACATCACCGGAGCCAAAGGCTCGATCAGCGAGTGCTGGAAGCAGTAATTTTGTGTTGTAGCAATCCGGCTTGGCCGGCGCCGGATGCGCGTGGTGATGCGCGCATCCGGCGCGAGCCAATCCGGCTTGGCCGGCGCCGGATGCGCGTGGTGATGCGCGCATCCGGCGCGAGCCCGCCGTCAAGACCCATCTCTTACTTCCCCATTAATTGTCCCGCAGCGCTCCAGGCGCCGTCGCGCCCGCCAGATGCGCGTCATCCATCGGTCCGCTGCCGCTGTACTTGTCCAAATACAGATAAATCACGGGCGTGATATACAGCGTAATGACTTGCGAAAACAACAGGCCGCCCACCACGGCCAGGCCCAGCGGCTGACGCAGTTCCGCGCCGGCGCCCAGACCCAGCGCGATCGGCAGCGCGCCCATCAGCGCGGCCAGCGTGGTCATCATGATGGGCCGAAACCGCAGGATGCAGGCCTGGCGGATCGCCTCATGCGGCGCCATGCCCTCGTTGCGCTGCGCGTGCAGCGCAAAATCGATCATCATGATCGCGTTTTTCTTGACGATCCCGATCAGCATCAGGATGCCGATGATGGCGATCATCGTCAGGTCCATGCCGAACAGGCGCAGCGTCAGCAAGGCGCCCACCGCCGCCGACGGCAGCCCGGCCAGAATAGTCAGCGGATGGATAAAGCTTTCGTACAGCACGCCGAGCAGCACATAGATCACGCCCAGGGCAGCGACAATCAGAATCACCTGCGAGGATTGCGAATCCTGGAACACTGCGGCGTCGCCACCGTACTTGGTGATCACGGAGGCCGGCAGCTTCATCTGCACGCCCATCTTGTCGATCTTGGCCGTGGCCGCGCCCAGCGGCACGTCCGGCGCCAGGTTGAACGAGAGCGTGATGGCTTGCAATTGCCCCTGGTGGTTGACCGAGGTCGGCCCGACGGTGCGCTCGACGCTGGCAAAACTGCCCAGCTGCACCAGTTGGCCGGCCTTGCTGCGCACCGACACGCGCGTGAGCGCGTCTTCCGACTGGCGATCGGCGGCGGCAGCCTCCAGGATCACGTTGTAGCTGGCCGCGGCCGAGTAGATGGTCGAGACCTGGCGCTCGCCAAAGGCGGCGTACAGCGCGGTGCGCACGTCGGCCAGTTGCACGCCCATCGCATTGGCCTTGTCGCGGTCGATGCGCAAGGTCGCTTGCAGGCCGCGGTTTTGCGAGTCGCTGGTGACGTCGCGGAAATCCGGATCGGCGCGCAGCTGCTCGAGGTATTTGTTGGCCCATTCGCCCAGCGCGTCCGAGCTCACGCTTTGCAGCGTGTACTGGTAGCGGCTCTTGCTGGGCCGTCCGCCCAGCTGCAGGTTCTGGATCGGCGACAAAAACACCGACACGCCGGCGATCTGGCGGGTCGACTTGCGCAGGCGGTCGACCACGACCGGCATCTTGTCGCGTTCGGTGCGCGGCTTGAGCGCAATGAAGCCGCGCCCGCTGTTGCCGCCGCCCGAAAACGACGTCACATCCTGCACATCGCGGTCGGCGCGCACCACTTCCACCACTTTCTGCTGCAGCGCGAACATGGCCTCGGTCGAGGTGTCTTCGGCCGCTTCCACCGTCATCCGCATCTGCCCCAGGTCTTCCTCGGGGAAGAAGCCTTTCGGAATCGTCATGAACAGCCAGACGGTTGCCACCAGCGTGGCCAGCAACACCATCAGCACCACGAAGCGGTGCAGCAGCGCCCAGTCGAGCGTGCGCGTGTAGCCGCCCCGCACGCGCTCGAAACCGGCTTCGAAGTGGCGCCCGATGAAGCTCTTTTCGCCCTCCCCCGTTGCCACGTGCGGCGGCAGCAGTCGGCTGGCCAGCATCGGCACCAGCGTGAGCGACACCAGCGCCGAGACAATTACGGCCAGGCCGACGATGACGGCAAATTCATGGAACAGCAAACCGATCACGCCCGGCATGAAAAAGATCGGAATGAACACGGCCACCAGCGAAATGGAAATCGAGACGATGGTAAAACCCATTTCGCGCGAACCGACCAGCGCCGCATCCACCGGCTTTTTGCCCATCTCGATATGGCGCACGATATTTTCCAGCACCACGATGGCGTCGTCCACCACCAGTCCAACGGCCAGCGTGATGCCCAGCAGCGAAACGTTGTCCAGGCTGTAGCCAAAGGCGTACAGCAGCGACAAGGCGCCCAGCAGCGAGATCGGCATCGTCACTGCGGGAATGAAGGTGGCGGCGGCGCGGTGCAGGAACAAAAAGATCACCAGCACCACCAGCGCCACGGTCAGCGCCAGCGTCAGGTTGACGTCGTGGATCGCTTCGCGGATCGACACCGAGCGGTCGTTGACCAGGTTGATCTTGATCGAGGCCGGCACCTGGGCCTGGAAGCGCGGCAGCAGCTTGCGCACCGCATCCACCACCTGCACCGTGTTGGCGTTGGGCTGGCGCTGCACCAGCAATACGATCGCGCGCTCGCCGTTGTAGCTGCCGGCCGTCTTGACCGACTGGTAGCTGTCTTCGACCACGGCCACGTCGCGCAGGCGCACCGGCTCGCCATTGCGGGTGGCCACGATCAGTTCCGAAAACGCGGCCGCGTTCATCAACTGGGGATTGCCCTGGATCGTCATGGTCTGGCTGGGGCCGTCGATCACGCCCAATGGCGCGTTCGAGTTGGCCGCCCGCAGCGCGAGGGCCAGTTCGTCCATCGACAGGTCGCGCGCCTGCATCAGGTCCGCCTTGGCGCGCACCCGCACCGCAAAGCGCTTCTGGCCATTCACGGACACTTGCGCCACACCGGGCAGCGTCGACAGGCTGGGCGCGATCAGGTTTTCCGCGTAGTCGTTCAGTTCCGACAAATTCATCGACGGCGACGTCATGGCCATGAACAGCACCGGCGCGTCGGCCGGGTTGACCTTGCGATAGGACGGCAACTCCGTCATCTCTTGCGGCAGCTGGCGCTGGGCGCCCAGCAGCGCGGCCTGGACATCGATGGCGGCCACGTTGACGTCGATGCTGGGATCAAATTCGAGCGTGAGCGAAGTCGAACCCTGGGTGCTGGTGGAGGTGATCAGGCTGATGCCGGAAATGGTCGAAAACTGCTTTTCAAGCGGCAGCGCGACCGACGAAGCCATGGTTTCGGGACTGGCGCCGGACAGGTTGGCCGACACATTGATGACCGGCGTGTTATAGCTTGGCAGCGCCGCGACCGGAATGCGCAGGTAGGCCAGCACCCCCACCAGCACCAGGCTGAGCGAGAGCAGGATCACCATCACGGGACGGCGGATACACAGTTCTGACAGAGTCATTTCGGCTCCGCCTTGGCGGCGCGCCGGCCTTGGCTCTTGTCTTTGCCCTTGTCTTGGCCCTTGCCTTCGCCGCCAGCGCTGGCGCTGGCGCTGGCCAGGCGTACCTTGCCGCCCGGGCGCAAATTCTGCTTGCCTTCGGTGATGACCTTCTCCCCGCCGGCCAGGCCCGTGACGACCGCCTCCAGGCCAAAGCTGTGCACGCGCGTGACCGGCACCGCTTGCGCCTTGTCGTCGGCGTCGACCACGTACACCGAGGTGCCGCGCGTGCTGGTGATGATGGCGGCCTGGGGAATCACGATCGCGTCCTTGAGGATGCGCACAGTCACCTGCGCGTTGGCGTACTGGCCGGGCCACAGCAGCGTGTCGCGGTTGTCGAAGCGTGCCTTGACGCGGATGGTGCCGGCCTTCGGGTCGACCGTGTTGTCGATAAAGGAGAGCTTGCCGACCACGGGAGCGGCGCCGCCGGTGTTCGCCTCGACTGCCACGGCGCCTGCACGCTGCGCGGCCAGCAGGTCGGCCAGCGCCGACTCGGGCAGCGTAAAGGCGACGTCGACCGGATCGAGCTGGGTGACGGTGGTCAGCGACGTGGCCGGCTGCACCAGGCTGCCCGGGAATACATTGATGGCGCCGACCCGACCTGCCATCGGCGCGCGGATCGCACTGTAGCTGGCGGCCACGCGTTCGGCCTGCAGCGTGGCCGCGCCCGCACCGATGCCGGCACGCGCCGCTTCGACCTGGCTGCGCAGCGTGTCGAGCGCGCTGCTGGCGATGAACTTTTGCTGGTACAGTTCTTCGCTGCGCTTGTACTGGCGCTCGAGGTCGGCCAGCGCGGCGCGCTCGCGCGCAATGCCGGCTTGCGCCTTGTCGACGTTGGCGCGGTCGGCGCGGTCGTCCAGCGAAAACATCAATGTTCCGGCCTTGACGAACTGGCCTTCCTTGATATGCACGGTGCGGATGGTGCTGGTGGTCTGCGGATGCAGGTCGACGCTGCTGACCGGCGTGACGCTGCCGCTGGCCTGCAGCACCACCGGTACGTCGCGCTTGACCGGGGTGACGACATTGACGACCGTCGGCATCTGGCCGCCCTTGCCACCTTTTTCACCCTTCTCCCCGCCGGCCGCAGTGGCAGGCGGCGCGTCGGCGCGGGTGAAGTGCCAGGCGGCGCCGGCGGCTAAGGCGGCGGCAAGGACGAGGACGATGGCGGTCTTGTTGTTTTTCATGGGTGTGATGGCCGCTCTGGCGGCGGCGCTGAACTCTCTGGTAAGTGGAATTTATTTTCTGGTGTAGTACTCGGGCAGTACCAGTGTGACTTCAAGGCCGCCGTCGGGATGGTTGCACAGGCTGATGGAGCCGCCGTGCTGCTCGGCGATGTTGCGCGCGATGGTCAGCCCCAGGCCGGTGCCGCCCGACTCGCGCGAACGCGACAACTCGACCCGGTAGAACGGCTCGAACACGCGCGCTTGCTCGATCGGGGCGATGCCGGGTCCGTTGTCGCGAATCCGGATGCGCGCTGCGCCGCCGGCACTGTCGACCGTGACCACCGCCTTCTTGCCGTACTTGACGGCGTTGTCGATCAGGTTGACCAGGCAGCGCCGCAAGGCCATCGGCCGGCCCATCAGCGCGCGGTTGGCGCTGCCGATGACTTCGACCTGCTGGCCGGCATCGGTGGCGTCGCAGCACACGCTGCCCAGCAGCGAATCGAGGTCGAGCGGCTGCATCGTTTCAGTGGTGTCCATCGAGCGCGCCAGGTCCAGCCCTTCGCGCACCATTGCCTGCATCGCCGACAGGTCGTCAACGAGGCGCTGCTGCAATTCGTTGTCGCCCACTTTCTCCAGCCGCAAGCGCATCCGCGTGAGCGGTGTTTGCAGGTCGTGCGTGATGGCCGCCAGCATTTGCGTGCGCTGGAAAATGTGCTGGCGAATGCGCGCCTGCATGGCGTTGAAGGCGGCGCTGGCCTGCCGGATTTCGCTCGCGCCGGCCAGCGCGAGCGGCGGATGGTTGATGTCGTTGCCCAGGTCCTTGGCCGCCTGCGCCAGCTGCTTGAGGGGGCGCGTAGTCATGCGCGCAACCAGGTAGGCGAGCGCGGTGACGCTGACCAGGAATACGGCGAACACAATGCGATAGTCCGACTGCTCGCCTTCGAGCGAGGAGGCCGGCGGCAGGATCAGCAGGCGCAGCATTTCGCCGTCGCGCATGCGCACATTGATGCTCTCGCACACCCCCGGCCAGATCCGTTCGGTGGGCCAGAACAGGCTGTACTGCAGGCGCGGCACGTTGCAGGCGGCGGGCCGCTCGGCCAGCGTCTGCAGCTGGTAGTGCGCGCCGATGCGCGCGGCCAGCGCCGCGGTGAACTTGGAGGGCGCGCGCGCCAGCCTGGCCGGCGCGTCGGGTTCCTCGAGCCGGATGCCGGGCCGGTTTGCCGAAAGCAGGTAGGCGGCGCGCGCCGACGAAGGCACGATTTCGGCCGAGTAGATCAGCTGTTCGGAACGCTCGAGCGCGGCGTTGTCGCGGTAGTCCTGGAACCAGCGGTACTGCTGCTCTTCGACCAGCACCTCGGCCAGAATGGCGGAAACGACGGTGCCAAAAAACAGGGTCAGGAACACGCGCCCGGTCATCGAACCCAGAAAAGCCTTCACGCCGGCGGCTCCACGGTGACCTGGCCGGCCAGCACGTAGCCGCCGTTGCGCACGGTCTTGATAATTTGCGGCAGGCGCGCGTCTTCGCCCAGCTTTTGGCGCAAGCGGCTGATCTGGATGTCGACCGAGCGGTCGAACGGATCGGCGTCGCGCCCCTGCGTGAGGTTGAGCAGCTGGTCGCGGTTGAGCACGCGGTTGGGGTGTTCGAGGAACACGCGCAACAGGCGAAATTCGGCGCCCGACAGCATGATGACGATGCCTTCGGGATTGAGCAGGTGGCGCGCCGTCAAGTCCAGCGTCCAGCCTGAAAAGCGCATTCGCTGGGCGTGATCGAGCGGGGTGTTCGATGGCATTGCATGGCTGCGGCGCAGCACGCTCCTGATGCGCGCGAGCAGCTCGCGCGGCTCGAACGGCTTGGGCAGGTAATCGTCGGCGCCCATTTCCAGGCCCAGGATGCGGTCCAGCGGCTCGTTGCGGGCGGTGAGCATGATGACCGGCAGCGAAGACGTGGCGCGCAGCTTGCGGCACAGCGTCAGGCCGTCGTCGCCGGGCAAGTTCAAATCGAGCACGATCAGCTCGGGCCTGGCCTCGTCGAGCACCTTCCACATGCCGGTGCCGTCGGCCGCGCTCAGCGCCCGGTAGCCGTTCGCTTCGAGATAGTCGGCCAGCAGCGAACGGATGTCGCGGTCGTCGTCGACGATCAGAATGGTAGAAGGATTATCCATGCTCGCAATTATGTCCACTTACCGGCGCCGTGAATAGCGACTTTGTATCGTTGTGTATATACCAAAGGGACCGAAACAAATCGATACAAACTCGTCGGCTGGCGACATGCCGCGCTTACATCTGCGGCGCAGCATGAAGTTGCACCTCGCACATTTCACACAGAGGATCTATATGAACACCCTGCGCAAAAGCATCCTCATCGGCATGACGGTATTCGGACTGGGCGGCACCACGCTGGCGGTCCAGGCTAGCGACGCCCCGACCACGAAACACGAACAAAGGCAGGCCAAATGGGGCGAGCACGCCGCCGCGCGCGAACAGAAGCTGCATGACGCGCTGAAGCTGACGCCGGCCCAGGCCGGCGCCTGGACCACTTACGCGGCGGCGGTCAAGCCGGCCGCAGGCAAGGAACGGGGCGAACGCGGTGCATGGAAGAGCATGCCCGCGCCCGAACGCATGGAAAAAGGCGTCGAGATGGCCAAGCAGCACCTGGCGACGATGGAAACGCGCCTGGCCGCCACCACCGCGTTCTACGGCGTGCTGACGGCGGAGCAAAAGGCGCTGTTCGACGCGAACAGCATGCATCACCGCCGCCACGGCGGGCATGGCATGCACGGTTGATACCCTGCTGCGGCAACCGGCAGGAAGGCGCTTCGGCGCCTTTTTGCATTGGCTGATTGTATAGACATTGTAACTAAATGCAATGTACGTACCGATAGAACTGGACCGGTGATTTACGCTAGGTGTATGCTTAATTTATCTTAGCGGCAAGATCTTGTAATCATTGGGAATAGTATGGACAAGCACATCTACGACAAAACCGACAAGGGCCGCGAGGAAATCGCCACGCGCAAATACCATATCCCCGCCAAGCTGCGTTCCGTGCTGCTCATGGTCGACGGACATCGTCCGCTGGAAGTGCTGATGAAAAACTTCGGGCCGCTGGGATTGGCGCTCGATCATATCAACGAATTGCTCAAGGACGAGTACATCGTCCTAGTCGACGCCGGTGCGCCCGAGACGGTAGCGGAGGCGGAACACGCCAAGGACCACGGGCCGTCGGCGCGCGCGCGCATGGCGGCGCGGCGCGAGGCGGCGCGGCGCGAGGCGTCGGGACGCTCGCACAGCCATGAGGATGTAGTACATGCGGCTGCCGGCGACTCGCCTGGCGGCAGTGCGGCTGGCGCAGGGCCCGAGGGAATGTCCACTGCCGAGCGCCATGTCGCCTTGAACGAGTTTTATACCCAGACCATCAAGAGCACGCTCGGGCTGCGCGGCATGATGCTGCAATTGAAAGTGGAACGATGCGCGGGAATCGACGACTTCCGTCAACTGCGCGACGTCTACCTGGAAGCGGTGCTCAAGGCCAAGGGCCGCGAAATGGCATTGAGCCTGTCGGGCCGCCTCGATCAATTGCTGGGCATCGAGCAGGCTGAAAAAGCCCTGTCCTGAAAGCCTTTCCTAACAAGCCATTCCCCTAGTTCAATTTCAGCAGCGACGTCGTGAACTTTTGCGCGTCCTGGTAGCCGACCACGCGGCTGTCGGCAATTTCGGCGCCCTGCGCGTCGAACAGGATGATCCCCGGCGGCCCGAACAGGCCGAAGCGCTTGAGCATCGCCTTGTCGTCGGCATCGTTGGCCGTCACGTCGACCTGAAACAGCAGCGTATTGGCCAGCCGTGCCTGGACGTTCGGATCGGTGAAGGTCAGCTTTTCCATTTCCTTGCACGATACGCACCAGTCGGCGTAAAAATCGAGCATCACGGTCTTGCCGCCCGTGGCAGCGAGCGCGGCGTCGAGCTGCGCCACGGTCTTGATGCGCTTGAAGGCCAGGCCTGCATGGTGCTTGCCGGTGATGTGCGCGAGCGGCGCCAAGGCGTCGCGCCCGCCGGTGGCGACGCCCGTCAGTTCCAGCGCGCCCAGCAGCGCGAACAGCGCGCCGAGCGTCATGCGCACCCAGTGGCCCCGGCCGCGCAGCAGGTGAAAGCCGTAGGCGAGAAACAGCACGCTCCAGGCCACCATCGGCAGCACCGGCGGCAGCACGGGCGCCACCATCCACACCGCCATCGCCAGCATCAGCACGCCGAACAGTTTTTTTACGCCGTCCATCCAGGCGCCCGCGCGCGGCAGCAGGGAGCCGGCCGACAGGCCGACCAGCAGCAGCGGAATGCTCATTCCCACCGCCATCGCAAACAGCGCGGCGCCGCCGATGACGACGTCGCGCGTCTGGCTGATGTAGACCAGGGCGCCGGCCAGGGGCGCGGCCACGCAAGGCCCCACGATCAGGGCAGAAATTGCGCCCATGATGAACACCCCCGCCAGCTTGCCGCCGGACTGGCGCGACGACGTGTTGACCAGCCGGTTTTGCCAAGCCAGCGGCAGCTGCAGCTGGTAGTGGCCGAACATCGACAGCGACATGCCGACGATCAGGAGCGCAAAGGCGCCCAGCACCCACGGATTTTGCAGCGCCGCGGCCAGGCCTTCGCCAACCAGGCCGGCGGCCACGCCGAGGGCCGTGTAGACGATCGCCATGCCCAGCGAATAGGTGAGCGCGAGCGTAAAGCCGCGCGCGCGCTTGACCTGCGCGCCCTCGCCCACGATGATCGACGCGAGGATCGGCACCATCGGCAGCACGCAGGGCGTGAATGCCAGGCCCAGGCCGAGCAGGATAAAGGCCGGGACGATCACGAGCAGCTTGCCGCCACCGAGCACTGACGCGATGCCGGTCAGTTCGGACGGCGCGGCGGGGGCACTGACGCCATCGGCCGGCGCCAATGCCTGGCCGGCGCCAGGCAAGGCGCCCACCAGGCGCGCGCTGGCGTCTTGCGGCGCGTAGCACAGGCCGGCGTCGGCGCAGCCTTGCGAGCTGGCCATCAGCGTGAACATGCCGTTGGCGCGCACGGGAATGGTAATCGTGACGCTCTTGCGGTAGGTTTCGACGTTCTTCATGAACGTTTCGTCGTACTTTACCTTGCCGTACGGAATGCGCGGCTCGCCCAGCGTGGCGCCGGTGGCGGTAAACTTGAGGCGTTCGCGGTACATATAGTAGCCGTCGGCGATGTCGTAGGTGACGGCCACGGTCTGCGGGTCGAGCATGCGCGCCGAAAACTTGAAGGCCGCTTCCGGATCGAGATAGTCGTCGGCCGCGAGCGTCGGCGCGGCCGCCAGCAGCAGCGAGCAGGCCAGCAGCAGCCACGCGAGCGCAGCCTTGAGGGTGGAACGGTACATGACTTCCTTTCGCGAAACCAAGCGGAATAGTACACCGGAGGAAGCGTTCGCGTCGGCGCAGGCTGGGTTTTCTTGACTTGACCGGGTATAACGGGCGTCTGCCTACTTGCCGGCCTGCCCGGCGCCGTGGCCGGATTGCGCGGCGCGCAACCCATCGGCGGGGGCCGTATCGTCCAGTTCCTTCTGCAGCGTTGCCAGGTTGCCATTGATGGTCTGGTAGGAAGAGATGATCTGATTGAGCAAACGATACGTTTCGTGCGCATCGACCACGCCCATCTGGGCATTGCTGAGCGCATCCATCATGCGCGGACCATCCAGAAAGCTATTGCCGCCGGTGATGGAAATCGACTGTATGTCGCGCATGGATGCGTATGCAACGGAATAGCGCTTCAGCGCGTCGGCCTGCATCCAGCTCACGGCCTGGTTGGCGACCGCCACGTCCCAGGCCTCGCGCCGCAGGGTGGGCGTGCGAATGCTCAGCGCAAAGGCACCCCGGTAGTCGCCAAGCAGGCGCTTTTTCAATTCCTCATCGCTTTTCTTGGCATGAATGTCGGCCAGCAAAGCTTCGCGGATCAGCGCCAGTTTGTCCCCCTGCTGTTGGTTATACACGCGGGTTGCCTTGATCTGTTCAATGTTGGCCCGGATCTCCGCATCGATCTTCTCGCTTGCTTCATGCGCGACCGTCCGATGATGCAGTGTCTGGGCGCCGTGTTCGAGCGCCAGCGCGGTCAGGATACTGATGACGATCATCAGATATTCGCCGCCAAATTCTTTCAATGACGAAGCTTTCGGGACTTCAAAATGCATACATGGTTTCCGGATCGAAGAGTTGGGGCGACCAAAATACCTGACACTGATATTGCGAATTGTCATTTTCAGAAGGCGACTGCACCATTTTGTTGACCCAGACGGCGACTGTGCATACGATTCCTGACTTACTTTTGTCAGTAGCCGCCTTCACCATCATCGACTATGCTGAATACTCCTATGCACAGAAGTGAGGTGCGGGCGTGGCAACAGAAATACGGCGCATAGCCGAGCAAGGGGTCTTGACACTGCCGGATGTTGCCTGGGAGCAGGCGCGTCAACGAATGGATGTCGTAGGGCCGCTCGCGGCACTTGATTTCGTCGGACATCAGGCCGCCGATGACGCCGCACACTCGTTGGGCTTGTCCCGGCGGCAGGTATACGTCTTGATCCGGCGCGCACGCCAGGGCTCCGGCTTGGTCACGGACTTTGCGCGAGGTCAGTCCAGCGGCGGTAAAGGGAAGGGGCGCTTATCGGAGCCGGTCGAGCTCATCATCCGCGACCTGTTGCAAAAGCGGTTTCTGACCCGGCAGAAGCGCAGCCTGGCGGCGCTGTATCGTGAAATAATACAGGCGTGCAAGGCACAGAAGCTGCGGGTGCCGGCACGCAACACTGTAGCTTTGCGCGTCGCCAGCCTGGACCCGCGAAAAGTGGTGCGCAGCCGGGGTGGCCAGGATGATGCCCGTGATTTGCAAGGCGTCGGCGGCCTGCCTCCAGAAGTCACTGCGCCACTTGAACAAGTTCAAATCGACCATACAGTCATCGATCTGATTATCGTGGACGAGCGTGACCGGCAGCCCATTGGACGCCCTTACCTGACAATCGCCATCGACGTATTCACGCGCTGCGTGCCCGGTATGGTGGTCACGCTGGAAGCCCCGTCCGCCGTCTCGGCCGGCCTTTGCCTGGCCCACGCTGCCTGCGACAAACGCCCGAGCTTGGAACGTCTGGATGTGGAAATGAATTGGCCGATGAGCGGCAAGCCCAAGCTGCTCTATCTGGATAATGCTGCCGAGTTCAAGAGCGAGGCGCTGCGCCGTGGCTGCGAACAGCACGGCATTCAGTTGAGTTATCGACCGCCGGGCCTGCCGCACTTTGGGGGCGTCGTGGAGCGAATCATCGGCACCGCAATGCAGATGATCCACGAATTGCCGGGCACGAGGTTTTCCAACCCGAACCAACGCGGCAAGTACGATTCGGACGGCATGGCGGCGTTGACGCTGCGCGAATTGGAACGCTGGCTCACCCTGGCAATCGGTGCCTATCACGGCTCTGTGCACGGAACTCTGCTCCAGCCGCCGGCGGCGCTATGGGCCGATGCCGTGGCCCGTTCCGGCACGCCGGCCATCGTCACGCACGCAACCGCTTTCCTTGTCGATTTCCTGCCGGTGATCCGACGCGCACTGACCCGGACGGGCTTTGTCATCGACCACATCCACTACTATGCCGACGCGCTCAAACCATGGATCGCCCGGCGCGGAAGCTTGCCGGCATTCCTGATCCGGCGCGACCCGCGTGATATCAGCCGAATATGGATTCTGGAGCCGGAAGAGCAGCATTATCTGGAAATTCCCTACCGTACCTTGTCCCATCCCGCCATCACGTTGTGGGAGCAACGCCAGGCGCTGGCCAGCTTACGGCAGCTCGGGCGTGAACAGGTGGATGAGGCCGCGCTGTTCCGCATGATCCGGCAAATGCGCGACATCGTGGATACTGCTCAGCACACTACGCGCAAGGCGCGGCGCGATCAGGAACGGCGGCAGCATCTCAAAACGCAATCGCCATCGGGCAAGCTTGCGCCGCCGGTGACTGACGTACCTGATGCCCAAACCGAAGGCCAACCGGCTGCTATGCCATTTGGCCAGATCGAGGAATGGTAGCCATGGACGAATTTCCTGCCATCGACCTATCCCACCTGCTGCCGGGAGCACAGGGGCTGGCCCGTCTGCCGGCTGCCGAGCGTATTCAGCGCATCCGTGCCGACCGCTGGATTGGCTATCCGCGCGCGGTCGATGCGCTGAACCGGCTGGAAACCCTGTTTGCGTGGCCGAGCAAACAGCGCATGCCCAACCTCTTGCTGGTCGGCCCGACCAACAACGGCAAGTCGATGATCATCGAGAAATTCCGCCGTACCCACCCCGCCACATCCACCGACGATCAGGAACACATCCCGGTTCTGTGCGTGCAGATGCCATCGGAGCCATCGGTCACGCGCTTCTATGTGGCCTTGCTCGCCGCCATGGGCGCGCCGCTGCGCCCGCGCCAGCGGCTGCCTGAGATGGAGCAATTGGCGTTGTCGTTGCTGCGCCGCGTCGGTGTGCGCATGCTGGTGATCGACGAGCTGCACAGCGTCCTTGCCGGTAACAGCGTGAGCCGGCGGGAATTCCTCAATCTGCTGCGCTTTCTTGGCAACGAGCTGCGCATTCCGCTGGTCGGGGTTGGCACGCGCGAGGCGTACCTTGCCATCCGGTCGGACGATCAACTGGAAAACCGATTCGAGCCCGTCATGCTTCCATTGTGGGAGGCCAACGATGACTGCTATTCGTTGCTGGCGAGCTTCGCCGCGTCGTTCCCGTTGCGGCGAAGCTCGCCCATCGCCACGCCGGATATGGCCCGCTATCTGCTAACCCGCAGCGAGGGCACCATCGGCGAACTGGCACATCTGCTGATAGCGGCGGCCGTCGCCGCTGCGGAAAGCGGAGAGGAAGCCATCAACCACCGCACGCTTAGCATGACCGATTACGTTGGCCCCAGCGAGCGGCGCCGGCAGTTCGAGCGGGAGTTGATGTGAGCCAGGCGCAACGCTGGCCGCTACATCCGGCCCCCAAGGAAGGCGAGGCATTGTCGTCCTGGCTTCATCGTGTCGCCGACTGCTACCAGATGGACATGCGCGAGCTGCTGGAGCATGATCTTGGCCACGGCCAGATCGACGACCTCGACACTGCGCCGCCGATACCGCTGTTGATAGCCCTGGCTCAGCGCAGCGGCATCGAGCAAGACCGTCTGCGCTGCATGAGTTTCGCCGGCTGGACGCCGTGGCTGCTGGACAGTCTTGACAACTCGGTTCCGTCCGCCCTGGAAACCTATGTTTTTCAGCTATCAGTTCTGCTGCCGAAGGGGCGTCGAAAAACGCGGTCGATCATGAGCTGGCGCGCCTGGCTGCCGATGCAGCCGCTGCGTCGGGCGTGCCCGCCCTGCATTCGCGACTCGGCGGAACATGCGCTGCCACTCATATGGCAATTGCCGTTGCTATTGAGCTGCCCGACGCATTGTTGATGGCTGGAGCCCTATTGGGGAGGGACTGGGACGTTCATGGGCTGGGATGACGCTTCATGTGGGCAGCGGCCGGCCAGTGCGCCGATTTCGGCGATGGACCGGCGCACCTGGCAGGCACTCACAACAGGATACGTCGAGCTACCGCGCCGCCGGGTCCATGCCGGACTTTGGTTTCGGCTGCTGCGCACTTTGTTGGACGAGCTGAACACGCCGATATCGCTGTGCGGATCATACGGTGAAGCTATCCGTTACGTATGGGAGCGATGCGGCCACCCGCTCCGTGCCGGACAGAGCCAATGGCAGGCCTTTGAGATTTTAGCGGACTCGGTGCAGTTGCAAATGCTGGAGGCGGCGGCTACAGCCACCGGGTTGATCGAATCGCAGATTTTGAATGCAGCCGGAGAGTTCGCTGGCTTGTTCGTGCAAGAGCCGCAGAGAGAATTCACAAACGGTCTGCCGGTACACGTGGGATCGGAAGAACCCGTCAACTACTGGCGAAAGGCGGCCGAAGCAATTGAAGAGGCCGTTCTTGATGCTCGACACAATCCCGAAACGGCACGTTCGCTATTCCGGTTGGCGTCGTACGGTCGGAACGACCCTGCTTCTTTGGAGCAACTTAGGGCGATATTTGCTAAAGAGCAAATTCCAGCCGAATTTCTGTTACATTATGAGCCAGCGGAACCCTTTACATGTCATACATTAAGTAACGGGTTAAGTGACAGTTTTTGATGATTGGCAAGTGACAGGACGGACTGTCACACAATCGACCGTATAAGTGACAGACGAAATCATGTTAATTGGATACATGCGGGTCTCGAAGGCCGATGGTTCGCAAACGACGCACTTGCAGCGAGATGCGCTGGAGTTGGCCGGTGTCGACCCGAAGCATCTCTATGAAGATCAGGCATCAGGCAAACGGGAAGATCGTCCCGGCTTGGCCGCCTGTCTCAAAGCGCTGCGCCAAGGTGATACCCTGGCGGTTTGGAAGTTGGACCGGTTAGGCCGGGATTTGCGTCATTTGATCAATACAGTGCATGACCTGACGGCGCGCGGGGTGGGACTGAAGGTGTTAAACGGCCACGGCGCAGCAATCGATACTACAAACGCCGCTGGCAAACTAGTTTTCGGTATATTTGCCGCCTTGGCTGAGTTCGAGCGCGAGCTAATTTCCGAGCGCACTGTCGCCGGGTTGGCATCTGCGCGCGCTAGAGGGCGTAGCGGCGGGCGGCCGTTCAAGATGACGCCTGCTAAGCTTCGCCTAGCGATGGCTTCCATGGGCAAACCAGAAACCAACGTGACTGGGCTTTGTAAAGAACTTGGCGTCACGCGGCAGACTCTGTACCGGCATGTCTCACCCAATGGAGAATTGCGGCCAGACGGCGAAAAGATTATTAACAAGCCATAATTATTGGTTATGATTGGCTTGGTTGCTAAAAATACGGCCCAAGTCAACCTAGGCCGCTATTTCTTTAAAAAATGCACTGCTGCACTAACATGCTTTACCTTAGATTGCTCGGCGTACGTCCATTCACCATTTACTGGGAGTTTAAAAGAATGAGTGCTCAAGGGGAACACATTTTTAACGCAATTCCTGACCTATTAGAAGAGTCGTTTCCAAAACTTGATCGGAGAATCAATCCAAACGGGGCTATCGAAAGACGTACCGCCGCAGCGGCTACCATCTTGGAATTAAGAAATATTTATGTGGAGTGCAAAACTGCAAGGGACAACCAGGAATTCCGGAGTGCTCCAATAGGGCATGCTGCGAACTCATACCGCTATTCCCAGTTTTGTCAGGATACGAGAGATTCTCTAGACAATATCATGTCCGGAGTTCCGGATTTATACGCCCGTGGGTACACTATACTGAACAAGCTGTTGAATGATTTTGAGCATTTCACAACTGATCAGACCGCGCGAAAAGCAAAACGCGATTCACTCGCTTCAAATCGCCGGCAGGATTTTGATAATTGGTATAATAAAACTTACGATTTAATGTATGCATCGTTTAAGAAATTACGGGATGCAGCAATTGTGGTTAACGCGACGCGTGAAATTTAATTGTCGCAAAGAGAACGTATTATAGTAGATGCACGATGCACTATGGAACCGTTGACTATTAAGGTTTGTAGATTTATTCGCGGTTAACTTTAACTCAACGGTTCTCTTTGATCTCTTCCACGCCCTCGCAGCCCGAGTCGCTAAGCGCTGCTCTCTCGACACGGCGTAGCGACACGTGTGCTGTACGCTTGTCTCACGTCCGAGACATTCCTGAACAGGCATTTAGCTGCTGAGCGCGGTTGCTGAGTTCCAAGCGTGCTTTGTTAATAGAGCGCACCCACGGGTATCGCATGCGCGCGTGCCGAAGGAAAGACTTTGAGCCGGCCGCCAGCGCTAACGATAGTACAGCAAATCGAAGCAATCGCCCGTCTCGCGGCGGGGGAGTCCATCGCCAAGGTAGCCCGTGACTTTACACGACACGCCAGTCCATCATGCGGGTACGGGCTAAGCATGTTTCAGTTGGTGCAACCGACTCCAGACATTCGAGCAGTCGCCTTCTGAAAATGACACGAATTTCGCAACCTGGCTCACAAGGGACGAAAAAAAACCAGGCATCGCCTGGCTTTTTCTTCGTATCACGGACTAATTACTCAGCCGTTGGAGCATCTTCAACGTTGGTGACGTCCGGACGATCCATCAATTCAACGTAGCACATTGGCGCATTGTCGCCGACGCGGAAACCCATTTTCAGGATACGCAGGTAGCCGCCATTGCGGTTTGCGTAACGTGGGCCGAGTTCAGCGAACAGCTTCAACACCATTTCGCGGTCGCGCAGGCGGGCGAATGCCAGGCGCTTGTTGGCCAGGGTGTCGGTCTTGCCCATGGTCAGGATCGGCTCGATAACGCGGCGCAGTTCCTTCGCTTTTGGGACGGTGGTCTTGATGGCTTCATGACGCAGCAGGGAAACGGTCATGTTGCGCAGCATAGCCAGGCGGTGGGACGAGGTACGATTCAGCTTGCGAAGGCCGTGACGGTGACGCATGGTAATTCCTTTCGAGTTGTTTAAATCCAGCTCTTCGATCACTCACTGAGTGCGGGCCGGTTGATAGCTTGGTTAGACATCCGGAGCACCCGCCCCGGATGGGGTAAAACTTGGTTCCCCGCGTTCGCGAGGACACGCAACGCTTGCGCGTTGCTTACTTTTCGAGACCTGCAGGCGGCCAGTTCTCGAGTTTCATGCCCAAGGTCAAGCCGCGCGAGGCGAGCACTTCCTTGATTTCGTTCAGGGACTTGCGGCCCAGGTTTGGCGTCTTGAGCAATTCGTTTTCCGAACGCTGGATCAGGTCGCCAATGTAGTAAATGTTTTCTGCTTTCAGGCAGTTGGCCGAACGCACGGTCAGTTCCAGATCGTCGACTGGACGCAGCAGGATCGGATCGACCAGCGGCGCGCGCGATGGCGCTTCGGCGGCAGCTTCCGTGCCTTCCAGTGCAGCGAACACATTCAACTGGTCCACCAGAACGCGGGCCGACTGGCGGATCGCTTCTTCCGGCGTGATCACGCCGTTGGTTTCAATGTTGATGACCAGCTTGTCGAGGTCGGTACGCTGTTCGACGCGAGCCGATTCAACGAAATACGAGACCCGGCGCACCGGCGAAAACGACGCGTCCAGAATGATGCGGCCGATCGTCTTGTTGGTGTCTTCCGACAGGCGGCGCACATTGCCTGGAACGTAGCCACGGCCTTTTTCAACCTTGATCTGCATGTCCAGCTTGCCACCGGCGGTCAGGTGAGCGATCACATGGTCCGGGTTGATCAGTTCGACGTCATGCGGCAAGTCGATGTCGGAAGCCAAAATCGCGCCTTCGCCTTCCTTTTTCAGGGTCAGCGTGACCGAATCGCGGTTGTGCACTTTGAACACAACGCCCTTCAGGTTCAACAGCAAGTCAACGACGTCTTCCTGCACGCCGTCGAGCGACGAATATTCATGGACCACGCCGGCGATCGTCACTTCGGTAGGCGCGTAGCCAACCATCGACGACAGCAGAACACGGCGCAACGCATTACCCAATGTGTGGCCATAGCCACGCTCGAACGGCTCCATCACGACTTTTGCGTGACCGGCGCCCAGGGCTTCAACATCGATAATACGTGGCTTCAACAAACTGTTTTGCATGAAATGTCCTTTTCAATACCCTCGGCTCATTACACCGATAAGGCTGATGGCATTAGTGAAAACGCCCGCGTCAAGAAGAAGCGGGCGGGAAACGATATCAACGGCAAAACCGCCCTCCCTGCGTGAACAAGGAAGGCGGTCAGGCGTTCTTAACGCGAGTACAGCTCGACGATCAGCGATTCATTGACATCGTTAGCGATTTCGTTGCGCTCTGGGAAGCTACGGAAGGTGCCTTCCATTTTCTTCGAGTCAACCGACACCCAGCTAGGCATGCCAATCTGCTCCGCCAGCGACAGCGCTTCGGCGATACGTACTTGTTTCTTCGACTTCTCACGAACTGCAATGACGTCACCGGTACGCACTGCGTACGAAGCGATGTTCACAACGTTGCCGTTGACCGTGAATGCCTTGTGGCTGACCAGCTGGCGCGCTTCGGCGCGGGTCGAGCCAAAGCCCATACGGTAGCAAACGTTGTCCAAACGCGCCTCCAGCAAACGCAGCAGCGCTTCGCCGGTGTTGCCCTTGCGACGGTTGGCTTCGGCGAAGTAACGGCGGAACTGACGCTCCAAGATGCCGTACATGCGCTTGACTTTTTGCTTTTCGCGCAGCTGGTTGCCGTAGTCCGAGGTACGCGCACCGGATTTGACACCGTGCTGGCCTGGCTTGACGTCCAGTTTGCATTTCGAATCGAGGGAGCGGCGTGCGCTCTTGAGAAACAGGTCCGTACCTTCACGGCGGGACAGTTTTGCTTTAGGTCCGATATAACGTGCCACAATAATTCCTTTGTATGACGCCCCGGCAACACCGCATGGTGTGGCAGGCGCTAGTCCACTTCGCTTTCAAGCAGACGGTGGCTTACAAGAGTAAGGATAGCGTTCCAGCCGCGCATGTAAAAACATGGCATGCATGAACAGCCGGGCAGTATACCCTTGCGGGGGCTGCTCCGGCAATCTTTATTTCGCTAACGACGGCCAGACGAATCCGGCGTCGGGTAATTCTTATCGTATTTCTTAGATACGACGACGCTTCGGTGGACGGCAGCCGTTGTGCGGCACTGGCGTCACGTCCTGGATTTCAGTGATCTTGATACCCAGGTTGTTCAAAGCGCGAACTGCGGATTCACGACCAGGACCGGGGCCCTTGATACGCACTTCCAAGTTCTTCACGCCGCACTCGACAGCGACCTTGCCTGCTGCTTCAGCCGCAACCTGCGCTGCGAACGGGGTCGATTTACGCGAACCCTTGAAGCCAGCACCGCCAGACGTCGCCCACGACAGAGCATTGCCCTGGCGATCGGTGATCGTGATGATGGTGTTGTTGAAAGAAGCGTGGACATGTGCAATGCCTTCGGCGACGTTCTTTTTAACTTTTTTGCGTACGCGTGCTGCTGCGGCGCTGCTTTGTTGCTTGGCCATAGTCGTTTCCTAGTTATTTCTTAAGCGATTGTGCGGCTTTGCGCGGACCCTTGCGAGTCCGTGCATTGGTGCGGGTCCGCTGACCACGGCAAGGCAGACCCTTGCGATGGCGCATGCCGCGGTAGCAACCCAAGTCCATCAACCGCTTGATGTTCATGGACAGTTCACGGCGCAGATCGCCTTCGACAACGAACGTTCCGACTGCGTCACGCAGCTTTTCCAGTTCGCTATCGTCGAGATCCTTGACCTTTTTATTGGTCGCTACACCCGTCGTTGCGCAAATTTTTTGTGCGCGTGGGCGGCCAACACCGTAGATGGCGGTTAAGCCGATGACGGTGTGCTGATGATTTGGGATATTAACCCCTGCAATACGTGCCATTCGTTATCCTCAATAAATAACGTTAAATTAACCTTGACGCTGCTTATGACGCGGTTCCACGCAGATTACGCGGACAACGCCTTTGCGCTTGATGATCTTGCAGTTGCGGCAGATCCGCTTGACTGATGCGAGAACTTTCATAATTGCCTCTTTACGATTTGGTTCGACTTCTAAATTATTTACTTGGTCCGGAACACAATCCTGGCCCGGCTCAGGTCATAGGGCGTGAGCTCCACCGTGACCTTGTCGCCAGGAAGGATGCGGATATAGTTCATCCGCATCTTTCCCGAAATATGTCCGAGCACCACGTGACCGTTTTCCAGCTTTACCCGAAACGTAGCATTTGGGAGATTCTCGAGAATCTCGCCTTGCATCTGTATGACGTCGTCTTTTGCCATTCGGTTCGACCGCTCCTGGGCGCTTATCGCGTCGGAATACCGCCCTTGAAATTCGCCTTGCGCAGCAGCGATTCATATTGCTGCGACATGACGTAGTTTTGTACTTGAGCCATGAAATCCATGGTAACAACCACAATAATCAACAGGGACGTACCGCCGAAATAGAAAGGAACTTTCCATTTGGCCTGTAAAAATTCCGGCAACAAACACACCAAGGTGATGTACACCGCACCAGCCAGTGTCAAGCGCATCAGGATCTTGTCGATGTAGCGGGCAGTCTGGTCGCCTGGACGAATCCCGGGAACGAATGCACCACTTTTCTTCAAGTTATCCGCTGTTTCTTTGCTGTTGAACACCAGCGCCGTATAGAAGAAACAGAAAAAGATGATTGCCACTGCATACAACAGCGCATGGATGGGCTCACCGGGCCCCATCGATGCTGCCAAGTCTTTCAAGAAACCGATCACCGGGCCGCTGGTGTCCTTACCCTTGGTGAACCAGTCGACGATCGTCGCGGGAAACATAATGATCGACGAGGCGAAGATCGGCGGAATCACGCCGGCCATGTTCAGCTTCAAAGGCAAGTGGCTGGTTTGACCGCCATATACCTTGTTGCCGACCTGCTTCTTCGCATAGTTGACCAAAATCTTGCGCTGACCGCGTTCCACGAACACCACTGCGAAGGTCACGAAGGCCACCAGCATCAGGATGACGATCAACGCCACCGGGTGCATCGAACCGTTCGATACTAGCGAGAACATCTGCACCAGTCCGGCCGGCAATCCCGCTGCGATACCAGCGAAAATAATGATCGAAATACCGTTACCGAGGCCGCGCTCCGTGATCTGCTCGCCGAGCCACATCAGGAACATGGTACCAGTCAACAGCGTCACTACCGTAACGAAGCGGAACACCATGCCAGGCTCGATCACCAGATTCGGCTGCGACTCGAGCGCGACCGCAATGGCAAAAGCCTGGAACAACGCCAGCACTACCGTGAAGTACCGGGTGTACTGGGTAATCTTGCGGCGTCCGGATTCGCCTTCTTTCTTTAACGCTTCCATCTGCGGGGAAACGATCGACACCAGTTGCATGATGATCGAGGCCGAGATGTAAGGCGTGATGCCAAGTGCAAATACCGCGAAACGTTCCAGCGCGCCGCCCGAGAACATGTTGAACATGCCCAGGACACCGCCAGAGTTTTGCTTGAACAGGCTAGCCAGTTGTGCCGGGTCGATTCCTGGGACAGGAACGTGCGCACCGAGACGATAAACGACTAACGCGCCAAGCAAAAACCAGAGACGACCCCAAGGGAAACCGGCAGCTGCACTTTTACCGAGTTGTGAATTAGTCGCCAATTTTTGCTCCGATCAAGCTGTTAGATCTGCAACTTACGCTACCGAGCCGCCAGCTGCTTCGATTGCCGCTTTCGCGCCTGCAGTCACTTTCAAGCCTTTGAGGTTCACCGCTTTGGTGACTTCGCCGGACAGGATCACGCGCACATCGCGCGCCAGGACTTGCAAAATGCCAGCTTGCTTCAACACTAGGATGTCGACATCGCCGACAGGCAGGTTGTTCAGGTCCGACAGGCGTACTTCAGCTTTGAACGTTGCGTTGAGCGATTTGAAACCACGCTTAGGCAGACGGCGCTGCAGAGGCATCTGACCGCCTTCGAAACCGACTTTATGAAAGCCGCCCGAACGCGATTTCTGACCTTTGTGACCACGGCCAGCGGTTTTACCGATGCCCGAGCCAATACCACGACCGACGCGACGCTTGTAGTGCTTGGCGCCTTCGGCTGGTTGGATTGTGTTCAATTCCATAAGTTTCTCCGTTACTTAAGCCCGAAGGCTTAAGCGACTACTTTAACGAGGTACGACACTTTATTGATCATGCCGCGTACGGATGGGGTGTCCTCTAACTCGCACACCGAGTTAACACGACGCAAGCCCAGACCGCGGACGGTGGCACGGTGGTCTTGCCGCGTGCCGATCAGCCCTTTGACCAATTGTACTTTGATGGTGTTTGCCATGATGTTCCTCTTAGCCCAGGATGTCTTCGACCGACTTGCCGCGCTTGGCGGCGATGTCGGAAGCAGTACTCATTTTTGACAGACCGTCGAGCGTGGCGCGCACCAGGTTGTAAGGGTTCGACGAGCCCGTGGATTTCGCCACGATATCGGTCACGCCCATTACTTCGAAGATAGCGCGCATTGCGCCGCCAGCGATCACGCCGGTACCTGGCTTGGCGGGCATCATGATGACTTTCGATGCGCCGTGCTTGCCCGATACGTTGTGGTGGATCGTGCCGTTCTTGAGAGGTACCTTGATCAGGTTGCGACGGGCTTCTTCCATTGCCTTCTGCACACCAACCGGTACTTCCTTCGACTTGCCCTTGCCCATGCCAATGCGGCCATCGCCGTCACCGACGACGGTCAACGCGGCGAAACCCATGATACGACCACCCTTGACCACTTTGGTCACGCGGTTGATCGCGATCATTTTTTCGCGCATGCCATCATCCGGCTTGTCGCTTTGCATTTTAGCTTGCATTTTTGCCATGACGATTCTTCCTTAGAACTTCAGACCGGCTTCACGCGCGGCTTCAGCCAACGCCTTCACACGGCCGTGGTAACGGAAACCGGAGCGGTCAAACGCAACTTCGGTAATCCCTGCTTTGAGTGCTTTCTCCGCTACACGCTTGCCGACCAGGGCAGCAGCGGCGGCATTGCCGCCGGCGCCGCTCTTGCCTGCCAGTTCGGCGCGCACTTCCGCTTCGGCCGTCGAGGCCGAAACGAGAACTTTGGCGTCCGGGCTGATCAGGCTGGCGTAAATGTGCAGGTTGGTACGGTGTACCGACAAGCGATTTACTTTCAGCGAAGCGATCTTGATGCGGGTCTGGCGTCCACGACGCAGACGTGATTCTTTCTTGTCCATGGTCAGCCTTATTTCTTCTTGGTTTCTTTAAGCTTAACCACTTCGTCCACATAGCGGACGCCCTTGCCTTTATAAGGCTCAGGGGAGCGGTAAGCACGCACTTCGGCAGCGACTTGACCAACCTGTTGACGATCGATACCCTTGATGATGATCTCGGTCGGGGTTGGGGTGGTCACGGTCACGCCGGCTGGCATCTGGTGCGCAACAGGGTGCGAGAAACCCAGCGACAGGTTCAGCTTGTCACCGGCGGCCTGGGCTTTGTAGCCCACGCCTACCAGCGACAGCTTCTTCTCGAAGCCTTTGGTCACGCCGGTCACCATATTGTTGACCAAGGCACGCAAGGTGCCGGACATCGCGTTCGACTCACGGCTGTCGTTGACGACGTCAAACGACAGGGTGCCATCTTTGTTTTCTACTTTTACCAAGCCGTTCAGGTTCTGGGTCATGGTGCCCAGCGGGCCCTTGACGGTGATCGCTGCTGCAGTGATCGCCACTTCGGCGCCAGCTGGAACAGTGATCGGCATTTTAGCTACTCGGGACATTGTCGATACTCCTTAAGCCACGTAGCAGATAACTTCGCCGCCGACACCGGTGGCGCGTGCTTTGCGGTCTGTCATGACGCCTTGCGGGGTCGACACAATCGCCACACCCAGGCCGTTCATGACGGTAGGGATATCATCTTTGCCCTTGTAGACGCGCAGGCCCGGACGGGACACGCGCTCTAAGCGCTCGATGACCGGACGGCCAACGTAATACTTCAAACCGATCTTCAGTTCCGCCTTGCCACCAGCTGCGGTGACGGCGAAATCTTCAATGTAACCCTCGTCCTTGAGGACGTTGGCAATCGCCACTTTGACTTTCGACGATGGCATGGCCACGGTCGTTTTTTGAACGCCTTGTGCATTGCGAATGCGGGTCAGCATATCGGCGATAGGATCGCTCATACTCATTGCATATTCTCCTATTACCAGCTTGCTTTAGTCATACCCGGAATTTCACCACGCATGGCGAATTCACGGAGCTTGATGCGACCCAGACCGAATTTACGGAATGTGCCACGCGGACGACCGGTGATTGCGCAGCGGTTACGCTGGCGGGTCGGTGCCGAGTTGCGCGGCAGAGCCTGCAACTTCAGACGGGCTTCATAGCGTTCTTCTTCCGTCTTCGACTGGTCATCGATGATGGCTTTCAGAGCTGCACGCTTAGGGGCAAATTTTGCCACCAGGTCTGCACGCTTCTGTTCGCGGTTGATCAGTGATAGTTTTGCCATGATCTCAGTTTCTGAACGGAAATTTAAAGGCGGCGAGGAGTGCTTTCGCTTCGTCGTCGGTCTTGGCGGTCGTCGTGATGCTGATATTCAAACCACGCAGCACATCGATCTTGTCGTACTCGATTTCAGGGAAAATGATCTGTTCCTTGACACCGATGTTGTAGTTGCCACGACCATCGAACGAACGGCCATTCACACCACGGAAGTCGCGCACGCGCGGCAGGGCCACGGTGATGAAGCGATCCAGGAACTCGTACATGCGGGCGCCGCGCAGGGTGACCATCGCACCGAGTGGGTAGCCTTCACGGATCTTGAAACCTGCAATAGCTTTACGTGCCTTGGTGGTCACTGGCTTTTGGCCGGCGATCTTGGTCATGTCGCCCATTGCGTGTTCGATGATCTTCTTGTCCGCGATTGCCTCGCCCAAGCCCATGTTCAGGGTGATCTTGGTCAGGCGCGGCACTTCCATTGGCGACTTGTAACCAAATTTGGTTACGAGGTCGGCAACGACTTTGTCTTTATAAAACTCTTGGAGACGTGTCATGATTTAAGCTTTCACTACTTCGCCGGAGGACTTGAAAACGCGGACTTTCTTGCCGTCTACGTCTTTGAAGCCCACGCGGTCTGCCTTGCCAGTCGCTGCATTGAACAATGCAACGTTGGACACGTGAATCGGCATTGTCTTATCGACGATACCACCAGTTACGCCGGTCATTGGGTTAGGCTTGGTCGCTTTTTTAGCGATGTTGACGCCTTCAACCACGACATGTTCAGCGTCTACACGCTGTTGAACAACGCCGCGCTTGCCCTTGTCTTTGCCGGTCAGAACGATGACTTCGTCGTTTTTACGAATCTTATCCATTGCGACTCCTTACAGAACTTCAGGTGCCAGGGACACGATCTTCATGAACTTTTCAGTGCGCAGTTCGCGCGTGACTGGTCCAAAAATACGGGTACCGATCGGCTCGAGCTTGGCGTTGAGCAGTACGGCGGCATTGCCGTCGAACTTCACCAGCGAGCCGTCTGGGCGGCGCACACCTTTAGCGGTGCGGACAACCACGGCGTTATAAATTTCACCTTTTTTGACACGGCCGCGTGGCGCAGCAACCTTGACGGTTACCTTGATCACGTCGCCAATGCCAGCATAACGGCGCTTGGAACCGCCCAATACCTTGATGCACATAACTTCCTTGGCACCGGTATTGTCGGCTACTTCGAGCCGGCTTTCAGTTTGAATCATAGTATTCTCTTTCCCAACTTAAGCCGAAGAATCCCCACGATGTGGGCCTGCGGTCAGTCTTGGTCCCGCCAGTGCCCTCCTTGCTGGAGAACGCTGATTGGGTGATGGACTTTCCAAAAACTTACGTTTTATTAGGCCGCTGCCACCGGGGTGACTGATATGCGGCGTTACATGAACGAAGCCCGCTAGTATCACACAATACTGGCGGGCCCGCAAGAACTATTATCCGGAAGCTGGCTGCCGCGCTCCTCTGCGGCCGCCCCATCCGGCACTACTGGTAAAGCTTAAAGCTCTTAGATAACTGGCGCTGCCTGAACAACGCGCGTTACTGTCCAAGCTTTGGTCTTGGAGATCGGGCGACCTTCCTGGATCTCGACGGTGTCACCCATCTTGACCACATTGCCTTCGTCATGCGCGTGATACTTGTTCGAACGCATGATGATCTTGCCGTACAGCGGGTGCTTGACGTGACGCTCGATCAACACGGTAACCGTCTTGTCCATCTTGTCCGACACCACTTTACCGACCAGCGTGCGCTTCAGCGCTACTTTAGGGGTGTCGCTCATTTGGCTTCCTTCGAGTTCATGACAGTCTTTACACGCGCGATATCGCGGCGTACCTTCTTGAGCTGCGAAGTGTTGCTCAGCTGTTGCGTAGCGATTTGCATACGCATGCCGAACTGGGCCTTCAACAACTCATTCAGCTCTTTTTCAAGCGCTGGCTGGTCTTTGCCGCGGAGTTCTGATGCTTTCATTTACAACTCCTTTTAAGTGCCGACTTGGCGGATGACAAAAGTCGTCGCCAGTGGCAGTTTGGCTGCGGCCAGACGGAACGCTTCACGTGCCAAAGTCTCGTCGACGCCGTCCATCTCGTACAGTACCTTGCCTGGCTGAATTTCAGCGACGTAGTACTCTGGATTGCCTTTACCGTTACCCATACGAACTTCAGCTGGCTTGTTCGAAATTGGCTTGTCCGGGAAAATACGGATCCAAATACGACCACCGCGCTTGATGTGACGGGTCATGGCACGACGTGCAGCTTCGATCTGACGCGCCGTGATACGGCCGCGGGCGACTGCCTTCAGACCGAATTCACCGAACGAGACCGCGGTGCCGCGGGTGTGCGAAATGCCGGTGTTACGGCCTTTCTGCTCTTTACGATACTTCCTGCGTGCTGGTTGCAGCATGATTTATTCTCCTGCTTTCTCAGCTGGTGCGGCAGCTGCGGCTTCCGGCTTCTTCACTGCGACTGCAGGACGGGCCTTGACCACTGGTGCGCCAGTTGGGGTTGAACCTGGACGGCCAGGGGCGCCGGCTGGACGCGGACGGCCAGCTGGCTTGCCATCGTCACGGCGCGGGCCGCGGCTCTTCTTTTCGTCAGCCGGGCTATCGATGACTGGTGCGTCGCCGTTTGGCGCGCGGTCACCTTTGTATACCCAGACCTTGACGCCGATGATGCCGTAGGTCGTTGCCGCTTCGCTGGTACCGTAGTCGATATCGGCGCGCAGCGTGTGCAGTGGCACACGGCCTTCGCGGTACCACTCTTTACGAGCGATTTCGATACCGTTCAAACGGCCCGAAGACATGATCTTGATACCGAGTGCACCGAGACGCATGGCATTTTGCATGGCGCGCTTCATTGCACGGCGGAACATGATCCGTTTTTCCAGCTGCTGCGAAATCGAATCGGCGATCAACTGCGAGTCAATTTCCGGCTTGCGGATTTCTTCGATGTTCACGTGAACCGGCACACCCATAATCTTGGTCAGCGCGGTCTTCAGTACTTCGATGTCCTCGCCTTTTTTACCAATGACCACGCCTGGGCGTGAGCTGTAGATCGTGAAACGCGCGTTCTTGGCAGGACGCTCGATGACGATGCGGCCAACCGAAGCGTTCTTCAGTTTCTTTTTCAGATAAGCACGTGCTGCGAGATCTTCGTTGAGCATTTGGGCAAAGTTACCATTGCCCGCGTACCAACGCGATGCCCAGTTACGGGTTACTGACAGGCGAAAGCCTGTTGGATGAATCTTCTGTCCCATCGTGACCCCTTAGTTACCGACAGTCACGTAGATGTGACAGGATTGTTTCGAGATACGATCGCCCCGACCTTTAGCGCGTGCAGTAAAGCGCTTCAGGATCGGACCCTTTTCAACATAGATCTGTACGATTTTCAACTCGTCGATGTCAGCGCCATCATTGTGTTCGGCGTTCGCGATGGCGGACTCCAGAACCTTCTTGATGATCGTTGCACCTTTTTTCGGGCTGAACTGCAAGATGTCGAGTGCTGCGCCGACTTTCTTGCCGCGAATCAGATCGGCAACCAGGCGGCCTTTTTGATCCGACAGGCGCACACCTTTGAGGATAGCTTTGGTTTCCATTATTTCTTCGCCTTTTTGTCAGCGGCATGGCCCTTGAACGTACGGGTCAGTGCGAATTCGCCGAGCTTGTGTCCAACCATGTTCTCGGAGATGTACACCGGCACGTGCAGCTTGCCGTTGTGTACAGCGATCGTCAGACCGATGAAGTCTGGCGAAATCGTCGAACGGCGCGACCAGGTTTTTACTGGCTTTTTGTCTTTGTTCGCTTGCGCGGTTTCGACTTTTTTCACCAGGTGGGCGTCGATAAACGGCCCTTTTTTCAATGAACGTGTCATGTCTTATCCTTATTTCTTGCCGCGGCGCGAGACGATCATCGAAGTCGTACGCTTGTTACGGCGCGTCTTCTTACCCTTCGTCTGTTGGCCCCAAGGCGACACTGGATGACGACCAGCTGCGGTTTTACCTTCACCACCACCGTGCGGGTGATCGACCGGGTTCATGACCACACCGCGAACGGTAGGACGGACACCGCGCCAGCGCATCGCACCAGCTTTACCGATCTTGCGCAGGCTGTGTTCGGCATTGCCGACTTCGCCAACGGTTGCGCGGCACTCGATGTGCACGCGGCGTACTTCACCCGAGCGCAGGCGCACTTGAGCGTAGGTACCTTCGCGTGCCATCAGCACCACGCCGGCGCCGGCGGTACGGGCCATCTGGGCACCCTTACCTGGCAGCATTTCGACGCAATGCATGATCGTACCGACCGGGATGTTGCGGATCGGCAGGCAGTTGCCCGACTTGATCGGCGCTTCCGAACCGTTCATCACGCTGTCACCAACGGCCATGCCCTTGGTAGCGATGATGTACTGGCGCTCACCGTCTGCATAGCACAGCAGGGCGATGTTCGCGGTACGGTTTGGATCGTATTCGATACGCTCGACCTTTGCCGGAATACCATCCTTCTGACGCTTGAAGTCGATCAGGCGATAGTGCTGCTTGTGACCGCCGCCGATGTGGCGGGTGGTGATGTGACCGTTGTTGTTACGGCCGGCAGTTTTCGATTTCTTTTCAACCAGGGCTGCGAACGGACGACCTTTGTACAGGTCCGGGTTCACAACCTTCACCATGCCGCGACGGCCTGGTGAGGTTGGTTTCATCTTTACGAGTGCCATTATTTAGCCTCCTCGACAAAATTGATTTCCTGGCCAGGCTTCAGGCACACGAAAGCACGCTTGGTATGATTGCGACGGCCATTGAAACGGCCCGAACGCTTTTGCTTACCTTGGCGATTGGCTGTCTGGACGGACAGGACTTCAACCTTGAACAACAGTTCAACGGCTGCCTTGATTTCAGGCTTGGTCGCATCCGGCAATACGCGGAACACGATCTGCTCGTTCTTTTCCGCGACCATGGTGGCCTTCTCGGAAATGACCGGCGCCTGGAGAACCTTCATCAGGCGCTCTTCGGAAAATTTCAGTATGCCGCTCATGCGAACATCTCCTCGATCATGGCCAGTGCTGCTTTGGTGACCACGATTTTTTTGTAGAACACCAGCGACATCGGATCTGCATGCTTCGGCTCAACGACGAGCACGTGCGGCAGGTTGCGCGACGCCAGTTCCAGGTTCTCTTCCAGATTGTCGGTGATGATCATGACCGATTCCAGACCCATGCTGGCAAGCTTCTGCGACAGCATTTTGGTCTTGGGAGCATCGATGCTCATCGACTCAACGACGACCAGACGCTCTTCACGGGCCAACTGGGACAGGATCGAGCAGATACCTGCGCGATACATCTTCTTGTTGACTTTGTGGGTGAAGTTCTCGTCAGGCGAGTTCGGGAAAATACGACCGCCGCCGCGCCACAGAGGCGAGGACGACATACCGGCACGAGCGCGGCCGGTGCCTTTTTGGCGCCAAGGCTTCTTGGTCGTGTGGTGGACTTCTTCACGGTCTTTCTGCTTGCGGTTACCCGAACGCGCGTTAGCGGCGTAGGCGACCACGATCTGGTGAATCAGTGCTTCGTTGTAGTCACGGCCGAAAACGGTATCGGCTGCAGCAACGTTCGAACCTGCTTGTCCTTGCTCATTCAGAAGCTTGAGTTCCATAATTAAGCTCCCTTCTGAACTTTGGATTTAATGGCAGGCGAGACGATCACTTGGCCATTTTTCGCACCTGGTACGGCGCCTTTGACCAGCAACAGCTGACGGTCGGCATCGATACGGGCGATGACGAGATTCTGTACGGTACGGTTAACGTCACCAAGGTGACCGGTCATGCGCTTACCAGGGAAAACGCGACCTGGATCCTGCGCCATACCGATCGAGCCCGGCACATTGTGCGAACGCGAGTTACCGTGGGTAGCGCGACCGGAAGAGAAGTGGTAACGCTTGATGACGCCAGCGTAACCCTTACCGATCGTAACGCCCTGAACGTCGATCTTTTGACCGACTTCGAACAGCGAAGCGGCGACGATGTCGCCAGTTTTCAGTTCGGCAGCTTTGCCTGCATCTACGCGGAATTCGCGCAGCATGGTGCCGGCTTCGACGCCAGCTTTGGCGTGGTGACCCGCTACCGATTTGGTCACGCGGGAAGCGCGACGTTGACCGAAAGCGACCTGAACAGCGGAGTAACCGTCTGTTTCAGGAGTTTTGACTTGCGCAACACGGTTGTTCGACACGTCCAGCACGGTGACAGGGATCGAGTCCCCTTCATCCGTAAAGATGCGCATCATTCCAACCTTGCGACCGAGAAGGCCTAGGCTCATTTTTTCTCCATTCCCACCTGCGATTGGGCGGGGCTTTGTTTAACTACCAAGTAAAGGACAGATTCAAAACGGACGAATCCATACCGAAGCCGGCTAGTATAACGTGCAAAAGGGCTTGACGCAACAACTTAGTTGGGGGTATGGCGATGTGTTGTGTCAGCGTTTGGGGCAGTACGGCGGCGCTCACAGGTCGGAAGCGCCCAAGCCCGTTCGCTTGGCAATGCGCGCCAGCATGACGGGGCCAATTTCTGCGCTGTCGTGGAACGCGAACGCGACATCTGGCCGGCCGTCACGGCTGAGCGTGCGATGCGAACCGCTTTGTCGCTTTATTGTCCAGCCTGCTTTTAGAAGGGCAGCCAAAACCCGCTTGGCCTTCGATGAAGGCCACTGCGTCATACGTTAACGGGAAGAGAAATACTAAAACTGATAGGCAACGACTCGCCATGTTCAATGCGCTCGGCAATGACCCTCAGTGCGAGCACCTGTGCTTTCGCCATCGCATCATTGGGCGACATGCCGTAGGCCATCACACCCGGCAATTCAGGAACCTCCGCAATCCAGCGACCGTCAGCTTCCTGCTCGCATTCCAAGGTCAAGTTCATCGCGCCCCCCGTTTCAGCGAGTTTATCACGCCCTCCCCCGCCAAAGCACAATAGTAAGCAGCCGATTGGGTGAGACTCCGGTAGCGGTTGTTGCCCGGCCAGCCTTTGCGATTGTGGAAATCTCTAGAAATCTCTAGGGGGTCAGTTCCCCCATTGCAATCTCTAGCAGCCTGTCGGACTATGGGTAAAAAAGAAACTTTATTGACCGCTTGCTGAAAATTTAGGCTAAATTTCCGCATTTAAATGCCACGAATGGTATCCAGAGCCAATATTTTTCGTTTCAGGCGCGCAATCGTGTTTTAGTTTCGCAAGTCCGACAGGCTGCTAGGGGGTCAGATCCCCCATTGCGACACGAGCTCATCAAGCAGCAGATGTGCTCGTGTCGCAATGGGGGAACTGACCCCGGGGGAGGTTGCAAAACGAATGCCTGCTGTGTAGGCCGCAAAGCAAGTACTACGGCACTAGGACGCTCTTGCCTACCGCCGCCCGCCGCAGCCGCGTCCACAGCCGCGTGACCCGCGACAGCAAGCTCTCGCGCAACATGCCCGACGGCAGCACCGTTCCACCCGCGAACGGCACGGCCAGCGTCCAGCGCAGCGGGCGGCAACCCGCGCGCTTGGTGTAGTGACTGAGCACGGTTTTTGTCTCTGAGCCACCAAAGTCGAGATGGCGCTCCTGCAGGAAGATAAACATCGGCTCAACGTGGCGCCGGTTGCCGCGCACGCTGACTTCGACGCAGGCCGGCAGCACGCTGCCCTCGCTCAGCGTGGCCGTCGCACTCACTACATAATGCCGCCCCGCATCGAGGCCCAGGCTGTCGAGCGAGGTCGGGCGCAGGAAGGAATCGCCGTCGCCCAGCGGAGCGCCCTCGTTGATCGCCCATTCCCAGACCGGATAGGCAGCAAAATCCGCACAGGCAATCTTGCGGATGGAGCGGCGGCTGTCAAGGTCGATGGTCATGGCAAGCTGCGTGGCAAAGGAGGATTCCAGTCTACCTTGGCGCTGCAATTTCTGTCCAGCAACTACGTGTGCGGCGTTGTATTCGAGCTAAAATAGATTGCTTGATTGATTACAAAACGTGCCCATCTAGGGTTGTTGTAGCAAGACCCGGCCAATCGGGTCTTTTTCGGAATTTCAACCAAGGAGAGATTTATATGGCAATCAGTTTGCAAAAAGGCGGCAACGTCAACCTGAGCAAGGAAGAACCCGGCTTGACGCGCGTGATGATCGGCCTGGGCTGGGATCCGCGCGCCACCGACGGCGCCGCGTTCGACCTCGACGGCAGCGCATTCCTGCAGAAAAACGACGGCAAGGTTCGCGGCGACAGCGATTTCATCTTCTACAACAACCTCAAGTCGACCGACGGCTCGGTCACCCATCAGGGCGACAATACGTCCGGCGTGGGCGAAGGCGACGACGAGAAGATCCTGGTCGACCTGTCGAAGGTGCCGGCCGACATCGACAAGGTGTCCCTGTGCGTCACGATCCATGAAGCGGACGCGCGCAAGCAAAACTTCGGCATGGTTGGCAAGGCTTACATCCGCTGCCTGAACGCCGACGGCGACAAGGAACTGGCGCGCTATGACCTGTCCGAAGACGGCTCGGTCGAAACGGCGATGATTTTCGGTGAACTGTATCGCGCCGGCGCCGAATGGAAATTCAAGGCCATCGGCCAGGGTTTCAAGGGCGGCCTGGGCCCCCTGGCCCGCTCGTTCGGCGTCAACGCCTAAGTACCTGACTGGTCCGCAGCGCAAACGCGCCATCCGGACCAGTCAGCACCCAATTCTTTTACAGCGGAGCACGATGGAACAGCTTTCACGGGGGCAGCGCCTGCCACTGGCTACAATGACGGGCAACGGGCGTATTGTCATTTCGCTGGCCGCCAACGGCGTGCCGTTGGACTTTGCGTGCTTCGGCCTGAACGCCGGCGGCAAGCTGCTGGCCGAACCGTACATGACGTTCTTCAACCAGAGCGCAACCCCGTGCGGCGGCGTGGCGATGACGCCCGCCCCCAACGGCGCCAGCTTCGCAATCGACACCACGCGCCTGCCCGCGGCAATCGACCAGCTCGTCATCACTGCCAGCGTCGACGGCGCCGGCACCCTGGCCCAGCTGGGCGCGAGCGCTCTGCAACTGGGCGACGCCGCCCGCTTCCCTTTCAGCGGCGCCGACTTCGCCCAGGAGCGCGCCGCCATGCTCGGCACGCTGTACCGCAAGGACGGCCAGTGGCGCTTCATGGCCGTCGGCCAGGGCTTCAACGGCGGCCTTGATGCGCTCGTTGCCCACTTCGGCGGCGCGGTGACTGACGCCGCGCCGCCGCCAGCGCGCATTTCGCTGGAAAAACGCATCGAACGCGAAGCGCCGCAGCTGGTCAGCCTGGTCAAGCACGCCGGCGTTTCGCTGGCCAAGGTCGGCCTGTCGGCGCACCGCGCCAAGGTCGCGCTGGTACTCGACATTTCCGGTTCCATGACCTCGCTCTACAAAAAGGGCTTGGTACAACAGTTTTCCGACCACATCCTGGCGCTTGGCTGCAAGTTCGACGATGATGGCGAGATCGACGTATTCCTGTTCGGCTCCGGCGTGCACCGGCCGGCGCCCATGACTCTGTCCAACGCGCCCACCTACATCCAGAACGTGATCTCGCGCCACCCGCTCGAAGGCGACACCCGCTACGGGCGGGCGATGGAAGCGGTGCGCAAGTTCTACTTCCCGGACGGCGCCGGCGCCGAACGCAAGGCACCCGTCAAGGGCGCGATCCCGGTGTATGTCATGTTCGTCACCGACGGCAGCACGTCCGACCAGCCGCTGACCGAAAAACAGCTGCGCCAAAGCAGCTACGAGCCGATCTTCTGGCAGTTTATGGGCATTGGCAAAGGCCGCAAATCAAAAAGCAAGCGCCTGCTGGCGTTCGCAGACTCTGACTTCCCCTTCCTCGAAAAACTCGATGAATTAAGCGGACGCCTGGTCGACAACGCCAACTTCTTTTCGGTGGCCTCGCCCGATGAACACGGCGATGGCGCGCTGTACGACCTGCTCATGGCCGAGTACCCGGCCTGGCTCAAGCTGGCCAAGCAACACGGCGTGCTGGCGTAAGCGCCGCTGCCTTTATCAATAGTTAAAGAATTTATCAACAGTCATTTTTAAGGTTATTCATGCGTGTCTGGTTCAACAGGACGTTCTCGTCCGTGTACGCGGCTATCGGCCTCATCCGCGAAGCGGACGCCGAAGGTCGCTTTCATCTCATCTACAGCAATGCCAATCCGCACGTCAACGCCGCCCGCGTCGCGCACGAGTTTTTCGTCGAGCCGACCGGCATGGACACCGCCACCTATATTGCGTGGTGCCTTGATTTTTGCCGCGAGCACCAGGTCGACATTTTCGTGCCCGGCAAGGAATCGACCGTCCTGGCCGGCGAACACGCCCGCTTCGAGGCACAAGGCACGCGCGTGCTCAGCGCCGGCTCGGTCGCGTCGCTCGAACTGATTCACGACAAGGCGCGCTTTTACGCCACGGTCGACCTGCCGCTCGCCCCCGTGGCCGACTTTCGCGTGTTCGAGGACGTGCAGCAGTTCGACGCCGCCTACGCAGAACTGCGCCAGGTCCACCAGACGCTGTGCGTCAAGCCGTCCGAATCGGTCTTCGGCCTGGGCTTTGCGGTGCTGGACGAAGCGCGCAGCAGCGCCGCGCTGCTGCTGGCCGGCGAGCAGTACCACATTGGCCTGGCCGACATGCGACGCGGGCTGGCCGAGCTGGGCGCGTTTCGCACCATGCTGCTGATGGAATTTTTGGACGGGCACGAGTACAGCGTTGACTGCGTGGGCGAGAACGGCCGCCTGGTGGCCGCCGTGGCGCGCAAAAAGCCGCGCAAGGCCGGGCGCGGCCAACTGATCGACATGCGCCGCGATATCCTCGACGCCACCGCCAAACTGGCGGCCGACTTTGGCCTGAACGGGTGCTTCAACGTGCAGTACCGCGAAGGCGGCGGCGCGCTGCGCCTGCTTGAAATTAACCCGCGCATGTCGGGCGGCATCGGCATGGCCTGCGTGGCCGGCCCGAACCTGCCCTACATCGCCCTGGCCGGCTTCGCCGACGGCTACCACACGGTGCACGTGCCCGAAGTGCGCAACGGCATTCGCGTGGCCGAACTGACCTCTTCCACGGAACTTGTATGACCGACGCCACCACACTGCCGCTAAACGCCCCCCTGAGCGTCACCCTGCCGACCGGCACGCTCGAACTGACCGTCCACGAGAGCGCCTACCCGCTCGACGACTTGCTCGGCTTTGCCGCCCGCGCCAACGCCAAGCGCGGCTTTTTATTCCTGTCCAAGGTGCTGGGCAAGCACTGGCCGGTGCGCCCGTCCGTGATGCGCATGATCCATGCCGACATGGCCGACGCGGTGCCGGCCATCGACGGCGCCGTGGTCTTCATCGCCATGGCCGAAACGGCCGTGGGTCTGGGCCAGGGCGTGTTCGAAGCCTGGCTGGCCGCCAACCCGGGGCGCGACGCGCTGTTCATCTACACCACCCGCTACCGGGTAGGCACCGAGCCGGTAATCGAATTCGAGGAAGCGCACAGCCACGCGCCGCGCCAGTTTCTGCACATGCCCACCGAGATGCACAAGCGCGACCTGCTGCTCACCGCGCGCACCCTGGTACTGATCGACGACGAGGCGAGCACCGGCAACACCTTCCTGAACCTGTCGAACGCGGTGCGCGCACTGAATCCGAACATCGCACGGGTGCACCTGGCCACGGTCACCAACTTCATGGGCCAGGCCGCCACCGAGGCCTTGAGCGCGCGCTTTGGCGTGACCACCAGCATGGCCGCGCCCCTGTCCGGCGAATACCAGTTCATTCCGGGCGATGTGCCCACCGAAGGCCCGCCGGCGCAGCGCTATGACGCCACGGCCGACCGCGGCGCGAGCGGTGTGTTCGGCCGCTTTGGCCTGGACCGCGCCTTGCGCGTGCCGGGCGGCCTGGTCGCGCGTCTGGCGGCCGGCGTGCAGCCGGGCCAGCGCGTGCTGGTGCTGGGCACGGGCGAATTCATGCACGCCTCGTATATGCTGGGTGCGGGCCTGGAAGCTGCGGGTCTGGACGTGGTGGTGCAGTCGACCACGCGTTCGCCCATCTTGAAATGGGGTTCGGTGTCGGCCGCGCTCGCGTTTCCGGACAATTATGGCGAGGGTGTCACCAATTTCCTGTATAACGTCACCCCCGGCATGTACGACCATGTCTTCATCTGCCACGAAACAGCGCCGAACGCCGCGCTGCGCGGCCTGGCCGACGTGTTTCACGCGCGCCTGTTCCATTTCATTACCGAGACCCAAGTTGAAGAAGTTTCATAAATTCCTGTTCGCCGACCTCGACGACACCCTGTTCCAGTCACTCGAAAAGTGCGGCGGCCAGGACGGCCTGCAAGCGACTGCCTTCCTCAAGGACGGCAATCCCATTTCGTACACCACCGAAGCCCAGCGCGCGTTCATCGCTTTTGCGCAGGACGGCATGACCATGATCCCCGCCACCGCGCGCAACCTGAACGCTTTCGGGCGCGTCCAGCTGCCGTTTTCCAGTTGGGCCGTGCTTGACTACGGCGGCATCGTGCTGCGCCCCGACCGCAGTGTCGACCAGGAGTGGCTGGCCCACATGCAAGAAGCCATGCAGGCCGCCCTGCCCGGCCTGCAGGAACTCGCTGCCCTGATCGACGCCTGGGCCGAACGCACCGGCTTTGGCGCGCGTGCGCGCCTGATCGAAGACTGTGATACGCCGTTTTACCTGGTCATCAAGGACCCGCAAAAAGTGGCCGAGAACCTCGAGCCGATCGAGCGCGACGTGGTCGCGCCGTGGATCGCGCAAGGCGGGCGCGATTACTTCATCCACCGTAACGGCAACAACCTGGCGATCCTGCCCACCGCGCTGAACAAGTCGCACGCGGTGGCTTACGTGACGGCCAAACTGCGCGCCGAGCATGGCGACATCCTTACCTTCGGCATTGGCGACAGCAAGTCCGACGCGCGTTTCATGGCCGCCTGCGACTACGCCATCGTCCCGCGCCGCACCCAGCTGGCCGGCCTGACTTTGGAGGCGCTATGAATTTCTCCGGCAGTTACCGCAGCGGCGACGTGCGCTTTTTGTTAAAGCCGCTGGACATGCTCGACTTCGTCGACATTCCTGAAAAAGAAAGACTGATCCAGTCGGGCCAGCGCCACTACAGCGAAATGCTGTCGCCCGAATCGCTGCCGTCCGAGCGCTACCTGAACGTGTTCCGCCAGGCCTGCAAGGCCAACATGGCGCGCATGGCGCAGGACTGCCTGACGCTGGCGCGCTTGATCGCAGAACGCCGGACGGGCGCCATCACGCTGGTGTCGCTGGCGCGTGCCGGTACGCCCGTGGGCGTGGTGCTCAAGCACCTGCTGGCATCGATAGGGCGCGGCGTGGAGCACTATTCGGTCTCGATCATCCGCGACCGCGGCATCGACCAGGTCGCGCTCGAGCACATCCTGGCCCAAGGTCACGCAAGCGAATCGATTGTCTTTGTCGACGGCTGGACCGGCAAGGGCGTGATCTCGCGCGAGCTGGAAACGGCCATCGCCGAATTCAACGCGCGCCGCGGCACCCGGATCGACGGCGGCCTGTACGTGCTGTCGGACCTGGCCGGCAGCGCCGCCTGCGCCGCCTCGTGCGACGACTACCTGATTCCTTCGTCGATCCTGAACGCCACGGTGTCGGGCCTGATCAGCCGTTCGATCCTGAACGCGTCGATCGGCCCCGGCGACTTTCACGGCTGCGTGTACTACAAGCAGTTCGAGCCGCAAGACCAGTCGCAACGCTTTGCCGACGAGCTGGTGGCGCACGCGCTCACGCTGCCCGCCGCATCAAGCACCCTGGCGCCGATGGATAAGGCGCTGGCGGCCACGGTGTCGCGCGACTATATGCAAGCCGCATTGGCGCAGCACGGCATCAATGACATCAACCTGGTCAAGCCGGGTATCGGCGAAGCGACCCGCGTGCTGCTGCGCCGCAGTCCGCGCCTGCTGATCGTGCGCGACGCCGAAGCAATCGACGTTGCGCACCTGGTCTTGCTGGCGCAGGAAAAAAATATCCCCGTGATGGTCGACCCCGCGTTGCCCTACCACGCCGTTTCGCTGATTAGGAGTGCACTCGATGGCTAAGTCAATGGGCGCTTCGCTCTACCTGCCCGCAAATCACAAACACCTGATGGGAGTGGCCGATGGCGAGCGCCTCGGGCATACCCGCTCGCTGATTTTTTGCACCGAAGACGCGGTTGCCGATGCGGACCTCAGCTGGGCCCTGTTCAACCTGTCGGTGGTGCTGGCCAACATGAAGGCTGACTGCCGCGCCGAGCGCTTTGTCCGCGTGCGCAACCCGGAAGTGCTGGCGCGCGTGCTGGCCATGCCGGGCGTTGAAAAGCTGACCGGCTTTGTCATCCCCAAGTGCACGCGCCACAACTTCGACGCCTACTTCAAGCAGGTGCGCAGCACCGATCACATGCTCATGCCCACGCTGGAAACGGCCGACGTCTTCAACGACGACGAGATGCGCAAGTTCCGCGAAACGCTGGAGCAGCCGGGCGTGCGTTCGCGCATCCTGGCGCTGCGCATCGGCGGCAACGACCTGCTTGCGCTGCTCGGACTGCGCCGTCCGCGCAACATGACCATTTACCGCACCCCGCTCGGCCCGGTCATCGCGCGCCTGGTCACCACCTTCCGCCCGTACGGTTTCGTGCTCACGGCGCCGGTGTTCGAACACCTGGACCTGCCCGACCTGCTGGACCAGGAAGTGGCCGAAGACATGGCCTACGGAATGGTCGGCAAGACCGCGATCCATCCAAGCCAGATTACACTCATCGAGCAGCATTACCGCGTCAAGGCGCGCGACCTGGAAGCGGCGCGCGCGATCCTCGATGTCGACAGCCCGGCCGTTTTCAAGCTGCACGATTCCATGTGCGAAGTGGCCACCCACCGGGCGTGGGCGCAGCGCATGGTCGAGCAGTCCAACGTATTTGGCGCGCACCAGAGCGACGTTGCGGCGCCCTGATTTCCCTTCAACTGAAAAGGACAAGCATTGTGAACATTTTCTCGCGTGGACAAAAGGGCAAGCTCGCCGACCTGGGCGTCAATTCACCATTCCCCATCGTGGTCGACATCGCCGGCGCCGGTATGACGGTGGACGTCTCGTGCTTCGGGCTGGACGCCAGCGACAAGCTTTCCGACGAACGCTACATGGTGTTCTACAACCAGCTTGCCAGCCCGGGCGACGCCGTCAAGCTGGCGCTGAACGCGGGCACGGCGCGCTTTGCCGTCAACCTGGCCGCGCTGCCCGACACCATCCACAAGCTGGTGTTTGTCGCCGCCATCGACGGCAACGGCACCATGCGTGCCAGCGGCGCGAGCACCATCACGCTGGGCGACGCGGTGCAGTTCCCCATGAACGGCGCCGACTTCCAGGATGAAAAAGCCGTCATCGTCGGCGAAGTCTATCGCAAGGACGGGGTCTGGCGTTTTGGCGCAGTCGGCCAGGGCTTCAATGGCGGCCTGTCGGCGCTGCTCAAGCACTTTGGCGGGAGCGAGGCCGGGCCGTCGGCGCCGCCATCGGCACCGGCGGCGCCAGCAGCCGTGCCGGCGGCGGGCAAGGTGTCGCTGTCGAAGGTGACGCTTGAAAAGCGCGGCGACAAGGTCTCGCTCGACAAGGCGGCCGGCGGTCGCGGTTTTGGCCGCATCCACGTCAACCTGAACTGGAACCACACGGGCGCGGCGCCCGTTGCAGCGCCCAAGCAGGGCTTCCTGGCGCGCCTGACGGGCGGCGCCAATCCGTCCGGCGGCATCGACCTGGACCTGGGCTGCATGTACGAGATGGCTGACGGCCGTCCGGGCCTGGTGCAGGCGCTCGGCAACGCCTGGGGCGACTACGACCGCGAGCCGTACATCAAGCTCGAAGCGGACGACCGCACGGGCCAATCAACCACTGGCGAAAACCTGATCATCAACGGCGACCAGGTCCACACGATCAAGCGCGCGCTGATCTTCGCCTACATCTACAAGGGCGCGCCCAACTGGGCCGCGACCGATGGTGTGGTGACGATCAACATGCCAAACCAGCCGCCGATCGAAGTGCGCCTGTCGGAAGGCGGCAGCCAGATGATGTGCGCCATCGCGCTGGTCGAGAACCGCAGCGGCAGCCTGCAGTTCACCAAGCTCGAAGAGTACTTCTCGCAGCAGGGCAGCCAAAGCGCGCACGAGCTGATGGACCGGCGCTTCGGCTTTGGCCTGCGCTGGACCAAGGGTTCCAAGGACTGATGCCCAAACAAAGGCGTCCACACCATACTTGAAAGCCGGACGGGTTTTGCCGTCAATTTTTATTGAGCAAGCACGGCGCAGGAGGAGGCGGTAACGCCGCCTCGCGCCCTAGTGCATTTTGTCGAATTTGACGTCTCGTTTTGCCTCGTTAGACGCGCAAAATGACGTTGGTAAAGCCTCGCATGTCTAATCGCCGATCAGCGCGCGAAACGAGACAATACGAGGCAAAACGAGGCACAAACCGGGTACAAATGCCCGAGTCACTCTCCCTTCGCTACCCGCCCCGGTCCACGCCGCCGTGCAAACAGGCAACAGGCAAAAAACGTCTAATCAGGCACCTGAATCTGCGCCTTGATGTGCTTGAGATTCGCAATCATCGTAAACGTCATGATCACCAGCAGCGACCACGAACTCCACTTCCCCGCATGTACCATCGACCACGCGCCCAGTTGATTGGGGTAGCGCCAGACCCCGAAAAACGTGCTGATATTTTCCGCCAGCCAGATGAAAAACCCGATCAGCACGAACGCCAGCAGTAAGGGCATCCTGCGCTCGACATCAACCGGCGTGTAGATGACGGTGCAGCGCGCATACAGTCCCAACGCACACGCCGCGATATACCAGCGGTAGTCGCCAATGTAGTGGTGCGTGAAGAAGTTCGCATAAATGAGCAGCGCGATGGCCGCACTCATCCAGTACGGCGGATGGTGCACCACGCGCAAACCGAACAGGCGCCAGGCCTGGATCATGTAGCTGCCAACGGCCGCGTACATAAAGCCGGCAAACAGCGGCACGCCAAGCAGCTTGGTGTACGCAGCATCAGGATAGGACCAAGACTGGATGCCGCTCGAGGTCTTGAACACCTCCAGCGCAAAGCCGACCACGTGGAACAGCGTGATGGCCTTGACTTCATCGACCGTCTCAAGACCGGACCAGACCATCCATGCCTGGATCGCCAGCGCGACGACCAGCAGCACATCGTAGCGCGCAAGCCCCGGCAAGCCGGCGCGCGGCACCAGGAACACCGCTGCGAAAAACAGGCTGACAAACAGGCAAGCGCGCGCGTTCTTAAAGCCGAAGTAGAGAAATTCGACAGCAAAGCGGCAGGCGCCCATCAGTCGCGGCATTGGCATTGCACGCAGACCCAGCAAATGATCATCGAATGCGCGCAAGCGCAGCGACTGACGGACAAACATGGGCCGGCTCCTTTAAGCGGCTGCCACCGGATCGGCTTTGCCGACCTGATACCAGTCCACCTTGCGGGTGGCGACCATCACTGCGGCGAGCACCGTGAACAGCAGCAGGCTGCCCAGCACCAGCGCGTTATTTTCCGAGATCAAGAGGCCATACAGCGCGCCGTACAGCAGCGTGAGGGCCACGCCAAATCCCATCCCCCGGTACCAGTTGTGCAGCACGAACGACAGGTAAAAGCCAATCAGCACGATACAGCCGACACTGGCGGCCAGGTAAGCCCAGGCAAACGCGATGTGCTCCGACAGGCTCACCAGCAGCAGGAAAAACAGCACCAGCGCCAGCCCCACCAGCAGATACTGCACCGGGTGGATCGGCAGCTGCTTCATGATCTCGAACACAAAGAACGCGGCGAACGTCAATGCCACGAACAGCAGCCCGTACTTGGTGGCGCGCTCGGCCAGCGAGTACACGTTGACCGGTTCAATGAAGCCGATGCTGAACTTGTCGGTGGCTTTTCGGAGCGCATCGGGCGCCATGACTGTATCTTCGGCCGCGCGCAACTGCTTTTGCGCCATCGTCGACAGTGACGAAATGTTCCAGGTCGCGCTAAAGCCGCTGTCGTTGATGGTGCGCTCCCTGGGCGAAGGCAGGAAGTCGCCGCTGAACTGCGGGTGCGGCCAGTCGGATTTGACGGTGAATTTGTTGCTCTTGCCAAGCGGGACAAAATGCTGGCGTTCGATGCCGTCCAGCCCCAGCGCGAACGAAAATTTCACGCGCGCCGGCGCTGCCAGGGCCAATGCAGGCAGGTTGGCGTGCAGGCCGCTGGCCACCGATGTCAGCCCCGTCCCCTGCTCGAACTCGACCACCTCGCCGGCCCAGTCGATCTTGGGGATATTGCGAATGCCGCGCACGTCGCCGATGCCCAGCGCGATGCTGGCCTGGTCAAGCCGCACGACCGACTTGGCCGACGCGCGCGGCAGCTCGTTCATCAGCGGCAGCACAAAGTCGCCGGCGATCGTGTGCTGGCCGCTATACACCAGCACTTGATGAATGCCGCGATAGCGGCGGTCAGTCTTGATCGACGAATCGACACCGAGCTCATTGGGAAATACAAGGTGGGTACGCTCCACCGAGCGCGCCACGACTTCGGTTTTGATCTTGTCGCCGTCGGGCGTCTTGATCACTTCATCGAATTCGTCCGTGTAACGGATCACCAGGATTGGCCCGGTGATGGTTTGCTCGCGCACCGAATCGGCGGCGATGCTGGCCACCGCCTGTTCGCGGAACTGGGCGCGTTCCGTGATGGTGAGATTGATCATCGCCAGCGGTATGCAGATGAGCAGCGTGAGCGCCATGATGGCGAGTATCTTGAAAAGCAGTGTTCTTTGCATGGCGGCTCCAGGTTGTTGAAGCCGCCATACTAAAAAACGGATGTGCGCTGGTGATGCGTTTTGTGTGAAGTGCGCTGCTACTCGCCTGCGACGCTGTTTGATGCCAGGCGGGTAAAACCGTCAGCGCTCCACGCTTCGCTGCCCACGCCGTGATGAACAAAAAACAGACCATCCGGATCGTATTTCGCCTTTACCTGCGCCAGGCGTTCGTAATTGCTGCCCCAGAACGCATTCTGCCAATTGCTCAGGAAGTAGTCGCTTTCAGAGACATACGAACCGGCGCCTGGGGCCACTTTCATCAGCTCATCCATCGCCGCGCCGATTTTGCGCGCGTTGTCCCTGGCCTTGGCATCATCGGACCCGGCGCCCGGCATGCCGGGAAAGCGCGCATCTTCGCCGCCGGCGACGATGGCCAGCGCAAAGGCCGTCAGGACCTCCGGGTTCATGGCAGTGTCGCGCGCCGCTTCAATATCGGCCGCCGGTGCGCCGGCCAATCCCTTATTGAAGTGAAACGCCACGCGCCACAAGCGCGCGCAACGGCATACCGCATCGACCAGGCGCGCCTGTTGGTCCGCCTGCAGCAGCGACGCCGGCATCCACGCCGATCGATAGCCGTGGATAAACCAGCCGGCTTGTTCCAGGTCGCCTTTCCACAGCATGTGGTGCGCGGGCGCACCCGGCCGGGTGTCGGCAACGGTAAACCCTGGCGCATGCTTGGCCAGGAATTGCCCATCCCAGAAGTGCTGCGCCGGCAGCTCCACGCACTGGAAAGCCTTCTCGAATACATAATCGTCGCTGGCGCGCACCCATGCCAGAAACGGCTCCCAGATGTCGGCGCCCTGCTGCTTTCGCAGCCCCTGAAACACCATCGATACATTGACCGTATTACCGGGGTTAAAAGCCATCTGCTCACCCCAGTGCGGATTGAACAGCGCACTGTTATAGAACGAAATAATCCTGCCCACTAGGGCGCGGTACGCAAGGTCGGACGCTGCCCTGATGGTGAAAAACACCGCGCCAAAGCTGGCCGGCAGTTCACGCGTGCGCAAGGTCAGTTGCGTGACCACGCCAACGCTGCCGCCGCCGCCGCCCTTGATCGCCCAGAAAAGATCCGGATTGGTGCAGGCGTTGGCGATGCGCACCCGGCCATCGGCCGTGACCACCTCCGCTTGCAGCAGACCGGCGGCAGCGGTGCCGTAAGCCTTGGAAAAATTGCTGAAGCCCCCGCTCTGGATCAAGCCGGCCACGCCGACGGTGGTGCAGCCGCCGCCTTGCACATAGCGTCCGCCGCGCGTGGTCACCGCGTCATAGGCGTCGATCCACAGCGCGCCTGCGCCCACCGTCACGGCGATCTGCGGCGCTTGCGTGCCTTCGCAGCCGCGCGCGACGAAGTTTTCCTGCACGCTGACCTGGTTCATCGCGCGCGTCCAGACCAGCAGCGAGTCGGGCGCGTCCGACGTGCCCTGGTAGCTGTGGCCACCGCCTTTGATGACCAGTCGAAGGTCATGCGTGCGGGCGAAATTGACGGCGGCCACAATGTCGGCCGTGTTACTGGCCGCCAGCGCATAAGCGCTCGGTTGCGACGTCCACGCATCGATCCAGCCGCTCGTTTGCGTCAAGCCTGGCTGGTCGCCCAGGTCAAAGGTATTGGTGACGTGGGTCAGCGCTTCTTTGCAGGCCGGGCTCGTTTGTGTTTCGGCGCAAGGGGCAAAAAACGGGGTGAGCCTGGTGAGTTGACCGGTGCTTGCTTGCTTCAGGCGGTTCCAGCTTGCCTGCGAAGGCCAGCCAGGCTGGCCGGGACGGACGCGCCCGCGCAAGCGTTTTTTCAGGCTGACCGCGCCAAGCGCCTGTTGCGCCAGTGCGCCAGAAAAGGCCAGTGGAATCATCCGGGTTGCCACCATTTTGAGTAAGGATCTTCTTTTCATGGACTTGCCTTCGGTAAGAATGTGGGAGACGCGGTCAATCACCTGATTGCCAGCGACGATAAGCAATCGTAAACACAAACCCACTGAATGCAACATCAAATGTGGTGAACCGGATTATGGAGGGGCGAACCGGCCGCCCAGCCCCGCGCGCAGCTGCACGGTGCTTAGGTCATGCTGCATTAAATCATGCTGTATATTCATGAAGGTGCATCATCAGCCACGCGCCAGAAAGATAAGCCTTGTTCAATCCACGTCCTCTTATTCGCCAGCTTGATATTCCCGGCCGTTTGCCGGTGCTGATCATCGACGACTTTCTGCTCGAACCCGAGAAAATCCTGGCATGGGCCGACGACCAGCGCGCCATGTTCGCGGTCGAAGGCGGCAATTATTTTCCCGGCCCGGAAGTGACCATGCCCGATCCCTTCACCGCGCAGCTGGGCGACTTTTTTACGCTGCATGTCAGGCGCTTGCTGGGCGCCCGCCGCACGCTCGAGGCAAGCAGCAGCCTGTCCATGGTGACCAAGGCGCCTGCGGCCTTGCAGCCCTTACAGCGCATCTGCCACAGCGACACCATGGTCGGGCCGCGTAGCGTCAACCCCGCAGCCAACGAGGGCATCGCAGCATCGGTGCTGTATCTGTTTGCCGATGCGGCGCTGGGCGGCACCAGTTTTTACGCGCCGCGCAAGGCGCCCGCGGAGATGGCGGCCCTCAACCGCCATGCGATGCAATGCACCACAAGCCAGTTCGATCAAGTCATCGGCGCGCCCGCCGCGTATCTGACAGCGTCGAACGACTACTTCGAGCAAGTGGCCAGCGTTCCGGCCGCTTTCAACCGTATCATTTTCTACGACGGCGCCATTTTGCATTCCGGTCAAATCGACGCACCCGGGCGCCTCTCGCCCGATCCCCGCAAGGGCCGCCTGACCCTGAATGGCTTCTTCCTGCTCCGCAAGCTTGCGAGCTGATCAATTGAGCTTGGCTCACCAGCCGGATCATTGCACCACTGGCAGTTCCACGGTGGCGAGCGTACCTTGAGCGGCGCCGTTGGCAACCGTGATGCGGCCCCCGTGCAGGGCAATCACCTCATGCACGAAGGGTAAGCCCAGGCCGGTGCTCTTGGCCCCGCCCGGCCGAGGCAGCGAATAGAAGCGTTCAAACAAGCGCTCGCGCGCGTACTCGGGAATCCCGGTGCCCTGGTCGCTCACGCTGATGACGGCCTGGTCGCCGCGCTGCTCCACGCGCAAGGCAATCACGCCGCCCTCGGGCGAAAAATCGATCGCGTTGTCGAGCAAATTGCCCAGCGCCTGGCGCAGCAGCAGCGCGTCGCCGTCGACCTGGATATCGGCGGCATCGAGCACCAGCTGCTGGCCGCGCGCCTGCATGCGCGCGGCGCAATCGTCGCGCACCTGCAGCGCCAGCGCGCCCAGGCCAATGCGGGTGGTGGCGGCCAGGTGCTGCTGCTTTTCCACGCGGATCAGCTCGAGCAGCTTGTCGATCAACTGCTTCTGGCGCGCGTTCTGGTTGAGGATATTGGCCAGGAAGTGCTGCCGCTGTTCGCTCGCCATGTCTTCCTGCAGCAGCTCGGCCGAACCCTGGATCGCCGCGATCGGGCTTTTCAGTTCATGCGCCATGGTGTGCATCAGCTCTTCGACATACTCCTTGCCCTCGAGCTTTTCGCGCATCGATTCCAGCGCCCGGCCGAGCGTGCCGATCTCGTTGTTCCCCAGCGCCGGCAGCGGCGCCTTCTTGCCCGCCTCGACATCGGCGATGTAGACCATCAGTTTACGCAGCGCGTTCGACAGCCACCACGCAAATGCGCCCCCGATCAGCAGCGACAGCGCCAGCAGCAGCGCGCCGCGCTGCAGGATCACCTGCTGGCTGCGCTCGACAAACGGCTGCACCGCCGAATTCGGTTTGGCCACCGTCAGCACGCCGATGATGCGCGGCCCGTCCAGGATGGGCGCGGCCACGTGCATCACGGTGCTGGAATCGTCGTCATAAATGGCGCGCGTGCTGCGCGCGCCGTACTGGCCGCGCAAGGTACGCAGCACGTCGTTCCATTTGGCGTAGTTTTTGCCGACGTCGGCGCCCAGCGAATCGAAGGTGACGATCCCGTTCGCGTCCGTGATGTAGATGCGGTAATTGAAATGCTGCTTCGGGATGCCGGCAATCGTCACGTTCACCGAATGCTGGCGCGCCGCGCGAATGTGCTCGAGCAGCGGCGACGCGGCCATGTTGCCGCGCTTGACGTCGTCGGCCACCAGCGCGGCCAGCAGTTGCGCGGTGTCGACCAGCGCGTCTTCCTGGGTCGCACGCACGCCCGGCTTGACCTGCTGCATGAACACGGCCAGCACGAACCAGGCGGCCAGGCCGACGATCAGGAAGTAGCCAAGCAGGATGCGCAGGCCGATTTTCATCAGGCGCCGGGAGCCAGGCTGTAACCCATGCCGCGGTGGGTCTGGATCGGGTCGGCCGCGGCATCGATCAAGCGCAGCTTGGCGCGCAGCGACTTGACGTGCGCGTCGACCGTGCGGTCCAGCGTCTCCGGCGCGTCGACCCACACGCGGTCCATCAGGCGCGCGCGCGAGAGCACGTGGCCCGGGTGGTCGAGCAGTGTCTTGAGCAGCAGGTATTCGTAACGCGTCAGTTCCAAGCTCTTGCCGCAGTAGAGGATGCGCGCTTCTTCCTCGCGCAGCACGAATCTTGCTGGTTCCGGTGCCGCTGCGATGGGCATGGGCACCGGCGCCAGGCGGCGCAGCACAACCCGAATGCGGGCCACCAGTTCGCGCGGCGAAAACGGCTTGGTCACGTAATCGTCGGCGCCAATTTCCAGGCCCACGATGCGGTCGATTTCATCGCTGCGGGCAGTGAGGAAAATGACCGGCGCGTCGCAGAACTGGCGCAGCTGGCGGCACACCTCGAAGCCGTTCATGTCGGGCAGGCCGACGTCGAGCACCACCAGCGCCGGCGCCGGCGTGGCGCGCATCGCGTCGAGCGCGCTCTGGCCCAGGCTCACATGCAGCGGCGTGAAACCGTCGGTGCGCAAGGCATACGCAATGCTGTCGGCGATCGCCAGCTCGTCTTCGACAATCAGGATCGTTCCAGGCATGCGCGCGCTCGGTAGCAGAAAGTAAAGAGTATCGGCGCTGCGGCAAATCCAGTCAATCACGCTGTCTTGGCGCCGCATGGGCGGGCAATGAACGGGCAATGAACGGGCAATGCGCGGCCGCAAAAGCAGGCCCGGCAGGAACTGCGATAGTCGGCATTGGCCTGCCGGCCACATCATCCAAAATGGAGAATTAGCAATGAATCATGACGTTCCGAAAGACCCTGGTATGCAACAGCGCGACATCCCGTGCTGCCCGCAATTGACCGATTGTGCGGTATGCGACGTGCTTAATTTCCCGTACCGGCTGCCGTTTCATCCCTTGATCGAGGCCAATGGCGCCCGCACCACCGTGGCGGTCGATGTCACGCTGCATTTCCGTCTGACGCGCTGCAGCGGCCCCATGGCGCTGGGCGACGTCATGTACACGACCACCCTGTTGCCCGGCGAAGAAGTGCACCTGACGTCAAGCGACCGCCATACGCGTTTCAGCTTTGACAGCGAAACCAAGCTCAGTTACAAGAATGAGGCTACATCGGAAGAGTCCTATTTCGCGGCAGGCATGGCGCACGGCATGAGCAACCTGAACTTGGTCGACACCACCAACGCCAGCTCGTCCTTCCATTCCTCGTCGGTGAGCGGCGGCGGCGGCGCCGGCATCGACCTGGGCATTTTCAGCATCGGCGGCTCGGTGTCGGCCGGCTCGTACGACGCCCACTCTGCCAGCACGCTGGCGCGCGCGCTTAGCCAGCACGCCGAAACGACCCAGCAGCACATGGAGGTGAGCACCCGCGCGGCGTCCTCGACGTCGATCGGCGAAGTGTCGACCCGCGCCCACCAGCAGGGCGAATCGGACGACCAGTTCGAGTCGTCCTCGCGCAAGTTCCGCAATCCAAACCGCTGCCATGCGGTCAGCTTTTATTTCTATCGGATTAACAAGTGCCAGACCGTCAAGTTCGAACTGGTGCGCATCGAGCGGCGCGTCATCGACGCCCAGGCGCCCACTTCGGTCGCGCTCAATCCGCCCAAGAGCGTCACCGGGGTGGCGGTGCGGCCCACGGCGGTGCTGGCAACGGCCAGCAACCGGCTGGAAGTGACCCGGCGCGCCCTCGACAGCGCCGCGCTGGAGCAGCAGGCGGATGCCAACCGCATCAATCCCGGCCTGGCCGCGCGCGCCTTCACCACCTTCTCGCCCGCCTCGCCCATGCCGGTGACGGTGCGCGAAGCCGCCCTGCGCGCGGTCGATGAAGACCTGGTCAAGCAGGGGCTGATCGACAAGGTAGGCGGCGAAGTGTCGCCAGAGGCCCAGGGGCGTCTGGGCTGGAGCCGGGAAATGGCAATGCCCACGCCGGGCGTGCTGGTCAAGGGCTGCCTGGACGAGTGCGATATTTGCGAACCTGAATTGAAGCAGCAGATGGCGCTCGACCTGGTGCGTATGGACCTGCAAAACCAGCTGCTGCAAAAGCAGATCGAGCTGCTGGAAAAATCGAGCGAATACCGCTGCTGCCCGAAAGGCGAAGAGAACACACCGGCGCCGTAAGCGCTTGCTCACCCGGCGCCGCCAACGCGCCGGGTACCGCCTCACGATAGCCAAAAGATAATAACTTTCGGTCAACTTTGCGTGCTATGATGCCGGTTTTTCCACCGCACAAGGCAGCACGCATGTCCATCCTGCCCCCCCTCGCCACCCTGCTCCGCGCCACGCTCGCCGCGGCGCTTTGCCTCGCGCTGCAGCCGGCGCACGCCGCTTCCGGATCGCTGCAAGGCGCCCATGGCTACTATCAAAGCTGCATGCAGTCGGTCACCTTCCCGCGCCCTTTCGGCGAATGGGATTTGAAGGGCAATCCGAAGCTGCCCCAATACTGCGAATGCTATGTCCCCCTGTTCACCGCGCACAATACCGCCTCGCGCGAACTGTTGACGCAGCACGGCGGCGAGCCTACGCCGGAAATGATCAAGGAAAACAAGGCGACCGAACTGGGCATTCGCAATAGTTGCCGCAAGCAGGTAGGATTGCCGGCGGTCTACGACCCGAACATCAATTCACCCTACGCCAAGGATAAGCGGGCGAAAAAGCGAACCAGCTGAGCAGCACCAGCAGCCCGAACGACGAATACGCCAGGACGAACACCCAGGGCTGCGCTTCATAGAACATGAACTTGCGCAGCCAGTGGGCGACAAAATCGCCCCCGTAGGCGGCCTGTCCCGCCTGGCGGCGCAGCCATTGCTCGAGCGTGGTCAGCGGACACACGATCCCCAGCCAGGCTTCCAGGGCGATGTAGCCAATGCCCGCCAGATGCAGCGCGCGAAACCAGAAGTTGCGCACCCAGCGCCACTTGCGCATGCCGCCCGCCAGGGTCAGCACCAGCCCCCCGATGATGAACAGCACAATGCCGACATGCAGAATCAGCACCGTGTTCGCTAGTACGCCGTACAGTCCGGCACGGTCGTTCATTGGCATCCTCTCCCTTTGCCCGGCTGCGCCACCGGCGCACAGCATCTCAAGCCGTGTTCATGATTAAAGCGTCGCTGAAATGCATCGGGGCCGGGTTCATCCGCTATAAAGCGGACTCCTCCGGCCCCAACTCGCCCGTGCATCGCTGCCCGGGCGGCAAATCGCAATCGATTATTGCAGTTTGATTTCGACGTCTACACCAGCTGGCAGGTCCAGCTTCATCAGTGCGTCAACGGTCTTGTCCGTTGGGTCAACGATGTCCATCAGACGCTGGTGGGTGCGGATCTCGAACTGGTCGCGCGAAGTCTTGTTGACGTGCGGCGAACGCAGGACGTCAAAACGCTGGATACGCGTTGGCAGTGGTACTGGGCCCTTGACGACGGCGCCGGTGCGCTTGGCGGTCTCGACGATTTCCAGTGCGGACTGGTCGATCAGCTTGTAATCGAAAGCCTTGAGGCGAATACGGATTTTCTGGTTTGGTGCGGACATGATATTTCCCTTGAAAGAGCGAACCGGACTCCATGGACCGGCAATATGAATTTGTGCCACTGTGAAACAGGTGGGAGCGAAGTATAACCCCGTTCCCACCTTTTTGATACAGAAACAGCTGGCTGGAAATTACTTGCCGGCTTCCGACAGGATCTTGGCAACAACGCCAGCGCCTACCGTACGGCCACCTTCGCGAATCGCGAAGCGCAAGCCTTCTTCCATCGCGATCGGGTTGATCAGCTTGACAGTGATCGACACGTTATCGCCTGGCATGACCATTTCTTTGTCCGCTGGCAACTCGATCGAACCAGTCACGTCCGTCGTGCGGAAGTAGAACTGTGGGCGATAGTTGTTGAAGAACGGGGTGTGACGGCCGCCTTCGTCTTTCGACAGGACGTAGATCTCACCGGTGAAGTGATTGTGCGGCTTGATCGAGTTTGGCTTAGCCAACACTTGACCGCGCTGTACGTCTTCACGCTTGGTGCCGCGCAGCAGCAGACCAACGTTGTCGCCGGCCATACCCTGGTCGAGCAACTTGCGGAACATTTCCACGCCGGTGCAAGTGGTCTTGACGGTGTCGGAGATGCCGACGATTTCGATTTCTTCGCCGACTTTGACGATACCGCGCTCGATACGGCCGGTCACAACGGTACCGCGACCCGAGATCGAGAACACGTCTTCCACTGGCATCAGGAATGCGCCGTCGATGGCGCGCTCTGGCGTTGGGATGTAGTTGTCGAGTGCATCGGCCAAAGCCATGATCGCCACTTCACCCATTTCGCCGGTGTCGCCTTCGAGGGCCATACGTGCCGAACCCTTGATGATTGGCAGGTCGTCGCCTGGGAATTCGTACTTCGACAACAGCTCGCGCACTTCCATTTCAACCAGTTCCAGCAACTCTGCGTCATCGACGAGGTCGCACTTGTTCAGGAACACGATGATGTATGGAACGCCAACTTGACGGGCCAGCAGGATGTGCTCGCGGGTCTGTGGCATCGGGCCGTCAGCTGCCGAGCACACCAGGATCGCGCCGTCCATCTGCGCTGCGCCGGTAATCATGTTCTTGATATAGTCGGCGTGGCCTGGGCAATCGACGTGAGCGTAGTGGCGGTTAGCCGTTTCGTACTCGACGTGGGCGGTGTTGATGGTGATACCGCGCGCTTTTTCTTCTGGTGCTGCATCGATCTGGTCGTAAGCTTTTGCTTCGCCGCCGAATTTCTTCGACAGGACGGTAGCGATTGCTGCGGTCAGGGTGGTCTTGCCGTGGTCGACGTGTCCGATGGTACCGACGTTGACGTGCGGCTTGGTCCGTTCGAATTTACCTTTTGCCATTTTGAACTTCCTTTAAAGTTTTTGTTTTGCGGGACAGAGCACGGTTTATCGCCTTTGCTCTGTCCTCAACGACTGATATTTGACTAATTACTTAGCTTTTGCGGTGACGATTGCGTCAGTCACGTGCTTAGGCGCTTCAGCATAGTGTTTGAATTCCATCGTGTAAGTCGCGCGGCCCTGCGTTGCGGAACGCAGCGAGGTCGAGTAACCAAACATTTCGGACAGTGGCACTTCAGCCTTGATGATCTTGCCGCCGCCGCCTGGAATCTCGTCCATGCCCTGCACCATACCGCGGCGGGACGACAGGTCGCCCATCACGGTACCGGCGTAGTCTTCCGGCGTTTCGACTTCAACGGCCATCATTGGCTCCAGGATGACTGGGGAAGCCTTGCGGCAACCGTCTTTGAAGGCCATCGAAGCTGCCATCTGGAACGCGTTTTCGTTCGAGTCAACATCGTGGTACGAACCGAAGAACAGCGTAACCTTGACGTCAACGACTGGGTAGCCGGCCATCACGCCATTGTTCAGCGTGCCGCGCACACCCTTTTCAACTGCAGGGATGTACTCGCGTGGAACCGTACCGCCTTTGATGGCGTCAACGAATTCAAAGCCCTTGCCCGGCTCTTGCGGCTCGATCTTCAATACCACGTGACCGTACTGACCACGACCACCGGACTGCTTGACGAACTTGCCCTCGGACTCTTCGCATACTTTGCGGATCGTCTCGCGGTAAGCAACCTGAGGTTTGCCGACGGTGGCTTCCACGCCGAATTCGCGCTTCATGCGGTCAACGATAATTTCCAGGTGCAACTCGCCCATACCACCGATGATGGTCTGGCCCGACTCTTCGTCGGTCTTGACGCGGAACGATGGATCTTCCTGTGCCAGGCGATTCAGCGCCAAGCCCATTTTTTCCTGGTCGACCTTGGTCTTAGGCTCGACAGCCTGTTGAATCACCGGCTCAGGGAACACCATCTTTTCCAAGGTGATGATCGAGGATGGATCGCACAGGGTTTCGCCCGTGGTCGCGTCTTTCAAGCCAACGGCTGCAGCGATATCGCCGGCGTGGACTTCCTTGATTTCTTCGCGCTGGTTCGCGTGCATCTGCAAAATACGGCCAAGACGCTCTTTCTTGTTCTTGATCGGATTGTAGACAGTGTCGCCCGACTTGATCGAGCCCGAGTACACGCGGAAAAAGATCAGCTGGCCGACGAACGGGTCAGTCATGATCTTGAACGCGAGTGCCGCGAACTTTTCGTTGTCGTCCGCTTTACGCGAGGTCGGCTGGTCGTCTTCATCCATGCCTTGTACCGGCTTGATGTCCACCGGCGACGGCAGGTATTCGATCACGCCGTCCAGCATGGCTTGCACGCCCTTGTTTTTAAAGGCGGTGCCGCACATCATTGGAACGATTTCCGACGCCAGCGTACGCATACGCAAGCCCATCTTGATCTCTTCTTCCGTCAAGTCGCCTTCTTCAAGGTACTTGTTCATCAGTTCGTCGGTCGCTTCAGCAGCGGCCTCGACCATGTTCAGGCGCCATTCGTTCGCTTGCTCTTGCAGTTCTGCAGGAATGTCGCGGTAGTCGAATTTCATGCCCTGCGACGCGTCGTCCCAGTAGATGGCTTTCATCTTGACCAGGTCGACCACGCCCTTGAAGTTTTCTTCAGCGCCGATTGGAATTTGCAGCGGAATCGGGTTTGCCTTCAGGCGCGCACGCATCTGCTCATAGACCTTGAAGAAGTTGGCGCCGGTACGGTCCATCTTGTTCACGAATGCAAGGCGCGGGACCTTGTACTTGTTGGCCTGACGCCATACGGTTTCCGACTGTGGCTGCACGCCGCCGACTGCACAGTAAACCATGCAGGCGCCGTCGAGCACGCGCATCGAGCGTTCAACTTCAATCGTGAAGTCAACGTGGCCCGGCGTGTCGATGATGTTGATGTGGTGCTCAGGGAAATTGTTAGCCATCCCTTTCCAGAAGCAAGTCGTTGCAGCCGAGGTAATCGTGATACCGCGTTCCTGCTCTTGCTCCATCCAGTCCATGGTGGCCGCGCCATCATGCACTTCGCCAATCTTGTGGTTCACGCCCGTGTAGAACAGGACGCGCTCAGTCGTGGTGGTCTTGCCAGCATCGATGTGAGCCGAGATACCGATATTGCGGTAGCGCTCAATGGGGGTCTTGCGTGCCATAATTATTCCTAAATCTTTTAATGGACAAAACCGAGCAACACTTTGTGAACAAAATGAGCCCGGCCTCGAACAACAGATGCATGGCCGCGCCCGGGCTGACGTACGCCCGGGATTGGCCCTTGATTAGAAGCGGAAGTGCGAGAACGCCTTGTTCGCTTCAGCCATGCGGTGAACTTCGTCACGCTTTTTCATAGCACCACCGCGCATTTCAGCGGCTTCCAGCAATTCACCACCCAGACGTTGCGGCATGGATTTTTCGCTGCGCTTGTTTGCGGCTTCGCGCAACCAACGCATGGACAGCGCCATACGACGAACTGGACGAACTTCAACTGGCACCTGGTAGTTGGCACCACCGACGCGGCGGGATTTTACCTCGACCATCGGCTTGCAGTTGTTGATCGCGGTAGCGAACACTTCAAGCGGGTCCTTGCCGGACTTGGTCTTGATGTGTTCAAACGCACCGTAGATGATGCTTTCAGCGATAGATTTTTTGCCGGACAGCATCAGAACGTTGACGAATTTGGCGACATCCTGGTTACCGAATTTTGGATCAGGCAGGATCTCGCGTTTGGGGACTTCACGACGACGTGGCATTTCAATTCCTTTCAGTCTTCAGTTGAGCGTGCTGGGCACACTCGCGGTGGCCATCATAGCCATCCACTTACTCGACCGTCTCTGGTCGGTTCAACTATTAATAAGCAAAAGCGAGCTTAAATAAGCTTACTTCTTGCCCGCTTTGGCTTTCTTCGTACCGTACTTCGAACGCGATTGCTTACGGTCTTTGACGCCCTGGGTATCGAGTGCACCGCGAACCATGTGGTAACGCACACCCGGCAAGTCTTTAACACGACCGCCGCGCAGCAGCACGACACTGTGTTCCTGCAGGTTGTGGCCTTCACCGCCGATGTACGAAATGACTTCGAAACCGTTGGTCAGGCGAACTTTGGCGACTTTACGCAGAGCCGAGTTTGGCTTCTTTGGAGTCGTCGTATATACACGGGTGCAAACACCACGTTTTTGCGGGCTATTTTCAAGCGCCGGCGATTTGCTTTTCACGGTCAGAGCGACGCGTGGATTGCGAATCAGTTGATTGATGGTTGGCATCGTTAATTAATCCAACAAAATTACAACATGAATAACCCGGGCAACATGCCCGGGGACTAAAACTGAGTCCCGGATCGACTGCAGCGGAGGCGCCGATAGCCACTCGCGAGGGAGCGGCTGTAGTGCGCACACGATGTGCAGAATAAATTCGAGAACTCGCGAGTATAAGCGTGATTGCGGGGATGGTCAACCTGTTTACCATCCTGCCGTCAACAAACGGCTGGGCGATCGGGTACTTTCCGCTCCGCTTGTCGCAACCGAAGACGACCGTCACCGCCACCTTTTTGGCGCCGGGAAATTAAAAAACTCCTCTGGGGCTGCAAACCCCGGGATAATAAGGGCCTCCTGATTCTACCCACCCTGACAATGCGTTACAAGCTGCGCCCTGCCGCCATTTTCCTGCTGCTCACCTACCTGCTGCTGTCGGCCGTGCCGTTCGTACCAATGTTGCTGGGAAAGCCAATGGCGCGGCCGTGGCAAGTGCTGGGTGTCGAATTCGTGGCCTGGGTGGCGGTATGGGCCGTGTTCAAGCGCCCCGCGTGGTTTCACTGGCTGTTGCTCCCCGCATTTCTGGCGCTGCCCACCGAAGTGTATTTGTATACCTACTACGGGACCGGCATTTCGACCCACCACCTGGGCATCATCGCCGAGACCAGTCCCAAGGAAGCGATGGAATTCCTGGGCAACACCGTGTGGCTGATGCTGGGCGTAATGGTCGCCGCGCTGGCATGGTGGATCGCCAGTTTCCGCGCGGCCTGCGCCACGCGCGAGCTGGACTGGACCGACAGCTCGCGCTGGGTCGCGCTGGCCGTGCTGTCCTGCGGCGCCGGCTTGTGGGCCTACGGGGTCGAATTCGGCATTGCCGCGCGGCCTGCTGCGCCCGCCAAGGGCGCCAGCGTGCCTGTCGTGGCTGCCGTGCCTGCGGCGAACCGCACGGGCTTGAAACTACAGGCCTTGCCGTACCGCGCGCGCCTGCCTGTGGAATTCGATGCGTTTGCCAATTCTTGGCCGTTCGGGCTGATGTCGCGCGGGCTCGACTTTTACAAGGAACGCAAGCACCTGGCCGAACTGGGGGCGCGCAACAGCAAGTTCACGTTCGGCGCGCGCCAGGCCGTGCCCGACGCCGAAGGAGAAATCGTGGTCATGGTAATCGGCGAATCGTCGCGCTACGACCGCTGGAGCCTGAACGGCTACGGGCGCGAGACCAACCCGCTGCTGGGCAAGGAAAGCAACCTGGTGATGCTGCCGGACGTCATCACGTCGGTATCGGCCACGCGCTTGTCGGTCCCGGTAATGATTTCGCGTAAGCCTGCGATCAAGAGCCTGAAGGATGGTTTCGCGGAGAAATCCTTTCTGACCGCCTACAAGGAAGCGGGCTTCAAGACATACTGGTTGTCGAACCAGGTGTCGTTTGGCGAGTTCGATACGCCGGTGTCCGTGTTTGCCAAGGAAGCCGATGTGATCCAGTTCCTGAACCTGGGCGGCTTTACCAACAATTCCAATTTCGACCAGATTTTGTTCGACCCGGTAAAAGGCGCGCTCGCCGATCCTGCCAAGAAAAAGCTGATCGTGCTGCACACGCTGGGCAGCCACTGGAATTACAGCCATCGCTACCCAAAACAGTTCGACCGTTGGCAGCCGTCCCTGTTCGGCGTCGACAAGCCGGTCTACACCAACACCAAGATCAAGCCGCAACTGAACAACAGCTACGACAGCAGCATCTTGTATACAGACTGGTTTTTATCGAACGTGATCGGCATGCTCAAGCAGTCGCAGCAGCGCAGTGCCTTGATGTACATGTCGGACCACGGCCAGACCTTGTATGACAACAAGTGCGACTTGGCATTTCACGGTCACAACACGCAATTCGAGTTCCACGTGCCGGCGTTTGTCTGGTATTCGGATGTGTACCTGGCGCAGCGGCCGGCCAAGGTTGCGCAGCTGCGCAAGCATAGCCAGGCGCGCCTGTCGACGGAGAATGTATTTCATACCTTGCTCGACCTGGCCGATATCCGCTATCCGGACGAGCACCTGGAGTGGAGCTTCATGAGCGAGCGGTTCAAGCTGCATCCGCGCTACGTGGACAGTTACGGCTGGGCCCATTACGACAATGCGACCTTCAAGGGAGACTGCCGCGAAGTGATCGACAAGGGCACGCCGCTGGAGCGCGAAAAATAGGTCGCCAGTATTGACGGGAATTGCTAAAGTAGCATAAAGCACACTTAAACAACATCGTCCCCGCGCACGAGGCTGTAGCAGAAGGGACGACAGAGCAGCAGCAACACATCGTCCTCGCGCGGGGACCCATAGAACGGCTCAACTTAGCAAGTGCCAGAGGTCCCCGCGTGCGAGGACGATGTAACTTTGCTGCACTGTCGCCCCTTTCGCGACCGCCTCGAGGACGATGTCATGCCGAGTGCACATTTCCCAAGGACCGCACCCATGATCAAGCCAGCCCGCCTGCCCGCCATCGACATGCTGCGCGGCTTCGTCATCGCCCTGATGGCCCTGGACCACACGCGCGACTTTTTCGGCCCCACGCCGTTCAACCCCGAAGACCTCGCAGCCACCACGCCCGCCTGGTTCTGGACGCGCTGGATCACCCACCTGTGCGCCACCGTCTTCGTGCTGCTGGCCGGCAGCTCCGCTTTCCTGCGCGGCCAGGGCAGCGGCATCGCCGACCTGTCGCGCTACCTCGCCACGCGGGGCTTGATGCTGCTCGCGCTCGAAGTCAGCTGGATATCCTTCAGCTGGCAGCTGGGCTACCACGTGATCATCTTGCAAGTGATCTGGGCGCTGGGTGTGGGCATGATGATCCTGGCGTTGCTGGTCTGGCTGCCCCGCCCAGCCATCGCCCTGATCGGCGTTCTGCTGATCGTCACCCACAACGCCTTCGACAACTGGAAGCCGGCCAGCGTGCTGTGGCAAGCCTGGCATCAGGGCGGCTTCGTCCCGTTCCCGCAAGGCTTCCCGCTGGCCGGGGTGGCCATCATGTATCCGCTCATGCCATGGGTCGGCTTGATGGCCGCCGGCTACGCGCTCGGTCCCGTGTTCCTGTGGGAACGCGCCCGGCGCGACCGCTTCCTGCTGGCCTCGGCGGCCGGCCTGCTGCTCGCCTTCGTTGCGCTGCGCTCGTTGAACATCTACGGCGACCCGGACCCGTGGTCAGCGCAGGGCCGCGGCCTGATGTTCGATCTGATGTCGTTCGTGCGCGTGCACAAATACCCGCCGTCGCTGCTGTACTTGTGCACTACGGCGGGCATCGGCTTGCTGCTGCTGGCAGCCTTTACGCGGATGCGCGAGAACAAGGTGCTGATGCTGTTCGGCCGCAATCCGCTGCTGTTCTACGTGATCCACATCGCGCTGATCCACTTTCTCGGCAACGTTTATTTCGACATCCGCTACGGCGGCGGCCCCAATTTCTCTGACGGGCAGGCGGCTACCTGGCCTGACGGCTACGTCCCTTCGCTGCCCGTGGTCTACGGCGCATGGATCGCGATGCTTGCGTTGATGTACGGGGTGATTCTGCTGCGGAAGCGCATGCGCACCGTTCATCGTAATTAAAGTGTGGTCGGCCCCGCATTTATATACATTGCCTATGCCAGCACCCCGCCGCAGTCGGCCGGATGCGCCAGGTAGGCACTGAGCCAGTCGAAGACCTTGCCGGCATTCGCCTGAACGGCGCCGCCGAAGCCGCGCTCCGACAACAGCGCAATGCCGTTGGTATGCGCCAGCACGCCGCTCGACAGCGTCAGCACGCCGTCATCTCCCTTCGCCACGCACAGCGGGTCGAGCCGGTGCGCCAGCAGCGACGCCAGCACCAGGTTATGCGACGAGACCACCACCATGCCCTTGGCGGCCAGCACGTCGAGCCATCGATGATGTAGACGCCCGGGTGCGGCCCCTCGGCGGCCGACAGCAGCTCTTTGGCGCGCCGCAGTTCGGCCATGTACAGGCTTTCGCCGCCAAGCAGCGAGTCTTCGCTCTGCATGCTGGCGTACACCGGCGCCAGCGGCACGCTCGCCCTCTTCGCGTAGCAAAAACCAAAGGCGCGCGCGGCGACCAGGTTGATCCCCAGCGTCCTTAGCAAGGTGCTTTTGCCGATGCCGTTCTGGCCCGAGATGAACGCGCCCCTGCCCTGCAGCGCGAGCGTGAGCGGCTGCGCATGCGCCAGCAGCGGGTGCACCGTTTCTTCAAGCGCGATGCTGGTCATGGCGCTGGGTTCGGCCCAGCAGAAGGTGCCCGCGCCCAGCAGGTGCCGCGCCAGCGCGACGTCGGCCTCCAGGATCGCCACATGCTCGAAGCAGGCGCGCAGCAACGGCAGGCGGTCGCGCACCCGCTTGATGCTCTTGAAATAGTGATTCACATTGCCGAGGCCAAACCAGTCATGGTAAGAGCGCAGGGAGGGAACGGCGGCGGTCAGGACCGCGCGGCTAAAGCTCAAGCTGCAGCGTCCCGCAACCGCAGCATCCTTGCCACCCAGACTGGCCGTCACGCGCAGCAGTATCTGCAGCGCCGCAATCGAGCGTTGCCACTCTTCTACCCGCTGCGCGTACTGCAGCTGCACGCCAAACAGCACGCCGAGCACGAGAACAAGCACCACAACGATCACCGGCCATGCCAGCGGCGAGATGACCGCGCCCGCCAGCGCAATCACCAGCGCGAGCGGCAGCAGCCAGGTGAACGGCGCCCATCCGGCCACCGGCGGCAGCGCATCTTCATACAGCAAGGACGCGATTTCCTTGTCTGCGCGGCGCAGCGGCTCGCACTGGCGATGCAGCTCCTGCACGTGTTCCGGCTTGTCCAGGAAAGCCTTGACGCGCTCCGGCGGTGCCTCGCCCATGCCGGCGCGCAGCCGCTGGTACAGCACCTGCTGCCCAAAAATGCTGACCTCTTGCGACAGCGCCGCGCAATAGGGTTCGAGCAGCAGGTCTTTCCAGGTCGCGTCGTCGATCGATGCAGTGGCCGGGTCGGTGCGCAGCCGGTGCAGCTGCGCGACCTCGCTGACCAAGAAAGGGAAGTCGCCGGGTCCCCGATCGGGGAGCCGCAGCAGCGAACGCAGGTGAGCAGCAACCAGCGTCCACAAGGCGGACAGCTTTGAAACGAACGCGGGCATGACATCTTTCAGGTCTTGCGCGGCGAGGCCGGCATCATATACGCGATATATGGTCAATTTGACAAACCACAAGTGGGGCCTGACGCCGGTCGCGGCCGGCGCAAGGTGTCCGGCCGCTGTCCATACGTCCGCCGTCCGGACGCTCCGGACAGCGGACGCGACTAAAAACATCGAACGAAATCAATAACTTAGCTCCTGGCACGGATCCTGCGGAGGTAATGACATTCTTGTCAACACCACACACCATGATCCGAGATACCTCCTCCCAAGACGCCGTCCTCAGCACGCCGCCCCCGCACCAGGGAAAGCGGCGCCTGCTGATCGCCGCCGTCGCAGTTGCCGCCGTGGCTGCCTGCTTCATGCTGTTTTCAAAGTGGAGCGCGAGCGCCCAGTCGGTCAACGGTGCGCGCCTGCGCATCGCCGAAGTCGCGCGCGGCACGCTGGTGCGCGACGCCGCCGTCAATGGCCGCGTGGTGGCCGCCGTCAGCCCCACTTTGTACTCCACCGCGCCATCCACCGTCACTTTAAAAGTGGCCGCCGGCGACACCGTCAGGCGCGGCCAGGTGCTCGCCGTGCTGGATTCGCCCGACCTGTCCGACGCGCTCAAACGCGAGCAATCGAGCTACCAGCAGATCGAGGCGGAAGTGGCGCGCCAGAATATCGCCTCGCGCAAGCAAAAGCTGCTGGCCCAGCGCGAAGCCGACACCGCCGACATCGATCGCCTGTCGGCCCAGCGCACGCTGGAGCGCTACCAGGCGGTGGCCAACGACGGCGTCATCGCCAAGATCGACTTCCAAAAAGCCAAGGACGCGCTGGCGTCGGCCGAGATCCGCGCCCGCCACGCCGGCAAGGCCGCTGTGCTGGAAAGCGACGACGTGGGCCTGGCGCTCAAGACCAAGATCAATGAGCTGGACCGCCAGCGCCTGTCGATGGCCAACGCCCAGCGCCGCGTGGACGAATTGACCGTGCGCGCGCCGGTTGACGGTTTCATCGGCACGCTGTCCGTGCAAGACCGCAGCGTGGTGGCCGCCAACGTCGCCCTCATGACGCTGGTCGACCTGTCGCGCCTGGAAGTCGAACTCGAAGTCCCGGAAAGCTATGTGGCCGACATGGGCCTGGGCATGACGGCCGAAATCCAGCTTGGCGGGGCCACGGCCAGCGGCAAGTTGTCGGCGCTCTCGCCGGAAGTGGTCAAAAACCAGGTGCTGGCGCGCGTGCGCTTTGACGGCGCCCAGCCCAAAGGATTGCGCCAGAGCCAGCGCGTGACGGCGCGCCTGCTGATCGAGGAAAAGCCCAACGTGGTGCTGCTGCCGCGCGGGCCTTTCGTGGAAAGCGAAGGCGGCCGCTTTGCCTACGTGGTGCAGAACGGCGTTGCGGTGCGCACCCCCATCACCATGGGCGCCACCAGCATCACGGCAGTTGAAATTCTTGCAGGCCTCAAGCCCGGCGACAAGGTCGTCATTGCCGGCACCGATACCTTCGCCAACGCGGCGCGCGTCTCGATCAATCAATAACCCCATCCCAAAAAAAGGACACCCCATGCTGCGCATGAAAAATCTGAGCAAGGTCTATCGCACCCACATGATCGAAACGCACGCGCTGCGCGGCTTCGAAATCCAGGTCAACAAGGGCGAGTTCGTCACCGTCACAGGACCTTCCGGTTCCGGCAAGACCAGCTTTCTGAACATCGCTGGTCTGCTTGAAGAATTCACCGACGGCGAGTATGTGCTCGACGGCGTCAACGTCAAGGGCATGGACGACAACGCCCGCTCACGCCTGCGCAACGAGAAGCTCGGTTTCATCTTCCAGGGCTTTAATCTGATTCCCGATCTGTCGCTGTTCGATAACGTCGACGTGCCGCTGCGCTACCGCGGCTTCAACGCGGCCGAGCGCAAGGAGCGCATCGAGGACGCGCTGGCCAAGGTCGGCCTGGCTTCGCGCATGAAGCACTACCCGGCCGAACTGTCGGGCGGGCAGCAGCAGCGCGTGGCGATCGCGCGCGCGCTGGCCGGTTCGCCCAAGCTGCTGCTGGCCGATGAACCGACCGGCAACCTGGACACGCAAATGGCGCGCGGCGTCATGGAGCTGCTCGAGGAAATCAACGCCCAGGGCACCACCATCCTGATGGTCACGCACGACCCGGAACTGGCGGTCCGTTCGCAGCGCAACGTGCACATCATCGATGGCCAGGTGTCGGATTTGGTGCGCAAGACGCCCACGCTGTTCGATGCGGCTTCGCGTGCGAACGCGTCGGCCACCCACGGTTAAGGAGCGCACATGTTCAAGTATTACTTCATGCTGGGCCTGCGCAGCCTGCGCCGCAACCCGGCACTGACGGCGCTGATGGTGCTCACGCTAGCCATCGGCGTGGCCGCCAGCGTTTCGACGCTGACGATTCTGCACGTGATGTCGGGCGACCCGATTCCGCACAAAAGCGAGCGTCTGTTCGTGCCGCAGTTCGACGTTGGTCCGCTCAAGGGATACATCCCGGGCGAAGAAGCGGGCGACCGCCAGATGACTTATCCGGACGCGGTCAACCTGCTCAGGGCCAAGGTCGGCGAGCGGCGCACGGCAATGTTCGGCATCTCGGCGCCAATCGAACCGCAGCGCAAGGACCTGGGGGTATTTCCTGCCAATGGCCTGGCGCTCACGCGCGACTTTTTCGCCATGTTCGACGTGCCCTTCCTGCACGGCCAGGCATGGAGCGAAGACGACGATGCGGCAGGCGTCAATGTGGTCGTACTGAGCCGCCAGATCGCGGGCAAGCTGTTCGGCCAGGCTAATCCGGTCGGGCAGCGCATCATCATGCTGGGGCAGCCGTTCCAGGTGGCCGGCGTGCTCAATGACTTTGCGCCCCTGCCGCACTACTACCGCCTGATCGGCGGCGAGGGTAATTTCGGCAATGACGAAGACGTCTACATCCCTTTCGCCACGGCGGCGCGCCTGAAATCGAGCCCCCAGGGCAGCATGAATTGTTCTGCCACCCCGGGGCCAGGCTATGAAGGCTTGCTCGCCTCCGAGTGCACCTTCATCCAGTTCTGGTTCGAGACCAAAACCGCGCGCGAGCGCACCGAGCTCCAGGCTTATCTCGCCAACTACTCGGCCGACCAGCGCAAGCTCGGGCGTCATCAGCGGGCGGTCGCGCCATCGCTGTACGACGTGAACGAATGGCTGGTCTTCATGAAAGTGGTCGGCAACGACAACAAGCTGTCGGCCTGGCTCGCCTCCGGCTTTCTGGTCCTGTGCCTGGTCAATACCGTTGGCCTGCTGCTGGCCAAATTCTCGGTGCGCGCGGCCGAAGTTGGCATCCGCCGCGCGCTGGGCGCCTCGCGTCAGCACATCTTTCGCCAGTTCCTGGTCGAGACGGCGGTCATCGGCCTGGCCGGCGGCATCCTTGGCCTGCTGCTGGCCATCGCCGCGCTGGCCCTGATTTCCATGCAATCGAGCGAGATGGGCAGCGGCGCGCACATGGACTGGGTCATGCTCGGCTTTACCTTCGTGCTGTCGGTGGGCGCCGCGGTAGTGGCGGGCCTCTTGCCCACGTGGCGCGCATGCCAGGTCACGCCGGCCATGCAACTCAAATCGCAATAACAGCGCAATAACAGCGCACTCACTGCGCAATAACGAATCCGAAAGCGACGATCCTCATGAATCCCATTCTCTCCGCGCTCATGCGCAACAAGACAGGCGCCGTGCTGGTGGCCATCCAGGTGGCCATCAGCATGGCAATCCTGGCCAATGCCCTGCACATCGTCAACCTGCGCCAGGCCGTCATGGCACGCCCGAGCGGCATCGCCGACGAAAGCTCCGTGTTCTATGTCAGCACGCGTTACCTGACACGGGAGACGGCCGAGTATGACCGCGCCCTCCAGTTACGCGAAACGGCCCGGCTGCGCGCGATCCCGGGCGTGGCATCGGTGGCAACGACCAACCAGATGCCACTGTCGAACCAGGCCCGCCGCAGCAGCGTCTCGGTCGACCGCAAGCAACTTAACGAGAGTGCCGGCGCATGGATCTACCAGACCGGCGACTCGCTGGTGGCCACCTGGCAGCTCAAGCTGGTCGCAGGGCGCGATTTCAAGCCCGACGACGTGCTCGAGCTCGACAGCCAGGCCAGTCACAACGGCACGCCGAAAACCGTCATCGTCACCAGCGCCCTGGCGGCAAAGCTGTGGCCGGGACCAGGCAGCGCGGTCGGCAAGACGCTGTTCTTCGGCGTCGGGGATGACGCCGAAGAAAGCGAGGTGATCGGCGTAGTCGAGCGCCTGCAAAGCCCCGGGGCACAGATCGACGAGCAAGGCGACTTTTCGCTGATCCAGCCGTTTCGCGGCGTGGGCGGGATCCCGGGCGCCACCTACACGGTGCGTACCGCGCCGGGTGAGCGCGACCGGGTCATGAAGGAGGCCGAGGCGGCGCTGCACAAGGACGCCACCGCGCCGGTGATCCTGTCGGCCAAGACGACCGAAAGCGACCGCAAGCAGCGCTACCGCGCTGACATGGCGCTGTCATGGACGCTGATTGCCGTCAGCGCCCTGCTGCTCGTGATCACCGCCAGCGGCATCGTCGGCATGGCCAGCCTGTGGGTCACGCAGCGGCGCAAGCAGATCGGGGTGCGGCGCGCACTGGGTGCGCGCCGCACCGACATCCTGCGCTACTTCATCACAGAAAACATCATGATCACCGCCGCGGGCGTGGCCAGCGGCGCGGTGCTGGCGATCGGCTTGAACCAGCTGCTGGTGACCAAGCTGGAGATGGCCAAGCTGCCGCTTGGGTATTTGCTGGCCGGGACCGGCGTGTTTTTCGCGCTCGGCGTGATTGCCGTGTACGGGCCGGCGTGGCGCGCGGCCAGCATCTCGCCGGCCTTGGCGACCCGCAGCGCGTAACGCCTGGCGCCGTGGCATACTCGCGCTTTGTCTTTACCCGAGAAAATCGATGAGCATCAACGTCAGCCTGCGGGCCGTCACCGCCGACAATTTCGACCAACTGACCAAGCTGCCCTTGCTCGATCACCAGGTCGACTTCCTCGACAGTAACGCCTACTCGATCGCCGAAGCGAGCTTTTATCCGCACTACCACACGCGCGCGATCTACGACGGCGAGCAGGCGGTCGGCTTCCTGATGTTCGTTTCGCTGGCCGAGGAAGGCGATCCCGGCGAGTATTCGATTTATCGCTTCATGGTCGACCATCGGCGCCAGGGCCAGGGCCTGGGCCGGCGCGCGCTCGCGCTGCTGCTGGACGAAATCAAGGCCCTGCCGGGCGCGGCCGGCGTGTGGATCTGCTATTCACCGGTCAACCCCACGGCCAGGGCCTTTTACGCCAGCGCCGGCTTCGTCGAAACGGAGCTCGACGAGAACGGCGAAATGTGGGCCTACATTGCGTTCGGCACTGCCGCGCTGGTATCCTGAGCCATGCCCACCGTCCTGATCATCGACGACAACGTCGCCATCACCATCGCCCTTGAAGTGCTGTTCTCGCTGCACGAGATCGACGCCTTGCGCGCCGCCTCGCCCGAAGAAGGCCTGGCCCTGCTCGAACGCAGCAGCGTTGACCTGGTCATCCAAGACATGAACTTCTCGGCCGACACCACCTCCGGCGAAGAAGGCAAGGCACTGTTTCGCGAGATCCGGCGCCGCCACCCGGACCTGCCGGTCATTTTGCTGACCGCCTGGACCCACCTCGACGCGGCAGTAGACTTGATCAAGTCGGGCGCGGCCGACTACCTGTCCAAGCCCTGGAACGACAACCGCCTGATCGCCACCGTCACCAACCTGATCGAGCTGGGCCAGGCCAACCGCGCCTTGCTGCAGCACGCCCAGCGCGAACTGTCCCAGCGGCGCCAGCGGCGCGATCTCGAACAAGGCTTCGACCTGCGCGGCATGGTCTGGCAAGACGCGGCCATGGAGCGCGTGCTGCACCTGGCCTGCCAGGTTGCGCGGGCCGACGTGGCGGTGCTGATCAGCGGCCCGAACGGCACCGGCAAGGAACGCATCGCCGAAATCATCCAGGCCAATTCGGCGGTGCGCGGCGGCCCCTTCGTGGTGCTCAATTGCGGCGCGCTGCCGGCCGAACTGATCGAAGCCGAACTGTTCGGCGCCGAAGCGGGCGCCTACACCGGCGCCTCGCGCGCGCGCGAAGGCAAGTTCGAGGCGGCCGACGGCGGCACCCTGTTCCTCGACGAAATCGGCAACCTGCCGCTGGCCGGGCAAATGAAGCTGCTGCGGGTGCTCGAGACCGGGCGCTTCGAGCGGCTCGGCTCGAACAAGGAGCGCCAGGTCAAGGTGCGCGTAATTAGCGCCACCAATGCCGACCTGGGCGCCATGATCCGCGCCGGCACCTTTCGCGAAGACCTGTTCTACCGCCTTAACGTGATCGAACTGCGCCTGCCGGCGCTGGCCGCGCGCCCTGACGACATTCTGCCGCTGGCGGCCAGTTTTCTCCCCAAGGGCAAGCGCCTCGAGCCGTGCGCGCAGGCGACGCTGCTGGCGCATGCCTGGCCGGGCAATGTGCGCGAACTTAAAAACGTGATGGCGCGCGCTTGCCTGCTGGCCCCCGGAGACGCCATCAAGGCCGCCGATCTGGGCCTGGCGCAGCTGGTGCTGCCGGCCCTTGAGGTGGAACCGGACCGCGACTGCGTGGCGCAGGCACTGGCGCGCGCCAACGGCGTGGTGGCGCAGGCGGCGGCCGAACTTGGCCTGTCGCGCCAGGCGCTGTACCGGCGCATGGAACGCCTGGGCATTGCGCGGCCGTGATGCAAGCCAGGTCGCGCTTTCGCCTGACGCTGGCCACGCGCTGGTCGGCGCTGGTGGGCACGCTGCTGGCCGTGGGCGTCGGCCTCGCACTGGCGCTTGACTACCTGCTGCCCGGCCAGCCGCTGCTGGTCGCAAGCGTTTGCATGGCGTGCGTGGTGCCGCTGGCCGTCATCACGATGCGCGCCCAACTGCGGCCTATTTTGTCGCTGTTTCGCGCGCTCGAAGGCACGGTCACCAGCTACCAGGACGGCGACTTTTCGTTCGGCCTGCACTGGCCGCACAACGATGAAGTGGCGGACCTGGTCGACGCCCACAATGCGCTTGGCAACGTGCTGCGCGAGCAGCGCCTGGCGCTGGTGCAGCGCGAACTGCTGCTTGACACGATGGTCCAGAACACGCCGGTGGCCATGCTGCTGGTGGGCGACGCGTCGAGCGCGAATGCCATCGTGTTTGCCAACCTGGCCGCGCGCCAGCTGCTGGGCCAGGGCCGCAAGCTCGAAGGCCATCACCTGGCCGACATTCTCAAGACGGCGGCGCCCGCGCTGGTGGACGCGCTCGCGCGCGGCGGCGACGGTTTGTTTACCGCCGGCGAGCGCGAAGACGAAGAGGTGTACCACCTGGCGCGCCGCACCTTTACGCTCAACGGGCGCAAGCACGAGCTGCTGCTGCTGCGCCAGCTGACCCAGGAATTGCGGCGCCAGGAAGTGCAAACCTGGAAAAAAGTGATCCGCGTGATCAGCCATGAGCTGAACAATTCGCTGGCGCCGCTCACCTCCCTTGCGCACTCGGGTGCGGAACTGGTGCGGCGCGGCCAGACCGCGCGCCTGCCACAAATCCTGGAAACCATCGGGGAACGCACGCGCCACCTCGAAACCTTCATCCTGGGCTACGCGCGCTTTGCCAAGCTGCCCACGCCGCAGGTCGAGGCGTGCGCGTTGGACAGCTTTGTCGGGCGCCTGGCGGCCGAAGTGCGCTTCAAGCTCGTTGGCAGCCTGCCCGCGGACCCGGCCTGGTTCGACCCGGGGCAAATCGAGCAGGCGCTGCTCAACCTGCTCAAGAACGCGCACGAATCGGGTTCTTCGCCGGACCAGGTGGAGCTGCACGTAAAGTCGGGCCAGGGCCTGCTGCGCATTGAAGTGCAGGACCGCGGCCAGGGCATGAACGACGCGGTGCTGGCCAACGCGCTGGTGCCCTTCTATTCGACCAAGCGCACTGGCACCGGTCTGGGCCTGGCGCTGGCGCGCGAAATCGCCGAAGCGCACGGCGGGCGCATCACGCTGGGCAACCGCGAAGGCGGCGGGCTGGCGGTGGCGCTGATCCTGCCATTGATGGTGCCGGCTGCGGGCCTGTAAAATTGGGGTCATGCTCCCTACCCTACCCGCCAGCCGGTTCGACGCCCCCGGCCACCCTCCCGCCACCACCACCGAATTTGAAGGCGTGCGTTCGCTGCACCTTGGCACCTCGTGGGTGCAGGGCGCCATGCGCTTGTCCCGGCCCGACTTTATCGAACTCGAATACGTCCAGATGATGATGATGTGGATGCTGTTCCTGGACACGCCGCGCCATATCGTTCAGCTGGGCCTTGGCAGCGCGGCGCTGACCAAGTTCAGCTATCACCGCTTTCCCCAGGCGCGGGTGACGGTGGCTGAACTCAATCCGAACGTGATCGCCATTTGCCACGCGCTGTTTGGCCTGCCGCCCAACGACGCGCGGCTGGACGTGCGCGAGATGGATGCGATGGACTTCGTATGCGACCCGGCCAACCACAATACGGTCGACGTGCTGCAGGTTGACCTGTACGACGAACAGGCGCGCGGCCCGGTGCTCGATTCGCCCGAGTTTTACCAGGCCTGCCTCGATTGCCTCACGCCCGACGGCATCATGACAGCCAATGTTTTCGGCGACTTTGGCAACTACGACAAGAACCTGCAGAACATGGAGCTAGTGTTCGATGCGGTGGTGTGGCTGCCCGAAGTGCATGACGCGAACATCGTCGTCGTCGCATTCAAAAAGTCGCCGCAGATCGATTTCAGCGTGCTGTACGAGCGCGCCGGCCAGATCAAAAAAAGCATGAACCTGCCGGCCAAGAAATGGGTGACGGGCCTGAAGTCCTGGATGGGCGACCAGCGCTAATGAAGCGTCCAGGTGTAAGAATACGAGAGCAGCGACTTTTCGGGCAAGCCGTTGGTGATGGCGGGCGTGAACGCGCATTGCGCCATGCCGTCGAGCGCCGCCCGGTCAAGTTCGGCGGAACCGCTGCTCTTGACGACCTTCTTTTCGCGCACGCTGCCGTCGACGTCGATCAGCAATGTCATGTGGACAGTCCCCTGCTCGCCATTGGCCAACGCGGCCCCCGGATAGGCGAAGCGCGCGCACGGCTTGCGTGACGCTGGCGCGGACGCGGCCGCGGCGCTCGCCAAAGGCGACGAGGCGCTTTTCCAGACGTGGGTGAACACCACCGACGTTTCGATGGCGACCCCGTTCCTGATTTTGGGAGTGAATGTGCACTTGCCGGCGGCGGCGATGGTCGCTTGGTCAAGGTCGGCAAAGCCGCTCGACGCGGTGAGCTTGGCGCCGATCACTTTGCCTTCAAGGCCCACGCGCAGCAGCACCGTGGTGGTGCCGCTCCTGCCCCGGCCAAGGGCGCTGGTGGGAAGGGCCGGGGTGCAAGCGTCGCCCGGCGCGGCAAGCGCGCCCGCCAGCGCGGTCGCGTGCGTGACCGGTTCTGCCATTGCAGCCTGGTCGCCCCGCGTCATGACGGCAAAATCGCCCACCTGCGCGCTTGGTGCCATGGCCATATAAGTAGTAAAGAGCGCGATGCCGTTGACTGACCCGCCCTTGTCCAGCATGGCGGGAGGGGCTGCGGCAAAGGCAGGCAAAGCGGCGCACAGCAGGAGAGCGAACGGAAAACGGAAAGTCAAAGGCATGGCTGTTGGCGTAAACACGTCCATCACGAGAGACGGCAAGTGTAACCCGCGTGCTGGCCGGTGCCGATGCGAATCCACTTGACCGTGCGGCGCGCATACCGGATTATCGTCACAGTTCATCAACGGAGGCACACACACATGAAACGAATGATCCTGGCCGCCATGCTGGCCACAAGCCTGGCAGGCGCGGTACATGCCAAGGGCGCAGACGGCGCCGACGACGCCCTCAAGGCGGCGATCGCCAGCAAGGACCGCACGCCGGCCAACATGATGCGCGACGGCGCGCGCCATCCATACGAAACGCTGACCTTCTTTGGCATCAAGCCGACCATGACGGTGGTCGAGCTGAGCCCTGGCGGCGGCTGGTACACCGAAATCCTCGCCCCCTACCTTCGCGATCACGGCAAACTCATTGCAGCGGGCGAATCGCCCACGTCAACTGACGACGGCGCCAAGCGCGCAGCGGCCAGGCTGACAGAAAAATTCAGCGCCAACCCGGCCATGTACGGCAAGGTGCAGCGCGGCGTGTTTGAAGTGCCCACCACCTACAACTTTGCTGCGCCGGGCAGCGTCGACCTGGTCGTCACGTTCCGCAACATCCATAACTGGACTGGCGAAGGTGACGCCAAGGTCAAGCAAATCTTCAAGAGCGTGCACACGGCACTCAAGCCGGGTGGCGTGTTCGGCGTGGTCGACCATCGCGCGCCCGCCGGCAAGCCGGTCAAGCCAGACAGCGGCTACCTGCACGAGGCGCAAGTGATCAAGATGATCGAGGCGGCCGGCTTCAAGCTGGTGGCCAAGTCCGAGATCAACGCCAACCCGAAAGACACGGCCGACCATAACAAGGGCGTGTGGTCGCTGCCGCCAGTACTGGCCAACAAAGACGTCGACCGCGACAAATACCTCGCCATCGGCGAGAGCGACCGCATGACGCTCAAGTTCGTGAAAAAGTAAGCACTCCAGGCCCCGCAAGGGGCCTTTTTTTATGCGCCGGCGCCTCTGCAAGTTGCGCGCAGCGTGTATATTTGCGCTACCGCCCGCGCCTGCGGGTATCCTCCTGAAAATCGAACATGACAACTCTGCGTATCGTCGCCGTGCTTTCACTTGCTGCGTGCAGCTTTTTGACCGGCAGCCAGGCCGCGGCCCAAGAAGCAGTCAAGGAAAGCGCGGTCCCGGCACCGGCGCCGGCCATTCCTGCCAACCTCGAAAACTCGGTCGTGAAGGTCTTCTCGACGCTGCGCCGCCCCGATCCGTTCAAACCATGGAGCAAGGCGTCGCCGGCCGACGTGACCGGATCCGGGGTCGTCATAGAAGGGCGCCGCATCCTCACCAACGCGCACGTGGTCGGCTACGCGAGCCAGGTGCAGGTGCAGGCCAACGAAGCGGGCGACAAAGTCTCGGCCACGGTGGTGGCGGTGGCGCGCGACATGGACCTGGCGCTGCTCAAGCTGGACGACGACACCTTCTTCAACAGCCATGCACCGGTGGCGCGCGCCAGCGTGCTGCCCAATGTGCGCGACCAGGTTTTTGCGTATGGCTACCCGACCGGCGGCACCTCGCTCTCGATGACCAAGGGCATTGTCTCGCGCATCGAATTTGTCAACTACAGCATGGACACGGCGGGGCTGCGGATCCAGATCGACGCCGCCATCAATTCGGGCAACAGCGGCGGGCCGGCGATTGCCGGCGACAAGATGGTGGGCCTGGCATTTGGCGCGGCGACCAATGCGCAAAACATCGGCTACATCATTCCCAACGAAGAAGTGGAGCTGTTCCTGCGCGACGTGGCCGACGGGCGCTACGACGGCAAGCCGGCGCTGCTAGACGAAACGCAGACGCTGGAAAACCCGGTGCTGCGCACCTTCCTGAAACTCGACAAGTCGGTCACCGGCGCCGTGGTGCAAAGCCCCGGCCAGGATGACCCGGCCTATCCGCTCAAGGAGTGGGACGTCATCACCCGCATCGGCAACTCGGCCATCGACAACCAGTCGATGGTCAACCTGGGCACCAACCTGCGGGTGCGCTTCCAGTACCGCGTGCAGCAGCTGGCCAAGAACGGCAAGGTGCCGCTGACGATCATCCGCGATGGCAAGCCGATGGACGTGCAGGTGCCGGTATTGACCGGGCGCCAGCTCTTGATCCCGGACCTGAACGGCGGCTATCCGTCGTACTTTATCTATGGCCCGATCGTGTTTTCGCGCGCCACGTCGGACTTCCTCAATTTCATGACGGGCAATGCGAATGCGCTCAATGCCTACGGCTGGGTGGCCAGTCCCCTCGTCACGCGCCGCGGCGACCAGCCGACCAAAGAGCGCGAAGAGCTGATCGTGGTCAGTTCGCCGTTTTTCCCGCACAAGCTGGTGACCGGCTACAGCAACCGATTCGGCTCGGTGATCTACTCGGTCAACAAGGTGCCGGTACGCAGCCTGGCGCACCTGGTGACGCTGCTGCGCGACGCCAAGGATGAACTGCTGGTGATCCACTTCGACCAGCGCGGCGGCGAGAACATGGTCGTGCGGCGCAAGGAGATGCAGGAGGCGACCGACGGCGTGTTGTCCGATAACGGCATCCGCCTGCAGGGGACGAAAGACATGATGGATATCTGGGATAAAAAGAAGTAATGGCGATCCGGGGCCTGAGCCACGTTACTTTGATCGTCAGTGACCTGGAGCGCGCTGCGCGGTTGTGGCGTGACGCGCTGGGCGCGGCGCAAGTCTACGACAGCGGCAAGCAGACGTATTCGCTGTCGGAAGAAAAATTCTTCGTGCTGGGCGACGTGTGGGTGGCGCTGATGAAGGGGGAGCCGGTGGCGCGTTCGTACCGGCACGTGGCGTTTGCCGCCGACGCCGGCGACATGGTGGAGTATGAACGCAAGCTGCGCGCGCTGGATGTGGAGATCCGCCCTGCCCGGGCGCGTGTGGAAGGCGAAGGGATTTCGCTGTACTTCTATGATTACGATGACAATTTGCTTGAGCTGCACAGCGGGACGCTGCAGGAGCGGCTGGCGCAGTACGGGAACCAGCAATTCACTTCGGGTGACGGGTGACTAAAAACTAAAGGCCCACGAAAATTATTTTTCTGAGTGACTGCAGTCGCCCCGAAGCGTGCGTTCGGCATGAACAACAAAATCCGAATTCTAACGGGGACTGAACGGCTTGCAACTCGCAAAAAATTGTGAAGTGCCGCAGCATCCGGTCAAGCAGACTCGCGTCTAAGTCAGCGGGCTAAGCTACAGATTTCGATCACAACGACTCTGGCGAGGCGATAGCTACCGCGCACCCAATAACCTTTGGCTCCAATTTTTAGTTTTTTTGCATGAAAATCTCGGCTTGCCGGGTCGAACACCCACATATTTGCCTTTCCATTCTTAGGCAATATGCCGGGTGTTGTGTCCATCATCACGCGACCATCCTCATCGAGGATTTCTGGCCAAATCATGTGGATACCCTCAACAGTAGGACTCTCCCCGTCGTACAGGAAGTCAACACGCATTCCTTGCCCCGGCTTCGACAATCTCAGCTCGTCACATGGATCCAGCGTATACGCAACAATGAAATCTGGGGCGCGACATAGCCGATTTCCGTAGGGCTCATGTTTGATCATATTGGAATGGCAACTCTGATTTATTTTCCATGCACTCACTTGTGCTCGGCTGAGTGGCCGGTTCTGGCCGACCTTGGCCTGACGCTACGCACTTCTAAGTTGGGTCGAGGTCCGTGGGAAACTTGCTCGCTTCCAGCCATTCCACTTCGTCCAACCCCTCGATTTTCTCGCGGCGATGCCATGCCCGGTTCAGATGCGAAAAAACATGCCCGAGATCGATACGTAGATTTACCTCATCAAAGTTGGCATCGCTGTTCATGTTAGCGATTATTGAAGTCAGGTGTTCCTGCGCATCTTCAAGCTCGTACATGAGTGCCGACCATGCAACTGGCGCACTTTCCTTACTCATCATGGGAAACCTTTCAGCGACACTGAAGTGAATCTGAACTTCGGCTCTTGGCCGATTGTGCACTGTCGAGGCGGTGTTGAAAGCCGGGTCAGGCATATTTGCTCCAGTTGCTTGGCCGCCCAATTCTTTGAGCGTGCTTTGGGTTTTGTTCGACAAAGGCAACCATCTCTTGTTTTGTTCTTGCAAGTGGCGGATCGGAGTGATAGCCGCTGCCTGAATAGCGAAAACCCGCTTCCCATAGGCACTTTGCAGCGCGCCATGCAGAGTTATCGGCTTTGGACGGAGTGGCAAAGTTGCGGCCCATGAATGCCATTTTGTGACCGCAGTTCGGACAGTTGTGAGCGAGCTCTGACTCCGCCAGATGCGCGCTGCCCGTTGCCGAGTTGCTTGTCGCCGGCCACTTGAAAGAGATTTGGCAGTCGAAGCATGCAAAGTTGTGGAGGAACTGCGTCATTAAATGCCTAACGTGTTATCGATCGTAAAACGAAGGGTTACCCGAGGTCATATCTCATAAAGTTCCCTCCTTGAGCGAATCCTCCGCAGCTCTCCGCCGCCAATGACCTGGCCGACTGCTGCCGATTGTACTCGACGTTGCAAGATAGCCTTGCACCTTGGCCGCCGCCGCAAAGCGGACCTATCCAATAGTAAATATGGCGGCAAATCGCCCGTCCGCCAACAGGAAAATAGGATTTTCTTCTCTGGCCGGCCAGTGCGACAACGACTGCAGATGAAGCAGAAAACCAGCCAAATCCTTTGGATTCGTCTCGAGTGGCTTCCATGGCAGTCGCTGCGCCCGTCGCGCCCCTGCATCCATCATGTCCTCTGCTCTCAGCTCGCGACCTGCACAAGCAGACGGTCACTGAGTTCATAGTACCCGTCAATCGACCAAAGGACTGGTTACTTGGTGACTGGCCAAGGACGCCACACCGGCCCAGATCGACATGCAGTACGAGGAACACTAGCAGCCTGTCGGACTTGCGAAACTAAAACACGATTGCGCGCCTGAAACGAAAAATATTGGCTCTGGATACCATTCGTGGCATTTAAATGCGGAAATTTAGCCTAAATTTTCAGTAAGCGGTCAATAAAGTTTCTTTTTTACCCATAGTCCGACAGGCTGCTAGCGCCGAAAATGCCAGGAAAACAACACTTTTTCTGATGTGCTTACAAAGATTTATTAAAGAGCTACTATTTGTGACGATCCGGGATTGCCTAAATAACGGAGGGCGTCACCCATGGTGTTCAACTCGCTTACCTTCGTGGTCTTCCTGGCCATCGTGCTCGCGCTGCACGCGCTGCCGCTGGGCTGGACCACCCGCAAGATCAATCTGCTCATTGCCAGCTATCTGTTCTACGCGGCGTGGAATCCGCCCTTCGTGGTGCTGCTGTGGATCTCCACCATCGTCGACTGGTACGCGGCCCACAAGCTCGTGCATGCCGCGCGGCCCGCAGCGCGGCGCGCGTGGATGCTGCTGTCGGTGGTCGTCAACCTGGGCATGCTGTTCTACTTCAAGTACGGCCACTTTCTGATGGACAATTTCGTCGCCGTCATGGGAACGGTGGGCGTCACTTACCAGGCGCCGGCTTTCGACATCGTGCTCCCAGTCGGCATTTCCTTCTACACCTTCGCCACGCTCTCTTACACGCTCGACGTCTACCTGCGGCGTGCGGCGCCGGCCCAGAGCTTCCTCGACTACGCGCTGTTCGTCACCTTCTTTCCGCACCTGGTGGCCGGGCCCATCATGCGGCCGACCGAGCTGGTGCCGCAATTTGCCGAACCGCGCCGAGCGACCCGCGCCATGCTCGGTTTCGGGCTGGCCTTGATGACAATCGGCATGTTCGAAAAAGTCGTGCTGGCCGACAGCTTCCTCGGGCCGGCCGCCGAGCGTCTGTTCGAGGCCAAGGCGCCGCCCGGCATGCTCGACGCCTGGATGGGCACGCTCGCCTTTTCCGGCCAGATCTTTTGCGACTTCGCCGGCTACTCCACTACCGCCATCGGCGTGGCCATGTGCCTGGGCTTTGCAATGCCGGACAATTTCCGCTTCCCCTACGCGGCCGTGGGCTTCTCGGACTTTTGGCGGCGCTGGCATATCACGCTCTCATCATGGCTGCGTGACTATCTCTACATTCCGCTGGGCGGCAGCCGCCATGGCGAAGCGCGCACGTATTTGGCGCTGATGGCCACGATGCTGCTCGGTGGCCTTTGGCATGGCGCGAGCTGGACCTTTGTGGCCTGGGGCGGCCTGCACGGCCTCTACCTGGGCGCCGAACGCTTCCTGCGCGGGCGCTTCGGCAGTTGGCGACCAGGCCCGGCGGCCCTGTTCGCCCTGGCGCTGCTGACCTACGCGCTGGTGAACGTGACCTGGGTGTTTTTCCGCGCCCACACCTTCGGCGGCGCGTGGACCATCCTGAACGGCATGGCGGGCATGAACGACAAGGCCGGCCCGCTGCTACCGACGGCGCAGCTGGTGACCACGGGCGCGATTGTCGGTTCGATCTTTCTCGTGCACTGGGCCATGCGCGGCACGACGCTGGAAAATGTCCTGACGCGCGTGCCGGCGCCCATCATCGCACTGGGCTGGGGCCTGATGGCCTTTGCCATCATCATCGCGCAAGGAGCAGGCAATGCCTTCATCTACTTTCAGTTCTGACCGTCCCGGTCTCGTGATCCGCCAGACCGCTTCCGACCGGCCTGGCGTGGCCCAGCCGGTGGCGGAGCGCGACGTGCCGGCTCGGCCTTGGCTGCCGCTGTGCGCCTGCGCCTTCGCGTTCATGGCGGGCCTGGTGTGCCTATGGGAAGCGCAGTGGCGCAATTACGGGGCATTGACAGGCTACTATGCCAATGACGACAGCCAGTGGGCCGCCCAGCGGCGCCGCATCAATCAGGGCGAGGGCGGGGGCACAGTGCTGATCGGTTCCTCGCGCGTGCTGTTCGACGTGCAGCTCGACGTGTGGCAGCAGAGCACGGGCGTGCGCCCGATCCAGCTCGCGCTCGAAGGCACAAGCAGCGTGCTCGCGCTCGAAGACCTGGCCGCCGACCCCGATTTCACGGGTCGGCTTTTGGTGGGCGTAGCGCCGGACCTGTTTTTTTCCGGCTTTGGCTATCGCACCGCGGCCATCAGGAGCTACCACAAGGAGGGACCGTCGCGGCGCATCGGTCACTGGCTCAGCCAGCGCCTGGTCGAGCCGTATTTCGCTTTTTACGACCAGGACTTCGCGCTTGACAAAGTCGTTGCCCGTCTCGACTGGCCGCAGCGGCCCGGAATGAAAGGCCCGCGGCCCGTGCGCAAGCTGTCCGTGATGGAAGCGGACCGCAATACCCATTTGTGGCCCAAGGTCGTCGACGATCCGGCATACCGGGCAATGGCGCAGTCGATCTGGGCCTCGCGCGTGAATGGTCCACCCCCGCCAATAATCGACACGCCCGCCAAGGCGGCGGCGCTGGGCGAAAAGCAGATTGCGCGCGCCGTAGCGGCCGTCAAAACCTTGCGCGCGCACGGCGTGCGTATCGTTTTTGTGCGCCCACCATCGGGCGGCGATTACTACGCCTTCGAACAGCGTGCTTTTCCGCGCGACCGTACCTGGGACGAGCTCTTGCGCCGCACAGGCATGCCCGGAATTCATTTTGAGGATTATCCGCAGTTGCAGGAAACCGACATTCCCGAGTGGTCGCACCTGTCGCATGCGGCGGCCAAACGCTATACGGCGGCGTTGGCGCCGCTGGTGACAAAGGCTTGGGACGGGCAGTAGAGACCGGAGCCAATGGTGTCACGGGTGGGTGGGTGAGGTAGAAAATACTGTTGGCGTCGATTCATGCTGTTTCCAAAGCTACTTGTCCGCTCTCGGCTCCTCCACAAACGTCATCGGACTAATTCGATCAAGAAACTCACGTAGCGCTGCGGTGAGATGCCCTACTGTGAGCTGCTAAATAGCCAGCATGCATCCAAGAAGAAAAATAGACGGGATTCCTGTGCCCTATTTTGCACGTTGGCTTATCGCGCTAATTCCGGTGGAAAAGCGAGGGGAAGAATCACCCCCACCGTGGCCAAAAGCGCAAAAAAGCGCCGCAGGCCACGCTTCCCCACTGCGTTACGGCGCCTTCCTGACCGGCGTAAACGTCAGATCGGCAAAGTCAAAACTGAAGTCGATCTCCGACGACACCGGCGCCATCTTCATGCGCTCGATGCTGCCATCCGGGTTCAGCGAGAACGACACATACGCATCGGCATTAAAGTGCCGGTCCTTCCAGCGCACGATGAACGTATCGTGCTGGAAGTGCTCCAGCTCCCCGGTCAGGTCAGGCGTCTTTGTAAAGTTCATCACACGCTTGTTACCGACGTGTTTGATAGACACCTTGCCGTACCACTGGTCTTCATACTCGCCGTCATACGACGCCAGCGGCAGCGAGGGCGACGACTTCGCCGCGCGCGTGGTCGTGGCCTTGGCCTGCGCCGCCTTGTCCTTGGCGCGCGCCTCGTCTTCCACTTCGTCGATCAGCTTGATCCAGTCGCTGGGCGCTGCGCCAAGGTAGTGATCCAATATCCGGTACTGCAGCGACGTCATCGCGCCGCCGCTTTCGGCGTTGGTCAGGATCGCGATGCCCAGCTTTTCTTCCGGGACCATCAACACCCGCGAATAAAAGCCCAGCAGCGCGCCGCCATGCAGGGCCACCTTGCGGCCCTTGTAGTCGCGCAGCTGCACGCCCAGCCCATAGCTGAAGAAGTTCGGCCTGGTGGCGGCCAGCTTGGAGTTGCCCTCGCCAATCTTGATCGGCGTGTGCGGCGTGAAGATTTCGTTGCCCTGCTTGGCGCTGAACAGGCGCAGCTCCTTGCCCGCCGCATCCTTGCCGAGCGCGCCATTGTTGAGCATGACCGTCATCCAGCGCGCGATGTCCTCGGCGTTGGTGTTGATGCCCACCGCGCCAACGGCGTTGTCGGCCGGGACGGCCTTGACCACCGAAATCTTCCCGTTAATCTTGCTGTGCGAATGCGCGACGTTCGGGTTGCCCGCGTTCTCGGCCAGGCTGGTGGTGGTGCTGGTCATGCCGACCGGCGCGAGGATGCGCTCGCGCACCGCTTCGCCCCAGGTCTTGCCGGCCTTTTGCGCGATGATCTTGCCGGCGACGATGTACAGCAAATTGTCGTACGCGTAGGCGCTGCGAAAGCTGGTGGCCGGCTTAATGTAGCGCAGCTTGTGGATGATTTCGTCGGTCGTAAATTGCGTGGTCGGCCACCACAGCAGGTCGCCCGCGCCAAGACCGAGGCCGCTGCGGTGCACCAGCAAATCGCGCACCGTCATTTCATGCGTGACGTAGCCGTCGTACATCTGAAAATCCGGCAGGTGCTTGGTCACCGGATCGTCCCAGGCCAGCTTGCCTTCGTCAACCAGCATGGCCAGCGCGGCGGCCGTGAATAGCTTGGAATTGGACGCCACTTCAAACAGCGTCTTGCCGTCTACCGGCGCGCTCACGCCAAGCGTGCGCACGCCAAAGCCGCGCGCGGCGATGACCTTGCCGTCCTTGACGATGGCGATCGCCATGCCGGGCACGTCGAAGGTTTTCATGGAGCGGGCGACGTCAGCGTCGAGGTCGTACGCGGCGGCAGGTGCGGCTACTTGCCCCACTATTGGTGCCACTGTAGCAGCCGGCTCGGCTGCTACGGTAGCGACGCTAAAGGCGAGCAGGATCGCTGCTGCAATGCGGTTCATGGAATGCACGGTCTTATCCTTGTTTGGCCATTTGTTTATCGACGTTTTTCTGCGTGAGCGGGTGGTAGCGCTCGCGCGCTTTCTTGTACACGTCCTCGGCCCAGGCCTTGTCTTCCGGCTTGGCGCGCAGCGCGGTGTAGAGCGGAACGACGAATTTCTGGCGGCCCACGCTCATCAAAAAGGCATTGAGGGGCGAACGAATGTCGCGGTAACCGGCATGAATGGCAGCGCGGTAAAAGCGGAACGCCACTTCATTGTTGCCCGTCTTGCCAAGCCCAAAAGCCTGGTCCAGATCCTTCAACTGGGCGACGGTCGCCTTGTTGTCGATATCGTTCAGGAACTTCATCCACTCGATCGCCTTCCAATTTTTGGTATCGAGCTTGGCGGTCGGCAGTTCTCCCTTAAGCCATGCGGCGCGGGCCGTGTCGAGCGCGGCCAGGCGGCGCGAGTTTTCGCGCCGGGCGCTGGCCGGAATGCCCGGCGCGTACAGCCACTCTTCGAGTTCCGCCTCGCTCATCACCTTGGGATACTTGGTCAGCAGGTTCTTGCGCAGGTAGTCGACGAACTGCTCGGTCGTCACGCTCTGGAACGCATGCTGGTCGAACCAGCCGCGCAAAAACGGATCGAACACCGCGCGCCCGGCGCGCTGCTCGAGCGTGCGCAGCAGCCAGGCGCCTTTCGGATAGACCAGGCCTTCGTCGGCATACGCGGTCGACGAGGTATCGGCATCACGCGTGATCAAGGCCTGCTTGGTGGCCGGCACGATGGCGGCCAATGACGCGAGCGCCTCTTCCTGTTCGACCTGCAGGTTCATGGCAGCCACATCCGGCCCGTACAGCGACTCCAGGATGCGCGTGGTGACGTAGGTGGTAAAGCCTTCGTTGAGCCAGAAATGCTTCCACGAGGCGTTGGTCACCAGGTTGCCGGACCAGCTGTGCGCCAGTTCGTGCGCGATCAGGTCAACCAGGCTGCGGTCGCCCGCGATCATGGTGGGCGTGAGAAAAGTCAGGCGCGGGTTTTCCATGCCGCCGATGGGGAACGACGGCGGCAGCACCAGCATGTCGTAGCGCCCCCAGCGATACGGGCCGTACAGCGACTCCGCGGCGGCGATCATTTTTTCGGTGTCGGCAAATTCGTAGGCCGCAGCCTTGATGCGCTTCGGTTCCGCATACACGCCGGTGCGCGGACCGAGCTTGCGCACATCAAGTTCACCAATGCCGATCGCCAGCAGGTAGGACGGAATTGCCTGCGGCATCTTGAAGCGCCAGCCACCCTTGCCGGTCGCCTTGGGATCGTTATCGGCGCTCATCACCACGCGCAAACCTTGCGGCGCATCGATCCGGGCGCTGTAGGTAAAGCGCACCGCCGGCGTATCTTGCACCGGCACCCACGAGCGGGCGTCGATTGATTCGGACTGGCTGAACATGAAAGGACGCTTGCCCGACATAGTCTGCACGGGATTAAGCCACTGCAGTGCGCTCGCGGTGGGTGCGGTGCGGTAATGGATGCGGACCTTGGCCGGCTGGCCTTTCAGGTCGATGTGCAGCGCCTGGCCTTTTTCGGCGTCGAGCTTGTCGAGCGTGTACGTCACGCTGCGCCATGCGCCGTTCGGGCCCTGCGCTTCGATCTTGCTGATCGCCAGCTCGCGCGTGTCCAGGTCGAGCGTGGTGGCCGCTTTGTCGATCCAGGCCAGCGACAGCTCGGCGTAGCCGGCCAGCGTGCGGGTGCCGAAATCGGCCTTCAGGTCCATGTGGAGATCGGTGGTCTTGACCTGGTCGTAGCGGGCGTAGCTGAGCGGGTCGAGCGCAAACGCCAGCGCGCTCCACTGGGTAATCACGACGCACGCTGCGGCGCGCAGGTAGCTTGATTTTTTCATCTTGTCTCCGTTTTTGTCTGCATCTAAGGGCGCTGGCAGAATATCACGCTGTGAACGCCAGCGATAGCACCGCCGGGCGCGTATGTACGTCCATACATACAACACTGCAGACGTAAAAAAACCCACCGCACGCGGTGGGTTTTCACGGAAAACCGCGCGCTTACTGGGTGCTCAAGGTCACGTCGTCCAGCACGAACGAGGTGGCCACGGTCGAGCCTTCAACGCCTTCGAAATACACGCGCACGGTCTGGCCCTTGTAGGCCGACAGGTCGAAACTCTTTTCGACAAAGGTCGCGCCCTTGTTCAGGTTTGAATACGTCGCCAGCGTGGCCAGGACCGCCCCGCTGCTGCTGCGCACCTGGACCTTGAGGGTGTCGAACGCACCCGTGGTGGTGGTCTCGGCGGAGACCACTTTCAGCCAGAACTTGAGCGTGGCGCTGGTGGCCGCCGCCGGAATGGCGACCTGCTGGTAGACGCTGTCGGTGTGCGCCGCGCCATAGCCATTGAGCCAGGCTTTCCAGCTGCCGCCGTGGGCCGCCTGGCCGGCGTCGGTGGTGATCACGCCAGTCGACGCGGTCCACGATGCCGCGCCCGATTCAAAGCCCGGGTTGACGATGCGCTGGACGGCCGCCACGTTCGATACCGTGAAGTTCACCGGCGCCGACAGCGTGCTGTTGTTGGCGGCGTCGTACGCCCTGGCGGTCAGCGCGTGGCTGGCGTTCGACAGGGTGAGCGAGTCGAGCGTCAACGCATACGGCGCGGTGCTGTCCGTACCCTTCAGGACGTTGTCGACATAGAACTCAACTGTGCTGACGCCCACATTGTCGCTGGCGATGGCCGACAGCGTGATGGCGCCGCTGGAGCCGCTTTCGGCGGCCGTTACCGCTGGCGGCGTGCTGTCCACGGTCGAATTGTTGACACTGAACGCGACCGCTGTCGAGACGCCCACATTGCCGGCGGCATCGTAGGCGCGTGCCACCAAGCTGTGGCTGCCGTTCGCCAGCGTGGTCGAATTGATGCTGGCCGAATACGGCGCCACGTTGCTGCTCGCCTTTAGGACATTGTCCACATAAAACTCGACCATGGTCACGCCCACATTGTCGCTGGCGTTGGCGGAAACAACAATGGTGCCGCTGGTGCCGGACTCGGCAGCCGAGACGGTAGGCTGCACGCTGTCGCCCGCGCCACCCTGAGTGACCCAAACCGGCGCCGACCACAGGATCTTGCCGTCCGACTGGGTGACCTTGGCGTAGTAATAGTGTTCGCCATTGGCCGGGGTGATGGTGGTGCTTGCCGTGCTCGACACTTCGGTCGGCGTACCATTGCGGCCCGGCACGCCCTCGATGATGGAGACCGTCGACACGGTCTGGCCGGCGGTATTGGCATAGTTGGCCACCAGGTTCAGCGCGCCGCTGTTGGCAAAGCGCTCGCCCATGACGTGGCCGTTGGCGGTGAGCACCAGTTGCGAATTCTTGTCCATCGAGGCGAACACGCGGCGCGCCTTGACGGCGGCGACAAAGCTATCCTGGGTCAGCGGGGTGCCGGTGGGAATCAGGATACCAGTGCGGTTGGTGTACGACGCACCCCAGTTGGCGCAGTGATTGTCCTGGTTGGTCGAAAACGCAACGTGAAAGCCCGATTCGAGCGCCTTTTGGCAGGCAACTTCAAAATTGCTGCGGCCGGTTTCCGTTTCGGTGGTATTGACCGAGAACGCCGACGTATTGAGCACTTCGCACAGCGCCATGGCCTGGTCGCCATCGGCGGAATAGCCGAGCGGCACGCCGCCCACGAGGAACTGGCCGCTGGTTGAAGGGTGGTTGAACTGGCCCACATAGCCGCGCTGGCGCATCATTGTATACAGGCCGGCGTAGTCGGTCTTTTCGGTCAGGATGTCGGCAATCAGCTGGCCGCTGCTGTTGTATTCCCAGCCCAGCAAATCGCTCGAATTGAAGATATTCAGGTGGCCGCCGTTGTTGATCACGCCCCATTCCATACCGTACACGGCCAGAAAGTTGGGGTTGGCGGCATTGAAGTCCGCCGCCGCCGTCAGGCCCGACTGGTAGAGCGCCTTGGCGGTGGCCGGGTTGGCGGAGGTATTGGTGCCGGACGAACCATCGAACATGTGGTTGTGCTCGGACGTCATCAACATGTCCAGACCGCGGCCCTTGGCGTAGGCAAACGCGTCGCTCGGGCCGAACGGGGCCGACAGCGGCGCTTGCGAACCGGAACAGGAGCCGACAGGGCCGCCGCCATCGCTGTGGTTGGTCTGACTGTGCAGGTTGGCAAGATACACGGTGTACGGCAACGAACCGGTGGCCGGAGCCATCGTCTGGACCGACAACTGGTCTTGCGTCTTGGCGGCGGTGCGCGCCGGCTTGCTGGTGTTCAAAGCCTGAAAGGCGGGCATGGCCGGGGCAGCGGTCTTGCCGACCGACAGTTCCCAGGTTTGCTCGATGACGTCGGCGCCACCGGCAGCCAGCGCGGCATCGATGCCTGCGGCCGACTTGTCGGCCTTGCCGGCAAGCGGCGCGTCGTTGGCTACGGCTTGCATGCGGACCTGATAGGTACCGTCCGGGTTGCTGATCGGGTCGGCACGGCCATTCCATTTGACATCGACCTTGACGGCATTCTTGAACAGGCGCTGCACGCCATTCCAGCGCTGCACCACGTGGCCGTTGGGGCCGACCAGCTCGACGCGCCAGCTGATGTCTTGCGCGGTGGTGACGTACGGATAGTCGAATTCCAGCGTGAAGGCGCGCGCTTCGTTCTGCGCGGCAGCTTTGTAAGGCACATGCAAGGTTGCTTCAAATTCACGGTGATCGAGTTCGGATGCGAATGCGGCGTTTCCGGCCGTCAGTGCAAGAAAAATGGCAAGGTGAGGCAAGAGCTTTTTGGTGTTCTGACGCATTGAATTTCCTCGAGGACGTTTATGAAACAACACTGTTATTGTCCCAACTATGCATGACGGGAATATGACCTACAAATTCGATTAAGCTTTCTTATTAATATGTAATTGATATAAGTTAAACAAAGCTGAACGTTACTTTCTGCCGGGGAATTTCCCTGCTGGGGAGCAGGATCTGAATATCCCATTTGCACGCAAATCTGCTCGCGGAAATTCATCAAATAAATTTGCGGGGGTGTGGCGGATATGATGAAAATGTCCATTACTGGACATTTTCATCAAGATTTGACGGTTTTAAACAGTTGGCCGGCGCACCTGCAGCGCGACCTGGTGGGTCCGTTCATCGTCCTGCATGACGATCACCATGCCTGCCTGGACCACGCCATCGATCAGCATGGCGTCGGTATCGCCCGCCGTGACCGTGATCGCATACACCGAGCGGCGGTAGCGGTAGTCCAGCTTGAAGCCCGGCCAGTCGGCCGGCAGCTGCGGCGCCAGCGTCAGGCGCTCTGCGGCCAGGCTTACGCCCAGCAGCGACTCGATCATCAGGCGATACATCCAGCCCGAGGAACCGGTGTACCAGGTCCAGCCGCCGCGCCCGATGTGGGGCGACACTGCATACACGTCGGCCGCCACCACGTACGGTTCCACCTTGTACAGGGCGCAATCGCGCGGGTTCAAGCCGTGGTTGACCGGATTGATCATGCGCAGCAGTTCCCAGGCGCGCTCGGTGTCGCCCATCTTGGCAAACGCCATGGCCGTCCAGATGGCAGCATGCGTGTACTGGCCGCCGTTCTCGCGCACGCCGGGCACGTAGCCGCGGATGTAGCCGGGATTGAGCACGCCGTCGTCAAACGGCGGATCGAGCAGTTGCACCAGGCCGTAGTCGCGCTTGACCAGGCGCGCGTCGACCGCGGCCATGGCTTGCGCGGTGCGCACCTTGTCGGCCGCGCCCGAGATTACGCCCCAGCTTTGCGAGATCGAATCGATCTGACATTCATCGTTGGTGTGGGACCCAAGCGGCGTGCCGTCGTCAAAATACGCGCGCCGGTACCACTGGCCGTCCCACGCATGCGCTTCGACGTTGGCGGCCAGCTTGACCGCTTCTGCGCGGCAGGTGGCAGCAAACGCATGGTCGCCGTGCACCACGGCCACTTCGGAAAAACGCTGCAGCACTTCGTAGAGGAAGAAGGCCAGCCACACGCTTTCGCCCTTGCCTTCGTTGCCGACGCGGTCCATGCCGTCGTTCCAGTCGCAGGTGCCGATCAAGGGCAGGCCATGCTCGCCAAAGCGCAGGCCGCGCTTGATGGCGCGCACGCAGTGCTCGTACAGGTCGCCGGTCTGGCCTGAGCGGTGCGGCATGTCGTAATACGACTCTTCTTCCTGGTTCAGCATGCGCCCTTCAAGGAACGGGGCCGGCTCGGTGAGTACGCTGCGGTCCCCCGTGCCGATGACGTAGCGGTGGGTTGCCAGCGGCAGCCACAAAAAGTCGTCGGAGCAGTGGGTGCGCACGCCGCGGTCCTGCGGCGGGTGCCACCAGTGCTGCACGTCGCCTTCCACGAACTGGTGGCCGGCGCACAGGATCAGGTGCTCGCGCAGCAAGTGCGGTTCGGTGTGGATCATCGCCATCGCGTCTTGCAGCTGGTCGCGAAAGCCAAACGCGCCGCCGGACTGGTAGTAGCCGCTGCGCGCCCACAAGCGGCAGGCGATGGTCTGGTACATCAGCCAGCCATTGGCCAGCACGTCCATCGACGGGTCCGGCGTCTGGACGCGGACCGCGCCCAGCGTGTGGTCCCAATGTGCGCGCACCTTAACAAAGGCCGCGTTGGCCGCGGCGCTGCCGCTGTACTGCGAGATGATGCCGGTGGCGTCCGCATTCCTGCGCCCGCCCACACCCAGCATGAACACCAGTTCGCGTTCTTCGCCTGGCTGCAGTTCGACCACTACCTGGATCGCCGCGCAGGGATCGAGCGCGGCGCCAAGCTTGCCCGACAAGCGTGCGCGCCCCATCGCCGCCGGATTGGCCAGCGTGCGGTTGCGCCCGATGAATTCGGTGCGGTCAGCCGTCACAGTGCGCCCTTGCCCCTCGACGTGGAAAAAGCCCACGCGGCCCGAAAACTCGGTGTTGTAAGCGTTGCGCGCAAACAGCGCGCCACTGACCGGATCGAGTTCGGTCGTCACGTGCATCGACGACTTGGCGCGCAGGTCGCCCAGCACCCATTCCACGTAGCCCGTGGCCGACAGGCGGCGCGGCACGGTGCTGTCGTTGCGCAGCTTGATGACCGAATACTTGATCGATGCGTCCAGCGCGACAAAGGTGGTCAGCTCACTGTAAATGCCTTGCTGCGCATGCTCGAAGATGCTGTAGCCAAAGCCATGGCGCGACACGTACTCGCCGCTGGCCTGCACCGGCAGCGCAGTCGGCGACCAAAAGACGCCGGTCTGCTCGTCGCGGATGTAAAACGACTCGCCGCTGCGGTCCGACACCGGATCGTTGTCCCAGGGCGTGAGGCGGAATTCATGCGCGTTCTCGGCCCAGGTGTAGGCCTGCCCGCTTTCGGAAATCACGCTGCCGAAGTTGGGATTGGCCAGCACATTGACCCATGGTGCGGGCGTACGGTGCTGCGCGTCGGTGCGGATCACGTATTCGCGCCCGTCCGCCGTAAAGCCACCCGTGCCGTTGTGCAAAATGAGTTCGCGCTGCGGCTGCGGTATGCCGGCGCGTAGCTGGTAAGGCTCCTTGCGTTCTTCCGCCATCAGCAAGGCCAGCTTGGGCGTGACCGGCGTGGCGCGCTTGACCTGGTCGGCCAGCGTGCCGGCGCTGTCGGACAGGATCGCGCGCGCCACCGACTGCATCAGCACCCGGTCTTCGTTCGAAATCTGGTCGAGCATGCGGACAAAAATGCCGCCCGGGCGGTCGATCGCCTGGGCGTCGATGCCGGAGGCGATCAGGCCCATGATCTGCTCTTGCAGCAGCTGACGGTAGCCGGACTGGTCTTCGTACCAGATCACCAGATCGACCACCAGCCCTTTCAGGCGCCAGTAAGCGTGCGCCTGCACCATCTGGCGCGCCAGTTCAATATTGGCCGGGTCCTTGATCTGCATGAGCACGATCGGCAGGTCGCCCGAAATGGCGTAGGCCCACAGGCCCGACTGGCCGCGCTGGTTGCGGCTCAGGATCGAGGCGTCGGCCCGCAGCGCAGAATTCGGATAGATCACGGTGCTGGCCAGGCGGCTGTACAGCTGCGCATCCGATTCGCTGGCGTTCAGCTGGCGCAGCACGACCTGGCTGTGGGTCCAGGCCAGTTCGAACACGCGGTCGGCCAGGTGGCGGTCCTGGTATTTGTCGATCAGGTGCAGCGCCGCCTCGCGCGTTTCAGTCATGCCGGTGACAACGTCGAGCGTGACGGTTTCGTCGGGCTTGAGCGTCACCTTGTAGCGGATCGCGACGATCGGGTCGAGCACGGAGCCTTCCATGCCGCCCAGCGGATCGGCTTCCTGCATCGCCAGAGGAGCAACGGTGCTGTTGGCGCGGCCGATGAATTCGGCGCGACTGGTCTCAAACGAGACGTCGACCAGCGCGCCGTCATGCACCGTCATGAGGTTCAGCAGCCACGGCATCTGCTCGTCCTTGGCGCGCGGGCGGCGGGTGCACAGGATGGCGTTCTCGTTGCGCAGTATTTCGGTCTGCACGAACAACTTCTGGAACGCCGGATGGGCGGCGTCGGCTGCAGCGGGCGCCATCACCACTTCGGCGTAGCTGGTAAATTCAATGGTGCGCGTGACGGACGACTTGTTGGTGATGCGCGTGCGGCGCATCTCGATATCGTCTTCGGGCGAGACCACGATCTCGGTATGCAAGTCGATGCCGCGGTCGTGGCGGCGAAATTCCGCCCGTCCTTCCGAGAAAATGACTTCGTATTTTTTTGGCTCGACCATGGTGGGCTGGTAGGTCGTTGACCAGTACTGGCCACTGTCCACATCGCGCACGTAGCAGAAGGTGCCCCAGTTGTCGCAGGTGGCGTCTTCGCGCCAGCGCGTCACGGCCAGGTCTTTCCAGCGGCTGTAGCTGCCGCCGGCGCTAGTGATCATCACGTGGTAGCGCCCGTTCGAGAGCAGCTGCACTTCCGGCTGCACCGTGGTGGTCTGGGTGATGACCCGCATCGGCATGGCGGTCGGCGCCACGGCCGGTGCGCGGATCGCGGCCAGTTCTGCCGTGTTGGAATAAAACGCGCCGGCGCGCGGAACGCGCTCCTGCAGCACCAGCATGGTGGCCTGGAACAGCGGGTCGGACTCGAAGCGCTTTTGCATCGGTCGGTCGTGCAGCAGGTAGCTGATCGCGAGCAGGCCCATGCCCTGGTGGTGGGCCATGAACGAGCGCACGACGGCAAAATTCTGGCCGCGCGGCAGGCGCGTGCTGGTGTAGTCGATCGCCTCGAAGAAGCCGTACTTGCCCATGAAGCCCAGGTCGGCCATACGCTGCAAATTCTCGACCGCCGCTTCCGGCTTGACCATCAGGCTCATCATGGTGGCGTAAGGCGCGATGACGACATCGTCGCCGAGGCCGCGCTTCATGCCGGTGCCGGGCACGCCAAAGGCGCGGTACTGGTAGTTCATGCCGGTGTCCACCGCGTTGTAGCCGGACTCCGAAATCCCCCACGGGATGTCGCGCTGCTTGGCGTAATCGATCTGCGCGTTGACCACGGCGTGGTAGGTCTGGTCGAGCAGCGTGTTGTCGTAGGTCGGCATGACCAGCAGCGGCATTAGGTACTCGAACATCGAGCCGCTCCAGGACAGCAGCAATTGCTCGCCGCTGACGATGCACAGCTGGCGGCCCAGCGCAAACCAGTGCTCCTGCGGGAACTGGCCCTGGGCGATGCCGACAAAACTGCACAGGCGAATTTCCGACGCCAGCAGGTCGTAGCTGGCGCCGTCCAGGCGCCGGTCCGACACGTTGTAGCCGATCGCCAGCAAGTCGGTCGAATGGTTGTACAGGAAGCGGAAGTCCATATTGGCAAAAGCGCGCGCCTCCTCGGCCAGGCGGGCGATCTGCTCCATGCGGCGCTGCGCGCGCTCGCTGCCGCGCCCGACCAGCTCGGCCAGCACTTGCTGGCGTTCGCGTTCGCTCGGCGCCAGGTCGGTGCTGGGACTGCTGGTCAGCGCAAAGCCGGCCAGTTGGCGCAGCGTCGGAATGCGCGACAGACTCGAATCGAAGACGGCGTCCTGCGTCGCATCCATCCAGGGTGTCAGCTCCATCAGTTCGTCGAGCGTGCTGCTGCCTTGCACGGCAAGCTTGGCGGCCCACCATTGCAGGTTCGGGTCGAGCACGCCGGCCAGCGCGGCCAGCACGGCGTCGGCCGCGGCGCAAATGCGCTTCAAGGCGACGATGATGCCAGGCAGGGCGTCGATCGCGCCCAGCTGCAGCGGCGCGAGCGCGAGCTGCAGCGCGCCCAGCGCCGCCTTGACGGGAGCGGGCGCGTCCTTGGCGTGCTCCTGCACCACGCGCAGCGTGATCTGCAAGCCTTCGATGGTTTGGCGGCTCACGACCGGCTGGTCGGCCAGACTGGTCAAGCCGGGCGCCAGCGTGAGCAAGTGGCCCGCCAGGTTGCCGCTGTCGACCGCCGACACATACTTGGGATGCAGCGGCGCCAGCGAGACGGTGTCGTACCAGTTATAGAAGTGCCCCAGGTGCCGCTCCATGCGCGCCATGGTGCGGAAGGTGTCGTCGCAGCGCTGCAGCACCTGGCCGGCGGTGATGAAGCCGAAGTCCCAGGCGGTCAGGTTGGCCAGCAGCGACATGCCGATATTGGTGGGCGAAGTGCGGTGGGCAACCACCCTGACCGGATGCTCCTGCATATTGTCGGGCGCGAGCCAGTTGTCTTCGGGGCCGGCAAAGGTCTCGAAAAAGCTCCAGGTCTTGCGCGCCAGCGTTTGCAGGAACACGGTCTGAGTCGCGGCCAATTCGGCGCTGGCGCGTTCGATCGGCAGGCTGATCCACCAGGCGATCACGGGCGAGACAAACCACAGCAGCAGTATTGGTGCGGCCACCGGCAGCGCTTCGGCGCGCAAGTAGCCGAGCACCAGCGCAACAGTGACGGCCAGCGCGGGAGCGAACCACATGCTGCGCCAGTTGGACGCCATATCGGTGGAAGATCGGTTCAGGCTGGAGGCGCGCCACTCGAGCAGCTTGCGGCGCGAAACCAGCATGCGGTACAGCGCGCGGGCGATGGCGTCCAGGCTGAAGAACGCTTCGTAGGGTAAAAAGGCGAGCGTGAGCGTCGAGTGACCCAACATCAGGCGCGTGCTTTTCATCGAGGTCGAGAAATGCTGGCGCCACAGGACGTCATGCGGTTTCTCGACCAAGTCCCAGATGGCGCTGATCATGTTCGGCAGGAAGATCACGGCAATCACGGCCACGGTCCAGAACCAGGGCTTGGGCATCAGGGCCCAGCACATCAGCAGCATGGCGGTCAGCACGGCCGGGATCACGCTGCGGCGCAAGTTGTCGAGCAGCTTCCAGCGCGACAGCGCGCTCAAGGGATTTTTCTCGCGCTTGCCGTGCGCGTTGGGCACCGTCGGCAGGAGCCAGGCGGCGATCTGCCAGTCGCCGCGGGTCCAGCGGTGGCGCCGGCTCACGTCGTCGCTGTAGCGGGCCGGATATTCTTCGTACAGCTGGGCGTCGCTGAGCAGGCCGGCGCGCAGGTAGCAGCCTTCGAGCAGGTCGTGGCTGAGAATCTGGTTGTCGGGCAGACGCTCGCCCAGCACGGCCTCGAAGGTGTCGATGTCGTAGATGCCCTTGCCGACGAACGAGCCTTCGTAGAACACGTCCTGGTAGACGTCGGAAACGGTACGGGTGTAGGGGTCGATGCCCGGCTCGCCGCCGCACAGCTGCTCGTAGCGCGACGCGTTTTCGCCCGGCAAAGCGCACGCCACGCGCGGCTGCAGAATGCCGTAGCCTTCGATGACGCGGCGCTCCTTGCTGTCGATCTGCGGGCGGTTCAGCGGGTGCACCATGGTCGCGATGAACTTGCGCGCGGCGTCGCGCGGCAGCTGGGTGTCGGTGTCGAGCGTGATCACGTAGCGCACATTGGACAGGCCGTGGGTGTCGCCCACCACCGCCGCAAAGCGGTCGCGCGCGCCGCCGCGCAAAAAGGCGTTCAGGTCGGCCAGCTTGCCGCGCTTGCGCTCGACGCCGATCCAGGCGCCTTCGCGCTCGTTCCAGCGGCGCGGACGGTGCAGCAGCAGGAACGGTTCGTGGCGCTGCACTTCGATGCGCGCTTCGCCTTCCTCGGAGACGGCTTCCTGCTTGAGGACCTGGCCGTATTTTTCGTTCAGTTCCAAGATAGCGTTGCTGGCGGCGGCGACCAGTTCGGCGTCGCCCGGCATGTGCTCCTTGTCGCCGTCGGCGAAATCGGTCAGCAGGCAAAAGCGCAGGTTCGGATCCCGGTTGGCCAGGTAGCGAACTTCAAGCGCCTCGGCCAGCGAGGCGATGTTGTCCAGGCTGTAGATCAGCGTGGGCACCACCACGATCGAGCGCGCGTCCGACGAAATGCCGTCCTTGAAGTCCATGCGCGGCAGCGGGTGCGGGCGCGTGAGCTGGGTGGCCATCAGGTTGACCAGCGCCAGCGCCAGCTGGCTCGAACCGATCACCGCAAACAGCCCCACCAGCACCAGCAGCAGACCGTCGACGTCGGACAGCTGCGCATGGCGCACGGCGCTGGCGGTAAACAACGCCGTAAAAACAATGATCGCGCCCAGGTAGCTTGAGACGGGCGAATTGCGCGCGTTGCGCTGCATCGCTTCGCCCGCGCCGTAGCGCGCCTGCAAGCGGTGCTCGAGTGTCGGCAAGCCCTTGCCGACCAGGTAGTAGCCCACGTGGCGGGTGCGTTCATCCAGGCCGCCGGCGGCCAGGTCGCGGTTTTCCAGCGCCAGCGCGAGCGCGTGTTCGGCCACCTGCACTTCAGTAAAGGTGCACTGCTTGGCCAGTTTTTCGATGACGTGGCGGTAGTTGTCGCGGGTGGCAAAATCCATCTTGCTGTAGGTGCCGTGCGGGTCCATGCGCAAGGTCTGCTCGACCACGCTCATGGTCTCGACGAACTCTTGCCAGTCCATGGTGCTCAAGAAGCGCAGACTGCCGATGCTGTTGCTGATCGAGACCTGGTCGGCGGCCTGCTGACCGATTTCGGCCGTGATTTGCTGCTCGATGGTCAGTCCCGCTTCGGCCAGGCGCATGGTCACCCATTGCAGCGCCAGCGTCAGCGACGGACCCTGGCCTTGCAGGCGGCGCGCCAGCTCGGCGACAAAGCCGCTGTTCATCGGCTGGCCTGAACGGGCCATGTCGGCAACCAGCAATATCAGATCGCTCGGGTTTTTTTCGGCCGTTTCCGTCATCTGGTCGGCCCAGGTGTTGGCGCGGTCGCGCTGGGTGCGGTTGTCGTACACGCGCGCGGCCACGCGGCGCAGGTTTTCGATCAGCGCCAGGCGCAGCATGATGGGGATGGCCCACAGTTCGCCCAGCTTGAGGGTGGCGCTGTCCTGGTAGGCGTCGACAAAGCGCGTCAGGCTTTCCGGGTCCACGCGCCCGTCGCCGTGCGAAATGATTTCAAGGGCCAGCTGGTACACGCGCGGCGTGCCGTCGGCATCTTCATTGGCCAGGCGCGGCAGCTCCTTGCTGTAATTTTTGGGCAGGTGGCGGCGCGCGGTACGGATCTGCTCTTCGATCAGGTAAAAGTTATCGAGCAGCCATTCGGAGGCGGGCGTGATCTGGCGACCGGTCTTGATCGCCGCCGTCAGTTCGTGGCAGGTTTCGGAAATGACGATCGCGTTTTCGGACAGGCGCGCGAGCAGCTTGTCAGGGCCGCTCTTGGTGCTCAATACATGACGGCTGGCCAGGTGTTTGCCGTGCGCTGCCATTTGGGCCGCACTGAACAATTCCGAGCGTAGGGGGAATTCGTCGGCTTGATCTTCGCCATCGAGCGCAGCGTTGCGCCAGGAATAGAGCGTGTCAGCCAGTATAATTTTTTCTTCGTTCAACAGGGACCTCGCGTGGGCGTGCGTAGCCAAGACGCTGAACAGACAGCGCGTTGCGACCGGGTCGGACGGCTGTTTCCATAATAAAACGAGTGGTCCACGCCTACTGTGCGCCAACGTACACAGCGGGACGCTAATGGCCTGAACCAGCGGAGATCGGCGCAATTAACGCCAGATTGACTGGAATTAGATGCAATGCGGAAATAAAACGGGTGCGCCAGCCACCATTTTTATCGCAGCAATGTTAAAAATTTGAAATTGATATAATGAAATATTCGATATCAGATGCATAAATTTCATTTCCGTGAGAGACTTCAGTTGCGCGCAGAAACTGCACTCCGGGTTTGATCTAGCGCAATATCTGACGGAAACGCGGGTCTAAGCTGGAACTTCCGACGGACCTTTCTTCGAGGAAAATCATGTCACACCACAGATTACCAAGATACAAACAAGTTCAACGGAGCCGGACCGCCATCATGGTCCTGACCATCGCCATCGTGCTGGCCATCGGCGCCGGTCTTGAAGCGAGCGCCGTGCGCCATCAGTCGACGGCCATCGCCACCCACAGTCGCTAACGCTGGCGGCAAAAAACGGCCTGCCTTCAAGGGCAAACCGCCAAACGGATGATCGCTGTCGCGAATCTGGTCGCATTCAGGCAGCGACGGCCAGCTCCTCAGGTGCACCCTCAAACTCCAGTACGCCCGCAACATGCCAGGCGTTCTCGTATCCCAGCCGATGCAGACACGCGGCCGCCCGAGCACTGCGAGCGCCGCTGCGGCAGAAAAACACCAGCGGCCGTGGCACTGCTCCTAACCATCCGGGCAAATGATCGGCCAGGCGCGACAGCGGGACGCTGTGGGTCAACCGTCCCTGCAACGAGCCGCAGCGCGAGGCCAGATGTTCGTACGGCTCGCGCACGTCGACCAGCACCGCGTCGGCATGCGCGAGCATGAATGCCGACAGCGCTGCCGCGTCGAGCGTGCGCTGTACGGCACCCGGTGGCGCGGCGCGCGCCCTGAGCGTGGTGCACGGCAGCTCGTCGCCATCGTTTGACATGCACAAGATCGTGCCCGGCCCCACCAGCGACGCCAACTGTGGCGGGACCGCCGGCCCGATAAACGCAAAGTCGACATCGGCCGGGGCCAACACGCCGTCCCTGGCGCGCTGGCCGAGCAGGTAGATGGCGCCATCTTGCCGCGCAACGCGCACCAGCATGCGCGCGCCCAGACCAAGGGTCTGACTGATGCCCGGCCAGCCCGGCGCGTCGTGGCCGGCGGCGCCATCGCCGCTGCCTTCCAGCAGTGCGAGCAACGCGGCGCGGCCCGGGGCGCCTGATGCGTGCGCCACATGCCCGCAGGTGTCGAGTACGGCGCGCACCTGGTATTGGTGGCCGCCGATGAAGTCGGCGATGCGCGAGGCCAGCGGCTCCAGCGCATCAATGACGATGCAGCTGCGGCTTGCCGCGTCAAGCACCAGCCAGGTGCAGGCGCCGTCCACGCCCAGTTGCATGATGCCGTCGGGAGGCTCGACCGGCATGGCCGACGCGCCCGGAGCGCTGGCCCTGAGCGCTGCGCCGCAACGGGCGATGCGCGCGCAGGCGGCGTCAATAAACCCCTGGTCGGCCATGAGACCGAACGACAGGCGCACCGCCGCTGCGCACTGCCAGTGCGGCAAGTGCATCGCCTCGAGCACGTAGCTTGGCGCGGCCTTCGCCGAGGAACAGGCCGAACCGCCGCTGGCGCGCAGGCCGGCCGCGTCGAACAGGTCCAGCAGCTCCTTGCTCGCCAAGCCGGGAACCGAAAAGTTGAGCGTGGTCGGCAAAGCACCGGCAAACGGCGCGTTGAACACCACACCAGGCAGCGCCGCGCGCAAGGCGCCAGCGAGGCGCTCGCGGAACTGCGACAGCTGCGAATGCGAGCGAAAGGTGGCGCCGTCGCCAAGTGCCTCGAGCACTGCGCCCAGAGCGGCTATGCCGGCCATGTTTTCGGTCCCGGCGCGCAGGCCGCCCTCCTGGCCGCCGCCGCACATCAAGGCCGTATAGGGCGCGCCGGCGCGCACGTACAGCATGCCGATGCCCTTGGGCGCATGCAGCTTGTGACCCGAAAAGGGCGCGTAGTCGATCCGCGTGGCCGCCAGCGACAGCGCCATTTTTCCCAGCGCCTGCACGCTGTCGACCAGCCACAAGGCGGGACCGGCAGCGGCGCCCAGCACCGCGCCGATGCCGTCGAGGTCGGACACGACACCGGTCTCGTTGTTGGCGGCCATGGTGCAGACCATCGCCGCGCGCGGCGCCAGCTGGCCAAGGAGCGCGAGATCATGGCGCCCGTCCTGGTCCACGGGGAGCGCGACTAGTTCGAGCCCGGTGCCCAGCAAGCGGTTCCAGTGGGCCAGGCTCTCGGGTACGGCCTTGTGTTCGGTGGCGCCGTAGACCAGCAGCTCGCCCGCATACTCGCCGCGCAGGCGCCGTTCGCGCACCGCGCACAGCGCCGAGAGCACCGCGCTCTGGATGCCTTCGGTCGCGCCGCTGGTAAAACACAGGCGGCCCGCGCCCACGCCAAGCAGCGCGCAGGCGCGCGCGCGGACCGCGTCGAGCAGCTCTTTTGCGCGCAGCCCGGTGGCGTGGGTGCTGCTGGGGTTTCCAAAGCCTTCGCGCATGGCCATGGCGGCGGCGGCGATGGCCGCAAGCAGCACTGGCGAAGTGGCGTTGGCGTCAAGGTAGATTTCGGTATTCATGGCGGCGAGGTGAGCAGTGGTAACGAATATGATATCGCCTTGTCGGGGACAAGATATGCCAAATGTTCCACATCAGGACTATACTTGAGCATGCTTATGCCACCTTTTGCGGAATTAAAGAATGAATCAACTTGACAAGTTTGATTGTGCAATCCTGGCCGCATTGCAAATCGACGGCACGCTCTCCGTTGCGGCCCTGAGCGAACGCGTCGGGTTGTCGAGTACGCCGTGCTGGAAGCGCCTCAAGCGGCTGGAAGAAGACGGCTACATTGACACCCGCGTGGCCATCGTCAACCGCCAGAAAGTAGGCTTGCCGGTCACCGTTTTCGTCAGCGTCACGACGCCGGAACACGATGAAAAATGGCTCAACCGTTTTGCCGCAGCCGTCATCGCGCTGCCCGAGGTGCAGGAATTCCACCGCATGAGCGGCAGCGTGGACTACCTGCTCAAGGTGGTCACCACCGACATCGGCGGCTACGACCGCTTTTACAAAAAGCTGATCAAGACGGCGCACCTGTCGGGCGTGTCGTCAGCTTTCTCGATGGAACAGATCAAGTTCACTACCGCGCTGCCGCTGGAACTGATTTCGCACGGCCTGACGACTTGAAATCGTGCGATGATTGCCGCTTCTTTTATCGGAGAACATTTGTATGCTGTCGAATAAGAACGTATTGACGCTGGCGACAGCCGCCCTGCTCGCCGCAGTCGTGGCCGACGCGCTCGCCGCGCAGGAGCAAGTGGTCAAGATTGGCGTGAGCGGGCCGCTGTCGGGCACCAACGCCTTTGCCGGCAAGGACAACGAGAACGGCGTGCGCCTGGCCGTTGACGAACTCAATGCCAAAAAAATGACCATCGGCGGTAAAGGCATCAAGTTCGAAGTGGTCTCCGAAGACGACCAGGGCGACCCGAAAGCCGGCGTGAGCGTGGCGCAAAAATTTGCCGACGCCGGCGTGCGCTTCGTTGTGGGGCCGTACAACTCGGGCGTGGCGATTCCCGCCTCGCGCATCTACAACGATGCCGGCATCATCATGTCGACCGTGGGCACCAATCCCAAGGTCACCCAGAGCGGCTACAAGAATGTATTTCGGATTGTCGCCAGCGACAACCAGCTCGGCTCCTCGATGGCCGACTATGCCGCCAAACAGTTAAAGGTAAAAACCATCGGCGTGGTGGATGATCGCACGGCTTTTGGCCAGGGCGTGGCCGACGAATTCGTCAAGCAGGCGAAGAAATCGGGACTCACCGTGGCGGGGCGCGAATTCACGACCGACAAGGCGACCGATTTTGCCGCCATCCTGACCGCGCTCAAGGCCAAAAAAGTGGACGCGATTTTCTTCGGCGGCTATGCGCCGCAGGCCGGCCCGATGGCGCGCCAGATGCGCGCGCTCGGCCTGCAAAACGTCAAGCTGCTGGGCGGCGACACGCTGTGCAGCCCGGAGATGGCCAAGCTCGGGGGCGACGCCGTGGGCGAGAACGTGCTGTGCGCGCAGGGCGGCGCAATCCTCGACAAGCAAGCTGCGGGACCGGCTTTCCAGAAGCGCTACAAGGCGCGTTTCAAACAGGCGCCGGACGTGTACGCGGCCTCGTTCTATGACCAGGCGATGTTCATCGCCCAGGCCATGAAGTCGGCCAACTCGCTCGACCCGTCGGTGGTGGGCGCGGCCATGCACGCGAGCAGCTACCAGGGCGTGGTGGGGATGTATGCGTATGACGCGGCCGGGAACATGCTCAAGTCGGCCGTGACGGTGTACACCTTCAAGAATGGCGCGCCGGTGGCGCTGGCAACGTACTGATAGCTGCCGCCACTGCGTACACGGCGAAGTTTCAGCATGCATGGAACCACTTGCCATCCGAGGAGCCTGCACTTGCACCACATCGTCCTCGCGAACGCGGGGACCCATAGAACTAACGCGTCGTGTTCCTCTTGAATTGATCTGCTTACTATAACTAATTGATTTAAAAGGAATGATTGGCATCCGCTCTATAGGTCCCCGCGTGCGCGAGGACGATGTGGCTCGGCGGCGCCGTCGCCTCCTTTGCGACGGTCACGAACCTGAAGCTCATCAAATTTTAATTGCGCATGCTAGTTGCGCCCACACTCATTGACGGAATCAAAAATGAAAAAAAGCCTCACCCTGACCGCACTGTGCGCCGCCCTGGCCTTCACTTTCGTCCCGGCTGCCGCCATGGCGCAGCCGCCCACCGCCGGCAAGGTCTCCGGCGTTGTCTCCGCCAAGGCGCGCAAGCAGCTCGACCTGATCGCCGACCAGTACTACGACGCCAAGGCGCGCAGCGAGCCGGTGTCTGCCACGGAGAACGGCGACACTCGCTTCGACGACCAGGTCGGCCTGGCGATCGCGCCCAAGATGCGCGCGCGCCAGTTTGCGCTGTACCGCGGTTACCTCAAGCGCCTGCAGGCGATTGACCGCATGGAGCTGGACCTGGGCGCCCAGACCAACTACGACATCCTCGACTTTGAACTCAAGTCCGCCCTATCCTTCGAGCACATTCCCGAACACCTGCTGCCGCTCAACCAGATGGACAGCGTGCCGCTGACGCTGGCGAACTACGCCAGCGGTGAAGCGGCGCAGCGCCTCACCACGGTGAAGGAATACAGGGCTTACCTGAACCGGCTGAACCAGCTGCCGGCATGGACCGACCAGGCCATCGTCAACATGCGCGAGGGGATCAAGACCGGGATCGTGCTGCAAAAAGCGCCGGCGCTGTCGATGCTGCCGCAGTTCCAGAAACTGGTCAGCCCCACGCCGGAAGCGAGCATCTTCTACACAGCCATCAAGAAGATGCCCGCCGCTTTTTCCGCCAGGGACAAGGCTGAACTGACCCGCGCCTACCGCGCCACGATTGCCAACAAGCTCACGCCGGCATTGAAGCGTTTGTCGAGCTTCCTGGAAAAAGAATACCTGCCGGCGACGCGCACCAGCACCGGCTGGAGCGAGCTGCCCGGCGGACGTGAATGGTACCAGCTGGCGGTGGCGGCCCAGACCACCACCAGCCTCACGCCCGACCAGATCCACGAGATCGGCCTGAAGGAAGTGGCGCGCATTCAGGACCAGTATGCGATCGTCGGCCCGAAGATGGGCTACACGGGGCCGGCAGCCGAACTGCCGGGCTGGGTGGCCAAGCAGGATAAGTACCGCCCGTTCAAGTCGGAAAAGGAGATCATCGACGTCTACCGCAAGCTTGACGCGACCTTGCGCACCAAGCTGCCGGCCATGTTCACCTTGATGCCAAAAGCGCCGCTGGACCTGCGCCTGGAGCCTGAACTCACGCGCGAGACGGCGTCGGACCACTACACGGCGCCTGCCGCCGACGGCTCGCGTCCCGGCGTGTTCTGGTCGGTGGTGAACGATCCCACCAAGTACGGCAGCACCGGCATGGTCACGCTGTTCCTGCACGAAGGCCAGCCGGGGCATCACTTTCACATCGCGCTGCTGCAGGAAATGAACCTGCCGAACTTTCGCAAGTTCGGCGGGAACAATGCCTTTACCGAAGGCTGGGCGCTGTATGCGGAAACGCTGGGCAAGGAGATGGGCCTGTTCGACAAGCCGGAGGATTATTTCGGCCACCTGAACGACGAGATGCTGCGCGCCGCGCGCCTGGTGGTCGATACCGGCATTCACAGCAAGGGCTGGTCGCGCGAAAAGGCGATCCAGTACATGCGCGACACCTTGGGCGACTCGGAGGAAGTCACGCGCAGTGCCGTGGAGCGCTACATGGTGTGGCCGGGGCAGGCGCTGGGCTACAAGATCGGCGCGATGAAAATTGCGCAATTGCGCAAGCGGGCCGAGACCGCGCTGGGGGCCAAATTCAGCCTGCCGAAGTTCCATGAGGTGGTGCTGCAGGATGGGACGATGCCGCTGGCGCTGCTGGAGGCCAAGGTGGATCGGTGGATTGAAAAGACGCGCTAACGGCTCGCTTGGCGCAATGCGCGGTCGCTTTTCTCGCGGGGGCGTCTAGCCCCTGCGGTTATTGTTGACCGTAGATCCAGCACCTGGTCATCGTACGCCGCATCAATCGACATGGCTGGCGCCGCTGGAGGCGAGGTGGATGTTGGATTGAGAAGACGCGCTAACTGGCAACCTGGCGGAATGCGCGCTTCGCGCTTTTCCGCCCTACGGTTATCGCGGACCGTAGAACCAGCATAGTCGCAGTCTTGTAGGGCGGAAAAGCGCGAAGCGGGCATTGCGCCAACGCCCGCGTTACAGCACAGACAACACCGGATAGCGCCGCCACTCCGGTTCTACATACCGTTCGCAGTTGGCCAATATAAAATCAAGCACGGCCGCCTGGCTGGCAAGCAGTTCAGGATGCGCCGCCTTCCACGCATCGAACTTCACGCGCAATGCCGGCTCTTCGCGCAGCAGTTCGACCGCGTGATCTTCAAACACATAGTCCGAATACGCTTCCTTTTTCTCGAGCACGCTGTTGAAAAACCCCCAGCGGAAAAAACTGTCATGCCCTTGCGGCTCCAGCGTCTCGATCGCATAGCGCGCCCGGTCCTGGTCAAGATCGATCCACCAGTCGCCGGCGCGCAGCAGCAGCGGCGCCGTGCGTTTTTCGAGCTGCACGTCGTCATGGAACATATGGCCCTCGTACGCGTCAGGCCGCGAAGCGACTGACGTGACGTGGTAATACTGCACTTCGCGCACTTCGTCTGCCTCGATCCGCCGCATCGCCACCCCATTCCACAGCAGCCGCTCGACCGCTTCGCGCCAGGCCTGCGGCACCACGTAGGCGCGCGGCGTGGCGACGACGATGTCGGCCACGAAGTTGTCGTAGTAGGCGATATCGCGCTCCCACGGCGCGTCGCGGTCGTACGACAGGCGCCGGTACTGCCCCAGCTCACTGGCGCTGTACCGGGCTGCATAGCCGCTGAAGCGAAAACTCGATGGCCGGCTCTCGTCCATCGCCCAGTGCAGCGGCCACTCGCGCCGCGCGCGAGCCTCCTGGCGCGCGGCGCGCCGCAGCTGCATGATTGCGCCGGCGTTGGCCACCGTGAAGTCGAGCGCCGTTTCCACCAGCGCGCGCATGGACGCATACCGGTCGGCGAACGGTTTCAACATATGCGTCTCGGGCATGAAGCCGATCGTATGGTGCAGCGCTGCGAAGCCGGTCGAAAAGCGCGCGGTCTCCAAAAATTCAGCGATGCCGTGCTCCGGGCTGTCCTTGACCGGATTGACGTACGGGCAGGTCGGCCAGCCGCGGCGCGCCATCTCGGCGAACATGTGCGGCAGCATGGTCTGTTTCAGGAACGCGCCCAGTGCGCCGCCCAGCTTGTCGGTCTGGGTGTGAATCAGCGTCATGGTGTACGGGTAGTCGGCGCCGTTGGAGGTGTGGGTGTCGACCATCACGTCCGGGTCCCATGCGGCAAACAGCTTGTTGAACACTTGCGCGTTCAAGGTGTCGCACTTGACGAAGTCGCGGTTCAGGTCCAGGTGGCGCGCATTGCCGCGAAAGCCGAACTGCTCCGGCCCGTCCTGGTTCACGCGCGAGGTGTTGGCGCGGTTGACGCTGCCGTCCACGTTGTACAGCGGGACGAACAGGAACACCGTCTTGCCCAGCGCGGCCAGGCGCGCCGGATCGACGCAAAAGTCGCGCACCAGCGCCATGCAGGCGTCGATGCCTTCCGGTTCGCCCGGATGGATGCCGTTATTGTTAAAAAAGACGGGCCGCCCCGCCGCCCTGATCTGCTCGCGGTCGAACACGCCATCGGCGCTCACCACGCCGGCGTGGATCGGCAAGCCGGCGTCGGACATGCCGATCACGGAAAAACCGAGCACGCGCGGGAAGCGCTGGGCCAGGTCCTGGTACCACGCGATGCACTCGGCCCAGGTGGTGCTCTGGTTCTTGTTGCCCTGTTCGTAGGGCGTCTGCAGGTCAATCGTCATGGCGTCGATTCGGTTAAATGTCTTGGTGGGTAGGCAGCGCAATCGAGATCACGGTGCCGCGCTCCGGCTCCGAACTAAATTCGATCTTGCCGTTCAAGGCGTACACGCGCTCGCGCATGCCGATGATGCCGATGCCCGACGACGTGCTGCGGGTTGAAAAGCCGCTGCCGTCGTCGTCGATCTCGATGTGCAGCATGCCTTCGGCGTTGGAGAGCATCAGCGACACTTGCGCATGCGTGGCGCCGGCGTGCTTAAGCACATTGGACAGCGCTTCCTGGATGATGCGGTAGGCGGAAATGGCCAGCTCGTTGCCAAGCTGCGTAAAGTCGCCCTCGGAATGGAACTCGAAACGGCACTCGGGATGGCTGGCGTCGTAGTGGCGGATCATTTCTTCAACCGCGCCGTGCAGGCCAAGCATGTCCAGCACTTCCGGACGCAGGCGGCGTACCAGGCGCCGGCCGCTCGCATACAGGTCGAGCGTCAGCTTGGTGATGGCCTGCGACTTGCGCTTGATTTCTTCGATGTGGACATTGGTGTCGAGCTTGTCGGCCAGGTGCAGGATGCTTTGCGACTCCAGGCGCGCGGCGATCAGCGAAGCGTTGAGCTCGTCGTGAATTTCGATGGCGATGCTCTTGCGCTCGTCCTCGACGATCGAGTTCACCTTTTGAATCAGCTTGCGCTTGTCGGCGTCGGCGCGCAGCGCTTCATTGCGCGATTCGACCAGGTCCTTGGTGCGCTCGGCAACTTTGTTTTCGAGTTCTTCGCGCGACAGGCCCAGCGCCACCGACATCTCGGTGATTGACTCCTGCAGCTCGCCCACTTCGCCGCCGGTGGTCACGGCTAGCGCCACGCGGTAGTTACCGCCGCGGATCTCGCGTAGCGCGCCGATCGAGGAGTTGAGCGGGATGGTCAGGCTGCGCGCCAAAAAGTACGCCAGCGCGCCGGAGACGGCCAGCGCCAGCGCCGCCATCGCCAATTCGATCTGGAAGCGGCGCGCCTGCTTGTCGAGCATGTTCGACGGCGACATCGTCACCCGCACGTAACCCACCAGTTCGGTGGGAAAGGTGGGCGGCTTGGTGTCGCTCGAACCCGACACATGGGGCACGCCGTTGTCCGAGAACAGGTTGATCCACGTGACCTGCTTCATGATCGGCGCTTCGTAGTAGCGGTTCTCGGCGTCGACGGCGGCCTGTGAGGCGACCGTGATGGCGATCTTCTGGCCGGCGTCGACAACGTCGATGCGATAAATGCTTTTGTCGGACTGGACCAGGCCGTTGATGGTCAGGCGCAGGTCGGCCAGGTTGCCCGAGATGACGTTGTATTCGCTCGTTTCGGCCAGCGCCTTGGCCAGGATGCGCCCGCGTTCGGCCAGCTCCTCGGCCACCTGGGCGCGGTGCGAGTACCACGAGTAGCCCATGAAGGACGTGAACAGGAAAGCCACCGGCAGCATGGTGATGAAGGCCATGCGGGTGCCGATGCTCCAGCTTTGCCAGAAGCGCAGTTTTTTCATTGTCGTTTGACTTGAGGTTCGCGCCCGAATTTGCGTGCTTCGTCGGTCACATTCACTTGCAGCGAGCGCGCCACGCCCTGGTTGATGGCGGTGCGAAAGTAGCGCGGAAACTGGGGCGGCCCCAGTTCGCCCGTGGTGACAAAGTCGCTGGCCAGGTCCGCCACATGGGCGTTGATATGCTCGATGTTCGAGTACGTGGTGGCCAGCGCGCCCGCGCGCACCATGTCGGCCGAAAAGCCGATCACGGCCTGGTTGTGGCGATAGGTCGAGAGCAGGATGTTGCGAAAATTCTCGGCCGAATACACGGTGCGGTCGGGCATGGCCAGCAGCACCTGGGCCTGGCCCACGCGGTTGAGCGCAAAGTTGATGTCGTCGCCGTCCGAATAGTCTTCCACTTCCACCGCGGCGGCGCCGCCGAGCACGGGTTTGAGAAACCCGGTTTCATGGCTGACGATGGCGGCCACCCGCACCGGGCGCCGGTACAGCAGCGCAATGAGGCGCAGCTGGTCGGCCGGCGCCGGCTCGGCGTAGATGGCGGTCATCGACATCAGGCGCGGGGTGGGCAGGTCGGACGTCACCGAGCGCCACACCTGGCTGGAGGTGAAGGCGGCAATCACGACGCAGTCGCACTTGCGGGTAATCACGTTGCGCAGCGCGACCGGGCCGATGGTGATGTAGACCATGCGCCGCTTTTGCGCGAGCTCGGTGCGAAAGCCGCCAAAGACCGGCACCAGGCGCTTGTACAGGTCGTCGGTGATGCGGCGCGTGACGGACGAATCGTCGCCGGTGACGATCTGGAAGCGAAAGCCCTGCACGTCGCCGGCGCCGGCCGCACCGCTCCAGAGCAGGCTGGCCCCGGCCAGGGCAAGCGCCAGCAGGCCCCGCGCGCGACTGGCTCCTGCCACTAGGGCTCGATCAGGCCGTGCTTGACGGCCAGCTTGGTGATGTATGCCTGGCGGTGCACGCCGAGCTTTTCCTTGACCGACTGGCTGATGTTGCTGATGGTCTTGGTCGACAGGTTGAGCTTTTCGGCGATCTCGGCGTTGGTCAAGCCTTCGGCCATCAGTTTGAAGATTTCCAGGCCGCGCTGGTCGAGCTGCGACTGGGGCGAAGCGTCGCCGCGCACCGACAGGTTGGCGAGGCGCTCGGCAATTTGGGGCAGAAAATACAGCTTGCCTTCGGCCGCATGGCGCACCGCCGTGGCCAGGTCGGCCGGATCGCAATCCTTGGTGACAAAGGCGCGCGCGCCCAGGCGGTAGGTTTCCTTGATCAGGCTATCCTGGTCGAACTGGCTGAGAAAGATGATCTTTGCGGCAGGGAACTTTTTAAGGATGGCTTCGGCGGCGTCCAGGCCCGTCAGTTCAGTGCCGAAGCGAATGTCGAGCACCAGCACGTCTGGCTGCAGCTCGGCGTACATGGCTGCGGCCTCTTCCGGCGTTTTGGCCTGCCCTACCACGTCCATCCCCACGCCGGCGAGCGACATGGCAAAGCCCGTCATGACAATGGGGTGGTCATCTGCCAGCATGACGCGGATCGATTTTTGCTCAGTGTGCACTTTTGATACTCCTGTGATTACGGCTGCGCTCGCCTTCCTCTGATTACTATTGAATGGCATCAATGTGTGGGAGCAGACGGAATGGGCGAAGCGTCAACGCGATTATTTCACACATTGGGGCCTGAAGCGAGCGCCCCGCCCCGCAACGACCGCTGGTACCGGTACCAGGCAGCAAGGCTTGCACAACTGGCGATGCCGATGCTGTTGGCGGCAATACTAATAATAAGCACTAAAATTGCTAGTAACTAGCAATATAAAATTCATTGAACCGATGCAAATCAGCTGGCACAGGCGCGTAGCGAACCTCCGCGCAGGCAGTCTGAACATGGTTCGATCAGCCCTGCCGGGCGCCGGCAGGGTAGCGGAGCACAGGACGGCAAAAAACAACAAGAAATCAAAATGCTATTAAATGGCTTTTCTTTTGCTAGGTAATAGCATATATTTTATCCAGAGCGTAGAAAAAACCTCACCACCAACCAGGAGATTGCCATGCATGCCACGTCCAGCTACGAAATTGGCGGAAATAAAGTTGCCAAGATTGCCATCGTCACCTTGCTCCACGCAGGCGCCGCCCTCGCCTTGCTCAGCATGCGCATTGCGGCGCCGTCGCACGACGGGGAAGCGGCCATTATCATCCTGGACCCGGCTCCCAAGGTCATCCCGCCCGTGCTCGAGCCTGTCGAAGCGCCCGCACCGCACGCGGTGCCCCAAATCTACGTTCCGACCACCGTCATCGATACCTTCCCAACCGAAGCGCCCATACTGACAACGACGCCCATCAAGCCGACTGCCTCGGTGGTGTTCAACGAGGGCGAGCATGAAACGTTCGAGCGCGTGCCAGCGATCCCCGCCAAGCCGGTCGAAAAGCAAGTCTTCCGCGCGGCCCAGAGCGGCAATTGCGCGGTGCCCAACTACCCGGCCGCCTCGGCCCGCAACGGCGACTCCGGCACCGTCGGCCTGGCTTTGCTGATTGCCGCCGACGGCCATGTGGCCGACGCCAAGGTGACCAGTACCAGCGGTTTTCGCGAACTCGACCGCGCGGCAGTGGCTGCCTTGAGCCTATGCACGTTCAAGCCGGCCACGAGCAACGGCGTGCCCGAATCGGCATGGGGCAAGATCGCGTACGTGTGGACGCTGGACCAATAAGGGGCGCGTGCCCGGCAATGTCGTACTTGCCGGGCCGCAGTTGCGCTGGGCGCGGTGACGGCCTGGGTTACACTGTCGCTTGGCTTTCTCAAGGGCAGGTCGATGTTTCGCATGCGCCGTTTTTTGCTTGTGCTCGGTTTCCTGCCGGCGCTCTTCGCCGGCCCCGCCGCGGGCACCCCAACTGCTGCGGGTGGTGACGCCAAGCCTGCATCACGCCTGGGCAGCACACGCTATCTATTTCCCGCGCCTGCTGCGCCTGGCCCTGGAAAAAAGGCGTTCCGAAGGCCCGTTCCAGATCGTCGAGATGGACCAGCAGCTGACCCGCCCGCGCCAGGCCGCGGAAATCAAGAACAATGGCATCATCAACCTGATGTGGGACGGCTCGAACCGCCAGCGCGAAACCGACCTGTACGCGGTGCCCGTATCGCTGCTGCGCCACCTGAACGATTACCGCGTTTTCCTGATCCGAGCCGAAAACCAGCCGCGCTTTTCCGCCGTGCTTACCCTACACCAGTTGCGCATGCTGAAAGCGGGCGCCGGCGTGAACTGGCCGTCGACCGAGGTACTGCGCGCAAACAAATTGCCGGTAGTCACCTCGATTGCTTACGAATACCTGTTTCCAATGCTGCGCGCCAAGCGCTTCGACTACATGCCGCGCGGCGTCTATGAAGCGGACAATGAGCAGCGCGTGCGCAGCGCCGACAACCTGGCCGTCGAGCAAACCATTTTCCTGCACTATCGCATCGCATTTTATTTTTTCGTCAGCCGCGAAAATGCCGCGCTCGGGCAGCGGGTCGAGCGCGGCTTGCGCCTCGCGATCAAGGACGGCAGCTTCGACAAGCTGTTCAACAGCATCCCGGCCTTTCGCCAGACGCAGGCGGAAATCGACGCGCGCAAGCGGCGCATTTTCGAACTGACGTACCCTGAACATTGACGCGGACTTACAACGCTTACAGCGCGGTAACAACTTTCCAAAACACATCGTGTTAGCATTCAGATATCTTTCAACGACCGTGACTGGAATGCATGCCACTACCGCCCGCCCCTGCTTTGAACCTCCTGTTGGCCAGCCTGAATGCCGCGGCGCGCACGCGCCTGTTTCCGCACCTGGTGTTGGTCGAATTGGCAGCAGGCGAGATTGTTTTTGCGAGCGGCACGCAACAGGTGCAGGTGTATTTTCCGGTGACGGCCACGATTTTGCTGAGCTACCAGCCTGGCAACGGCACGGCCACCGAGATCTCGCTGGTGGGCAATGAAGGCGTGATTGGGATCCCGCTGTTCCTGCAGGAAAAGGTGTCGCCTTGCAGCGCGGTGGTATGCGATGCCGGCTTTGCGTACCAGATCAGCGCCGCCGTCCTGACCGGCGAATTGAATCGGCCTGGTCCGGCGCTGCGCCTGATCCTGGCCTACGCGCGCGGCCTGAGCGCGCAGATGGCGCAAACCGCGCACTGCGACATGCATAGCATTGCCGTCGACCGTTCATGCGCCACGTGCAGCCACGCGGCGCGCTGCCCAAAGACGGATTAGCTTTGACGAGCTGTCATACGGAAAAATGCGTCGTGTGGCCAAAGCCTTTGGCGTAGTCAAGAATCGACAGGCTGTGCGGCACGATGCGGATGTAAAGCATACCCGGCCAGGGCACCGTGCCGGTATTGGCGACAAACTTGGCGTACTGCGGAAAGCGCGCCAGCAGCAACTCGCCCGCGCGGCGCACCTGCGCCGGCTCGCTGACGATCTCGGCGACGGCATCGATGGCCATGCCCTGTATTTCGCTCCAGTCCTGGTACGGCGCATTGACGGTGAGCGCAACGCGCGCATCGGCGCCGATGTTGTGGGCTTTTTGGCTGTCGATGCCGATCGCGGCGTACATGACCAGCTCGTCGCTGGCGAAGCTGACCGTGGTCGCGTGCGGGGCGCCGTCACTGCGCAGCGAGGCGAGCGTCAAGTCCCTGGCCCTGGCCAGTATGCGCAGCGCCAAGGTGCGATGGTGCGAATCGAGTGGTGTCATGGCGGTCCCTTGTGTTTTGTTGCGCGCGGACACGGCGCCGCACACGCCAACTCATCGTAGCACTTCTCCAGGCGCAAGTATGTGCGTTGGGCGCCATAGCGGGGCAACTACTGTCGGGAGTGCATGGAAGTTGACCGGGGCGCGTCGATCAGCGGCGCCACGACAGCGGCAAGGTGCGACGCAAGGTCGCGCGTTCCGCCAGGAATGACATGCAATGCCGACGAAGGCAGCGGGGACGCCAGGCGCTACCCCACTGCAACCGGGCTGATCGGATCAGCATCGCCCCACAGCAGCAAGACCCTGGTGCAGATGGCGCCCGGCCTGGCGCTCAAGTCCTGGCGGTCGGTGGAAGAAACAGCAGCCGGGCCGGAACGGGCAGGGAGAGGCCGCGGGAATAGTGCATGCACATTGCTTGCACTACACCGGGTCCGCGCGCAATGATGCGATGACGTCGTGAGCCAGCGCCCGCGCTTCAGGCGAGTCGTAATAGGCCGACAGCTGCACATAGCCGGTGGGGGCAATGACGAAGGCGTTCACGGAGCGGCCGCCCGAGTCGCTGCGCTCGGCGTCATCTTCGGCCAGCTCGTAGCTCAAACGGGCGATGGCGCCGCTGCGCTCGATATTTTCCTCGCTGCGCGCAGCGCTGGCGTCGGCCAGCAAACGCTCCAGGACGGCGTCGACCTTGACCTGGCCTTCACCATGCCAGACGTTGATCCAGAACGTCAGCTCGGGACGCCACAAGACCAGGCTGCCGTCTTCAATGCGGCGGTTGAACTGCTCGGGCAGTGCGACGCGCCAGCCTTGCGTGAGCACGTAGTCGCCGGTAACGACGGGGAAATCGGGATGCAGATCGGTCGACATTACGGCTATTCCTGGGCGGATTGGAGAGAGAACAATTATCGCCCAACTTTGCGCTGCCTGCCGGGCGCTAAGCCTTGACCAAGGCCGCGCGGCTGGCCTTGCTGAGCGAGCCCAGCGCGCGTTCATAGGACCAGGCCACCAGCTCGGCCAGGTAAGCTGCCGGCAGCACGGTGTGATCGACGATCGTTACCCAATGGAAGCGTCCCATATAGCGCGCAGGCTTGATGCCCGTGATGTCGGTCAGCTCAAGAAAACGTTCGGGCGCGACGCGTATGCTGAAGCGCCACATTTCGGGGTCGCTGGTTTTAAAGTAGGCAAACTTTTTGTCGCCGACGCAATACACCAGAATATTGCTGGGGTGCGCGTACAGCGCGTGCTGGACGCCGGGAAAATCCTGGCACATTTGTTTCAGGGCCTTCACGCTCATGTCTTGTCCTTGATGGCTTCGGTGCAGCGCTGATCGCAATGCAAACGTCATACCGGCAGTGTCCGCTCCCGTGAATGCGCGCTAGCAGTTTGCATGGGAGCGCGGCCTTGCCACCAATTCCTTGAAGCCCGTTTGTGTATCGACTTCGCGCGTCAGCGACCATGCCGGCAACAGGATCAGGACAGCTTCCAGCGTTGTCCTGATAATGTTCCCATCGCAAACATGGCCGCCGCTGACGCGCCCAGCGCTGTCCGAAACGGTCATGTGCAAATGCGCGCCGTCTGCCGTGATACTGCCGGCAATACTGACGATTTCCAAGGGACCGGCAATAAGGGTTTCGTTTTCCTGGCCGGCAAAACGCAACCGCGCAGCAACCAGGCTGCCAATGCCGGAAATGACAAATGCCGATGGCTGGTCTTTCCCGCAGCCGACAGCTTCGAGCGCACCCCGCAGGTCGTCGCCTGGCTTGAGACGTACCGGTAAAAATTCCTTAGCGTTGGTTGGCGGCGTCATCATCGCTCCCGTCAGACATGCTGGTCGATCAGAATGTGATTGCCATCCGGATCGACCAGCATGAAGCTCGCCGGCCCCGAGCTCGCTTCGTCCGCCTCACTGAGCAATTGAACGCCTTCTGCCTTGAGAGCGCGCTGCAGATCGCGCACATCGGTGAACTCGGCAAGCGTGTTGGCGTGGCTGTCCCAGCCTGGATTGAAGGTCATGATGTTGTTCTCAAACATGCCCTGAAACAGACCGATGACCGTGCTGCCATTCTTTAGAATGAGCCAATTTTTCTGTTGGTCACCACCCCAGACGGTAAAGCCGCATTTTTCGTAAAAGGCGCGCGATACGGCAATATCTTTCACCGCGAGACTGATCGAGAAGTTACCAAGTTTCATCATGAATCCCTTTTCACAGTTGACGGCAGCGGCGCTGGCTCAAGGCATGCGTGCCCCATGCTAGTGTAGTGCGTCAAACAGATTGAAGCTTATTAAGTTTGGCACAAGCGCGCGTGACTTTGGCAAGAATGTCGGTCGCTTTCGCGGTCCATATATACGGTTTCGGTGCCATATTATGTTTTGCAATGAACTGTCCAATCGATTCGGTCAGGTCTGGGACTGACT